>JAFVHO010000027.1 GCA_017474485.1 Prevotella sp.
ATATCGCACAGTTATACGAAGTAACAGCGGCGCTTTTATGTAGGATGGGGTGTGCGCATTTTTGAATAACAATTCGTGCTCTGAAATACATATTACATCTATATAACAAGCTGAAAACGAATATATTGTATCTGGTTTGTTAAAAATCTTTCAGGTGCATAGGGTGCAGAAGGTGCAGCATGTTTTTGTTGATGTAGCAATGTAGTGATTGAGGGTGACTCATCGCCGAAGTCAGGAGAGACAGAACAATCGCAGCCCCCTATGAGGCTGCGATTGTTCTGTGTTATTGCATCATTTCTTTTTCATGTATATTCTTCTATTATTTACTTAATCATGATTTTTTCCCCGTTTACAAGGTAAAGCCCAGGCATAGTCATTGTCTTCACACGCAGGCCCTGCAGGGTGTAGATGGCGGTAGGCTGAGGGCTGTTGGCCGTTGAGCGTCGGCTGATGCCCGAAGGGGTGCCGAAAACGAAGGTTAGGGTAGAGGCACTGGTTCCGTTGAGCACCGACTGGGGCAGATAGGCTTTGCCTTTCGCAATGCTGGTGCCTGGATAGAGACGCATGCCCGCCGTGTTGTCGTCTACCTCGTCCAGCACGTATACGCTGTTGGATTCTACGGTGGTGTTGGCGGTGGTGCCTACCAACAGGTTGTTGATGGCGGGAGCCGTGCTTGCCGGCAAGAAACTGTGGGTGCCCTCGGTGGCATTGTAGATAAAGCCCTGTCCGGCAGGAATGGTGGTCAGCGGGGTCAGCGTCAGCTGTGTGCCGTTGACCTCCGACACATAGTAGGCGGTACCTTCAGTCACCACAGCGTCGTAGTCCAGACAGCCTGTTGCCCAACCGGTATTGCCGATGTTCTGGGTCTGCACCTTGTTATGATAGCTGTCTTTGACGATGGCTGCCTCGGGTGTAATGGTGGTCGACCATTTATCGTCGGCTGACGAGGCGGAGACGTACAGCGTGGCGGGGGTGCCTTCAACCTTATAGGTGTGGTCGGTCTCGTTGAAGTAGCACAGCTGTTCGTGCTTTACGGGAATTGTGACAACTCTGGATTGATGGGCAGGTACCTCAACGCGCTCGAAGCCTACCAGCATGCGGTTCATGCTCTGACGATGGGCCACAGAGCTGTTGGGATAGCTGACGTACACCTGCACAACCTCGGCACCGTCGCGGTCGCTGTTGTTGGTGATGGTGGCTGTCACGTTGATGCTGCCTCCCTTGGCCAGCGATGTGTTGCTGACGGCGCAGTCGCTGTAGCTGAAGTTGCTGTAGCTGAGGCCATAGCCAAAGGGGTACATAGGTGCAGCGGCCTGACGGGCAACATTGGCTCCCGTACCCTTGCCGTAATACATATAGGTATAGCCCCACTGGTCGATGTTGTATTCCAGCATGCCGTTCGAAGCAAACTTGGAGTCGGCGGCCGACGGCAGCTCTTCCAGGCGGTTATACCATGTTGACGTCAGTTTGCCGCAGGGGTTGCAGTCGCCATAGATGATGTCGCAGATGGCCTGACCTTGAGCCTGTCCGCCGTACCAAGCTTCGAGGATTGCTGGCAGATTCTGTTTCTCCCATGTGATGTCCATCGACGAGTTGCTCTCTAATACCAGCACGATGTTGGGATTGACAGCCTGCATGGCCTTTAGTACGTCCTCCTGATTGCCGGGCAGTGTCAGCTGCCAGCGGTCGTGACTCTCGGTACCAGTGGCGTGGTTGCTGGGTTTCGAGAAGTCTGTTCCGCCACAGAATACCACCACGTCGGCCTTCTTGGCTACGGCTACGGCACGGGCAATCATGTCGTCAGAAGCATTGTCGTTGACGGCATCGGTGGTTTGAACCATATACAGTGGCCCGAGCTCCTCAAGGGGATTGCTGTCGGGATTGTAGAAACGGAAGTAGTCGTAATTACCGGCATACTTCTGCGAACCGGTGAACTTGACGTAGAGGTTGTGAATGCCCTTCACCACGGCGGGGTCTACTGTGGCACTGATCTCCTTCCACTTGGTCCAGTTGCCAGTATCTTCGTTGCCGATGCTGAGGAAAGGCTCGCCGCTGTCGCTGTCCAAATAGAAATTGACCGTAGCCACGCCGGTATTCTTCGAAGCAGCAGCCATTACGAAGTTGGTACAGCCGTTGCCGAAGTCTACGTTCTCGTAGAGCAGCTCAACGCCTGGGGCCGTATTCTCCAGATAGCCTCTGCCCTTGTTCATGTTTGCTGCATTGCCGCTGATTGCACTTGAGAAACCTTCGGCTTGGATGGTACCGTCGTTGACATGGAAGTTCAGACGTTTTGAGAAAGCCTCGAAGGGTGTGGTGGTGTATGTTGGTGTGCCGCTGTAGTCGCCCAGCATGATTTGGTTGGCGTAGGGACCGATGAGCGCTACCTTTTTGTCGGTGCTGATGGGCAGCAGGTTGCCTTCGTTCTTCAGCAGGACAATACTTTCGCGGGCGGCCTTCAGGGCCAGTGCCTGATTGGCTTCGCTTTCCAACGTTTCGGAACCCAGCGTGCTCCAGGGATTAGTGCTGTCGAACTCGCCTAAGGCAAAGCGGGTCTCAAGGACGCGTACCAGTGCCTGGTCGAGGTCGGCCTCGGTCATCAGCCCCATGTTCAGTGCTGCATCCAAGGCCGATTGGAAGACGCTGGTCTTGTTCTTGAACTCGCAGTTCATGTCGTTGCCTGCCTTGATGGCATCGGCCGTGGCATGTGCCATGTATAGGGAGTTGATGTCGCCGGCTTCGTCTGTATAGGTGCCAAATTTGTTGCCGTAATAGAAGTGCTTCACGTTGCGGTAGATGCACGACACACCGGCACAGTCGCTGGTCACGTAGCCGTCGAACCCCCACTCGTTGCGCAGAATGCCCGTTAGCAACCAGTCGTTCATGGCGTTGGGTTTGCCGCCCCAGGCCTTACCCTTGGCGGCGGCATCGCCGAACTTCACGCCAGCGGCATTGCATTCGTTAATGTCTGTTGACAGAGCATTGTACGACGACATGATGCTCTTGACACCGCCTTCTTTGACTGAAGCTTCGAAGGCAGGAAGGTAGTACTCGCGTAAGACGTGCTCCTTCATGTAAGATGTAGAGCCTTGGCGCCCCTGTTCGTAGTTGTTGGCGGCAAAGTGCTTGGCGCAGGCCACGGTCTTCAGGTATTTCGGGTCGTTGCCCTGCATGCCCTTGATGAACTGCACAGCTAATTGTCCTGCCAGGAAAGGGTCTTCGCCATAGTTCTCCTCGTCACGGCCCCAGCGTGGGTCACGTGCCATGTTGATGGTCGGACACCAGTAGTTCAGTCCCTTGTTATATAAATTATTGTACGCGCGAGCCTCGTCGCTGATGGCTGTGGCACAGTCGAAGATAAGCTGGCGGTCCCATGTGCTGGACATGCCTTTTGACTCTGGAAAACTGGTGGCGGCACCACTTCTGGCTACACCATGCAGGGCTTCGTTCCAGTATTGATACATTGGAATATGGATGCCGTCGCGGTTAATCTCGGTATCTACCATATTCCCCATTTGAGCAATTTTCTCGCTGCGAGTCAGCCGGCTGACGAGGTCGACGGCGCGAGTATGGAAACTCAATGATTCATCTTGCCACGGCATGGATTGGGCCGTTAGTGTCATGACAGCTGTCGCGAGCAGTGTCATCAGGGAAAGCATTCTTTTTTTCATTTGAAGTATTTTTTGTGTTAATAGTTATTTTTCTGTTGCAAAGGTAGCGCTTTCCGCTTATTTGGGATGGTGAAAAAATGACGCAAAGGGTGTAAAAAAGAGGTTGCGAACGCTTCGTAACCTCTTTCTAGCGATTCAAACGCCAGTTTTTCTTATTGCTTATTACTTAACGATTACCTTATGGCCGTTTTGGATGTAGATACCATTGATCGGAGTTGTGGTGCGAATGCCCTGTAAGGTATAGTAGAAACCGTTACCCCTGCTGTCAATAGGGTAGAGGCGGTTTTCTTTCAAGGATGCCGTCTCGTCGGGCAGTGTGGTGCCTAACAGGCCAGCAGGTAGGAATCTGCGACTTGACGTCGTCCTGTGAATTGATGTAGCCGGCACTATTGCCGCTGCCGGTAAAGGTGGCCTTGCCATTACGGGTATCGCTAATCATGATTTCGTCCAGGGCATCGCGGTGCAACGAGGCACCGGCATACTGCAGCACCTTCTCGTAGGCAGTCTCGGCAGAGTGGGTCGTCGTTGCCAGGAAAGCGATGGGCTCGTTCAGGTGCATCTGTTCTTTGACATCGTCATTGAAAGTGTTGTCAACCTTACTGTTGTTGATTTGGTTGTAGATGCCGTAAGTCCAGTTGTCCTTAGTAACCTTGTCGTGCTTTGTGTTGACATTGCCGTCCACATAGAACTTACCCCATACGTGCCACATGACATCCCAGCTGTTGGCCTGGCTGGTTCCGTGTTTGGTGTAGTCGGTAGTGCGAATGCCGATACTGGCAATGCGCTGCTGGATGGTCTCGTTGCGCGTTGCCGTGCCGGGACCTGGCTTGTAGTAGTTGTTGACGATGTTGACGTTCATGCCTTCGCCACCGTAGCAGCCTTCGCCAGCCCAGTTGTAGATGACGTTGTTGCGCATGTCCATGCGTTCGTCGGTCTGTGTGCCGGGACGCGGGCCGAGTCGTGGTGTTCGGCTGGTATGGTGGGCTATCAGGTTGTGGTGGAATGAGCTGCCTGCGCCTCCCCAGTTACCGCCATAGCCGTGAGCACCCTTGGAGTGTCCACTGTTCACCAGACTCTGCGACGATATGCACCATTGTACCGTGAGGTTCCGTCCGCCATATATAGAAAGACATTCGTCGATGCTCCAGCTGACAGAGCAATGATCGACAATAATGTTATTATCGTCCATCGATCCC
>JAFVHO010000028.1 GCA_017474485.1 Prevotella sp.
CGTTACCAATCTGGACAAGCTCAAGCAACTGTTGAAGATGGCATGCGATGAATACTACGTGCAGGAAATTGACGGAGAGCGCAATCTGGAGTATGACACCACATACTACGATACTGACGACTTCAATATGTACTGCATGCACCAGTGGAAACATACCAACAGACAGAAGATACGTTTCAGGACCTACTGCATAAACGGATTGCAGTTTATGGAGGTGAAGACCAAGAATAACCACAAGCGCACTAAGAAACAGCGCATCAAGGTGGTAGATATGGACCTGACTGACGAGGAAAAAAAACTCTTCCTTGGCAAGCACCTGCACTATGACGTTGACAGTCTGCAGCCAGCACTCAACAACCACTTCGCTCGTATCACGCTGGTAAACAAAGGAATGACAGAGCGACTGACCATTGACAGTGGCGTACACTTCAACAATCTGGTCAGCGGAGAGCAAATGGACATGAACGACCTGGTTATCATTGAACTGAAACGCGACGGTCATGTCTTTTCGCCCATACTTAAAAAGCTGAGACAGCTACAGATACATCCACACGGATTCTCAAAATACTGCATAGGCTCAGCACTCACCAACAAGGACTTACCCTTCAATCGCTTCAAACAAAAGGTTACTGAGGTAAGGATATTGACAGGAATAGATGACATTAAACAATAAATAAACAATAAAAACAACAAGACAAAATGGAAAACTTCTTTTCACCTGAATTTTGCGACTCATTGATACGATTTGCAGTCTGCATGTTCGCCAACTGGGTTATCGTACACTTCCTTTATTACAAGAAAGCTAAGCGTCGTGACTTCTACTTCACGTTCATGCTCATCTCTGTAGCATTGTTCTTCCTCGTTTACATGATGATGGGTATGGATCGCGGAAAGGCTACAATGGGTGTAGGTCTCGGTCTGTTTGGTATCTTCTCCATCATGCGTTACCGCACTGATGCTATGCCAGTACGCGAGATGTCATACCTCTTCGTCGTTATCTGTCTGGCTGTAGTTCACTCTATGGCTTCATCACTGGGCGTTGACGAGTTTGGACAGCTCGTTGGCACACCTCTGCTCGAGCTTGTATGCATCGACATCATCGTCATCATTGCCGTAGCTATATGTGAACGTGTGCTCAAGACGGAGGCTTCAAAGATTGTGCAGTATGACCGCATAGAACTCATCAAGCCAGAGCGCAAAGAGGAACTCATTGCCGACCTGGAACAGCGTCTGGGACTCAAGATTACCAACGTACGCGTAGGTGCTGTTGATTTCCTGCGTGATATGGCTGTGCTGCGCATCTATTATAAAGGTCCCGAAAGTGGCGACGTTAAGGATATGCTGAAAATTAAAAATGGAGAATACGCTCATGTCTAATATCTCTAATAATAGGACAAGACAAATAATGCGGCTGATTGCCGCATTATTTGTAATTTTACTACTCTCACCCACCAGTGCCTATGCCGGCGATGATTTCGGCATGTGGGGAGAGGTGCAGGCAGAAAAGGAACTCAATAACCGCTGGAGCGTGGGGGCAGGAGTGCAGTTCCGCAGTCGTGAAAACCTGAAATCCGCCGACCGTTGGAGCTTTGGAGTAGAGGGAAATTACCAGATAACCCGTTGGCTCAAGGCAACAGTTGGCTACGCCCTGCTCAACGACCATCTCCACAAAGAAAATACCAAGGGAACGATATATAGCGACTAC
>JAFVHO010000029.1 GCA_017474485.1 Prevotella sp.
GCCGAGAACAAACTATTTGGAAAGAATAATGATGAAACAGGTATTATTGACAGTATGTTTCCTGCTGGTAGGGCTGGCTGTAGAGGCTCAAACGGAAACAAAGCAGACTGTGACGGTCAATGGTGAGACGGTCGACAAGACTGTTAGCCGGATTACTTTCGACGGTGATGACGTGGTATTGGGTTATACGGATAACAGTACGCAGCGAGCAGCAATGGATCAAGTGAGCATATCGTTCGTCTATACTCCTACGGGTATTGCGGAGATGGTGAAGGAAGTTCCTGATGGCACGGCCTCAAAGGTATATAACCTCAATGGCCAGTATGTTGGTCATGACATTGATCAGTTGCCCAAGGGAATCTATGTGGTAGATGGACGTAAAATGATTGTCAGATAAGAGTCTATGAAGAATTTATTGTTTGTTATCGTTTTGCTGACGGCTCAGGTGATGGTCGTCGCTCAGAATAAGGTTGTCGTGTCGCAGGCTTCAGGCAAGACCATTTACAATACGACGAAAGTAACCAGTATTGATATTGACAACGATGTCATTAAGGTGAACCACACTTCTGGAACTGACACCTACAAAGGTAGTGTCAACAACCTGTCGTTTGTGAAGCACGTTCAGGGACAAGTCAGCATTACCGAGGCCAAAGGGTGGTTGGAGTCTGTCTATGTCAAGTTCGACCTGCTGGAGGGTGCCAAGAGCTACCACGTTTATATCAAGGGAGGACAGTATGCCGACTATACCAAGATAGATGGTCAGCTGGTGCGCAACTATGGAACCTATGGCAGGGCTGACATCGTGGGTCTGCGTGCAGCAGACAACTATGCAGTCAAAGTAGTTGCCGTAGATGCTGCCGATGAAGAAGTGGCAGCCTCAGCCGCTGAACAGACGGGGTTGCGGGTTATTAGCTACAGCCGCGAAGGTTTTGCCTTTAAAAACGACGTTCAGCCAGGAGCCTATCAGGCTGACGGTACGCTGAAGCCAGGTGCGAAGGTCCTTTATATCACGAAACAAACCGCCAAGACGGTCTCTACCAACGTGGCTGGGGCAACAAGCAATCCTTGCGTAGGCTTCCAGTCTATCATTGCCGCTTACGAGAAAGGGCAGGACAAGACACCCATTGCCTTCCGCTTCATTGGGCTTGTCACCAAGGACGACCTCGATGCCATCGGCAGTTCTGCTGAGGGTATTCAGGTGAAGGGACGCAAGGCAGACTCGGAGCTGAACATGACCTTCGAGGGTATCGGTGACGATGCCACTATTAAGGGCTTCGGATTCCTTGTACGCAACTCCAAGAGCGTGGAGTTCCGCAATTTTGCCATTATGCGCTGTATGGATGACGGACTGTCGCTCGATACGGACAACTCGAACATCTGGATTCACCACCTCGACGTGTTCTATGGTCCCCATGGTAGCGGTGATCATGTGAAGGGCGACGGTTCTGTCGACGTGAAGTCTGATTCCAAGTATGTTACCGTATCATATAACCGCTTCTGGGATACAGGCAAGACGAATTTGTTTGGAATGAAAGACGAGTCAGGACCCAATTACATTTCCTACGACCACAACTGGTTCGACCACTCCGACTCCCGCCATCCGCGTGTACGCACCATGTCGGTACACGTCTGGAACAATTACTTCGACAATGTGGCCAAATATGGCGTTGGTGCCACCAGTGGCTCCAGCGTCTTCGTAGAGAACAACTACTTCCTGAAGACCAAGAAGCCTATCCTCTCGTCGCAGCAAGGTACTGACGCCCAGGGAAGCGGAACATTCTCTGGCGAGGATGGAGGGATGATTAAAGCCTACGGTAATCATTTCGATACTACCTGCAAGAACTTCAAGTACTACACACAGCTTGCTCCTGCTTCGACAGGATACGATGCTTATGAGACTGCAACCCGTGCAGAACAGGTTCCCTCAACAGAAGTGACAAGGGTGGGTGGTACGACATATAACAACTTCGACACGGACGAATCGCTGATGTATGGCTACAATCCTGTGGCTGCCGAGCTCGTTCCCGAGCTAGTGACAGGATTCTATGGCGCTGGGCGTTTGAACCATGGCGACTTCACTTATTCCTTCAAAGACAATATTGGTGACGACACAGCCGATTCAGCCTATGACCCCACGCTGGGCAGCTTGCTCGACAACTACCAGTCGTCGCTTGTGGGTATTTTCGGAGAAGAAGAAAGTGGTAATCCAGAGGGAGGAGATACACCAAGTCCTGATCC
>JAFVHO010000185.1 GCA_017474485.1 Prevotella sp.
ATGGCGACGCGTTGCTGCTGACCGCCAGAGAGCTGCTGAGGAAAGTGATGGGCGCGATGACTGATGGCCATGCGGCGCAATACCTCCTCTACCCTTGCCTTGCGCTCCTTCTTGGGCACACCCAAATAGGTAAGAGGCAACTCTACATTCTCCTCCACGTTCAGTTCGTCGATCAGGTTAAAGCTTTGGAATACAAAACCTATTTGTCCTTTGCGAACCTTCGTGCGTTGACTCTCCTTCAACTTACCCACTTCCTCACCATCGAGGTAATAGGTGCCACTGGTGGGATTGTCGAGCAAGCCTAATATATTCAATAAGGTCGATTTGCCACAGCCCGAAGGCCCCATGATGGCCACAAACTCACCTTTCTTTACTTCGAGCGATACGCCGCCCAATGCTACGGTCTCCACCTCTTCCGTGCGGAACACCTTCTGAATGTTTTCAAGCTTAATCATAATACTATAGCGTTTTAAAATTTATTATTCGTTTTTGAGATAATCAACAGGATTGCTGCTGGCCACACGATAGCAGCTCAGGCAAACCACTCCAAAGATGACGACGATGACAAACAGCACGCCCAGCGCATAGACTGGCGACAGGAGCGAGGCTTTCTCACTGAACTGCTCGAGCCACAGACGCGCCACATAACAGGCACCAGAAACACCTATCACAACGGCAGGCAACGCTACACGCAGGATGTCAACGAAGAATAGTTGAAGTACATCGTTGATGGTGGCACCATTCACCTTACGAACGGCTATCTCCTTCTGTCGGCGAGCCATCTCGCCAGCCAAGTAGCCAATCAATCCAATCAGCGCAATAACCAGTGCCACCAAGCCACCAATCATCACCGTACTGCGGAAACGACGGGCATCGGTATAAAGATTGGTTATCAACCGATTGTAAGGCACGATTTCGATATCGGGATTATCAGTCGCTATCTCCCTGAGCTTCTTGTTGGCTGCCTCCAGTCCGTCCATCGAGCGGAAACGGATTGTGAAATGCTGCATCTGGTCAACACGTCGACTATAGAAGCAAACACAGGGACGCGTATCTTGATCGGAAATGCTACCCACACGGACATCCTCAAAGACACCCACAATGGTGTGAGGGCCATCGAACGAGGTGCAGATAATCTGCTTGCCCAAAGCCTGATCCCAGCCAGCCAACTGTTTCATCTTCTCTTCGAACTTGCGACTCACCATCACCTCGCGCAGCGTGTCGGTTTGCTCCGTAAAGGTACGACCGGCAATCACAGGAATACGCATCACATCAAAGAAATGATCACCCACGTAGAACCAGTCTGAGACATTCATATACTCACGGTCGTCGCCTGGCAGGAAGATATTGTCACCACTCTGATATCTGGTCAGATCAACACACGACATCGTGATACTCTCGATCGACGACAGCTTGCTCAACTCATCGTAAGCCAGCTGGCGCTGCTCTTTCGAGACACCATCTATATCGACCATTCCCAGATTGGTATAATCATAGCCGGGATTATCGTTTACCATCAGCTGGTACTGTCGGCCCACCACCATCAGCAGCACGATGAGGAAAGTGGCAGAAGCGAACTGCAAGCCCAGCAGCAGGAGTTTCCACAAGCGATGCGTGTGGCTGTAGTTCTTGAAGGCTGCCGTCACAGGGATGTGGGTGTAGATCCAGCCAGGCACCAAGCCCGTAACCACCAGCACCAGCAGGCAAGTAAGCGAGATCATAAGCACATTGCTATCCAACTGCAATAATACCAGGAGCGGTGCGCCTACCAACTCTTCGATGGTGTCTTTGAACACCAATAGCAGCAGGGCTGCGAGCACCAACGACAACAACAGGTGGGCAAGACTTTCTACAATCACACGCAGATAGATATGACGCGCCTCAGCACCATAGCACTTATGCACAGCCATCTCGCGCGCCCGACGGCTGACACCGCCAATCACCAGCAGCAGATAGTTCATCACGGCACAGCCAATGAGCACAGTAGCCAGGATGGAGAGAATCCACGTCATGCGGCGCGTGACATCCTCATTCGTATGATGCTCGCTCAAAGAACCAACGGAGAAGCCAAGATCCACGCCAGCCTTCTTCAGTTCCTCCTGAGGCAGGTTTTCTTGCTGCATCTTCTTAATCTGGGGTTTCAGGTCGTCGGGACCTACCCCCTCAGCCAGACGCACATAGCCAAAATAGCGATCATTGCCCACCCAGTTCTCGCGGCCGTCCCACATAATATTTGTAATGCTGGGCATCGACACCATCACCTCCATGCCGTGCAGACGAGAGTTGAGAGGCACATCCTCATACACACCACCAATGGTGATGGCCCAACTGCCGCGCTTGTTATAGTACACTTTCTTACCCACCAAGCTGAGAGGATTGGCACTTCCAGCCAGTTTCTCGGCCAGCGAGAGGGGAATCATACACCAGTCCACCTGACTGAGTGTTTTCTTCGCATTGCCCGCCAGCACACGGAAGGGGAACACGTCGAAGAAACAACTATCCACCAGGGCAAAATTGGTACGCACACGCTTGTCGTCGTCAGTCACAATCGGCATATCCCAGGCTATTGGTGTATAGCGAGTGGCCGCCTCCACCTGTGGGCAGTAGCGTTTTATGGCAGGTGCCACAGCACCAGGTGTCTGCGAGTAGTGCAGATATTCGCCATCGCGAATCACGTCTTCATAGACAATGAAAATACGGTCGCTTGATGGGAAGAATGTGTCCCACGACTGTTCGAAGCCAGCCTTACCTATCAGTACGATACCCGTAGCCAGACCAACAGCCAGACAAAGGATCTTGATCCAGTTGTGCTGTCCACGCTGATTGAGAGATTTTAATACGTTCATAGTTGTAACTTTATTCTGTCTTGATATTGTTAATCGGATTCTCAGAAGCAGCGCGCCAGCTCTGGACAATAACGGTGAGCAGGGAAATGATGAAGCAGGTAAATCCAGCAGCAGCGAATATCCAAGGGCTGAGCGCGATGCGATAACTGAAGTTGCTGAGCCAGTCGCGCATGATGTACCACGAGATAGGCACAGCAATGACAAACGAAATCAGCATAGGAATCGAGAACGTGCGAAGCATCAGCAGCAGCACCTCGCCCGATGTCGAGCCCATTACCTTGCGGATGGCTATCTCCTTCTGCCGCTGACGGATAAAGAAGAGCGACAGCCCCATATAGCCCATCACACTGATGACGATGGCGATGAGGGTGAAGAGCGAGATGATATCCAGCGTGTTCTGCTGATCCTCGAAGGTTTCGGCGATACCCTCTTCCAGACTGCTAACGGACCACTCCATCGCTTCCTCTGGGACACCCAATTCTCTCATCATTTCGACGAAAGCAGTCTTTGCCTGCTTATCACCATTCGTCTTAACTAGGAAGTTAGGATTATCCACATGCTCTTGCACACGGATGGCGAAAGGCTCTGCTTCATGTAACACATTGATGCGGTGGAAGTCTTTGAGGATGCCACTGATGGGAGCCGTCTCGTCTTTGCCCCAGACCATCTCGCGGTCACCATCCGTCAACTCTAACCGGCGTTTGGCATCCTCGTTCAGATAGTAGCCGTTGCTGGTGTTGCCATAGTCTTTGAGGATGTCCAGCCCGTAGAGGGTAAAGGCTGTCGAGTCCAGATCGGTCAGAAACAGACTCGTCAGTTTGTCGCCGTTCGTGATACTTCTTATGCTACTGCTGTAGGTGACAAAGGTCGTTCCGCTATACTCACCGATGCTCTCTACGAAAGGCATCTTCTCCAACTGGCTCCTGACCGTCTGGCTTTTACCCTCTGGCGTATTCACATAATAAAGCCGTTCTGTATTGAACCCTAGCGGCGCATGAATGAGGTGATTCAATTGAAGCCAGATTACAAGGGCTGCTGTGAGCATTGTCACCGTTACAACATTCTGCACAATGATGAACAACCTACCCATCACCATTTTGGATTGGTAGCGGAAGTTACCCTTTACGATGTCGATGGGTTGGAAACGGGAAATCTGATACGATGGCATGATGCCTGAGATGATGCCCACAAGCAGGATGAAACCAAGACAGACGCTTACCGTGCCGAGATTGATGTCGTTGAGCAGCGCAATCTTCCCCTTGAACAACTCTGCAGCATCATCCTGAAAACAGAACGCCAAAGCAAAGCCTATGAGGAAGGCGACGGCTATCATCAGCGTTGACTCGGCTATCAGTTTCAGTGATATCTGGTACTGACTACTCCCAAATAGCCTGCGCGTAGCCATCTCCTTGGCGCGGAAACCTGTATTCGCTACCGTCAGGTTGATATAGTTGCTGACAGCGAAAAAAAGGATGGCCAGTACGGCTGCCAAAAGGATATGGAGTCGCGTCTTGTCACCTTTCTGCATACCATAGCCATTGTTCTGCGGTGCAAACATAATGTCTGTCAGTGGTGTTGCAAAGAACTCTTGATTGTCCATATGCGCCCAC
>JAFVHO010000186.1 GCA_017474485.1 Prevotella sp.
ACAAACAAAGCAACAATAAACATGAACAATAATTTTGAAGAGATAAATAAAAGCTTGGCAACTGCTCGTATAGAGCGGAAATCGTACCAAGTTATTTTTTAACGGTTACTATAATGCATTATGGGTATTTTTGGATTTTTCAATAGAGATAAGAAAGAAACGCTGGATAAGGGTTTGGAGAAAACGAAGACCAGCGTATTCGACAAATTGGCACGTGCAGTAGCTGGTAAGTCGAAGGTGGATGACGATGTGCTCGACAATCTGGAAGAGGTGTTGATAACCTCTGATGTGGGAGTGGACACGACGCTCAAAATCATTGAGAGAATAGAGGAACGTGTGGCTCGTGACAAATATGTGTCGACATCAGAACTGAACGCCATCCTACGTGAGGAGATTGCAGCCTTGTTGGCTGAAAACAATAGCGAAGACAATGAGAACTGGGATTTGCCCAGCGATCACAAGCCATACGTCATCTTAGTTGTGGGCGTTAATGGTGTTGGTAAGACGACCACCATTGGTAAATTGGCCTACCAGTTTAAGCAGGCAGGCAAGAAGGTTTACTTAGGTGCTGCCGATACCTTCCGTGCTGCTGCCGTTGAGCAGTTGTGCATCTGGGGTGAGCGTGTTGGTGTGCCTGTGGTGAAGCAACAGATGGGTTCAGACCCTGCTTCAGTCGCTTTCGATACATTGCAGAGTGCCAAAGCTAATGGTGCTGATGTAGTGCTGATAGATACGGCTGGTCGTCTGCATAACAAGGTAGGCTTGATGAACGAGCTGAAAAAGGTGAAGGAAGTCATGAAGAAGGTTATGCCTGAGGCTCCTGACGAGGTGATGCTGGTGCTCGACGGTTCTACAGGACAGAATGCCTTTGAGCAGGCTAAGCAGTTCTCAGCTGTTACGCAGATCACGTCGTTGGCTATTACCAAACTTGATGGTACTGCCAAGGGCGGAGTAGTTATAGGCATATCCGACCAACTGAAAGTTCCTGTGAAATATATCGGTTTGGGTGAGGGTATGGAGGACTTGCAGCTCTTTGACCGTAAGGAGTTCGTTGATTCGCTGTTTAAACACTAAGGAAATGAAAAAGACTTTTATTGAAGGCTTAGTTATTGGATTGGCATGTGGCGCTTTGCTGCGTGTCTGTTCTTCTTGACGAAATAAATGATGAAGACGATTGACTTTATATCGCTCGGGTGCTCGAAGAATCTCGTGGATAGCGAGATGCTGATGGGACTTATGGAGGCTCATGGCTATCACTGTACGCATGATAGCGATGACCCCCAGGGAGAGATAGTGGTCATCAATACCTGTGGCTTCATTGCTGATGCCAAAGAAGAAAGCATCAACACCATTCTAGAGTTTGCACAAGCTAAAACTGAAGGCAGAATAGAAAAACTCTTCGTGATGGGTTGTCTCTCAGAGCGCTATCTGGCTGATTTGGAAGATGAAATTCCCGAAGTGGATGGGTGGTATGGGAAGTTTAACTATAAGCAATTGCTGGCAGATCTAGAGAATCTAGAGCATCTAGAAAAACTAGAAAATCTAGATACTCTAGAGACCCACCGCCACATCACCACACCTTCGCATTATGCTTACCTGAAGATTTCGGAAGGCTGCGACCGTCATTGCGCCTATTGTGCTATTCCATTGATTACTGGTAAGCATCAGAGTCGTCCGATGCAGGAGATTTTGGATGAAGTACGTTGGTTGGTCAGTCAAGGCGTCAAGGAATTTAATGTCATTGCACAGGAACTAACCTACTATGGCATTGATATTGACGGGAAACAGCATATTGCCGAGTTGATTGAGCAGATGGCAGATATTCCTGGTGTAGAATGGATTCGCCTGCATTATGCCTATCCCACCCATTTCCCATGGGATCTGTTACGAGTGATGCGCGAGAAAGCCAACGTCTGCAAATATCTTGACATCGCTCTCCAGCATGTTTCTGACAATATGTTGTCACGCATGAAACGTAATGTCAGCAAACAAGAAACTTACGAGTTGGTGGAAAAGTTGCGCAAAGAGGTTCCCGGTATCTGTCTGCGTACGACATTGATGGTTGGTTTCCCTGGTGAAACAGACGAGGATTTTGCTGAGTTGATTGAATTTACCAAGTGGGCGCGTTTCGAACGTATGGGTGCTTTTGCCTATTCGGAAGAGGAAGGCACTTATTCAGAGCAGCATTACGAAGACGATGTCCCTGAAGATGTGAAACAGGCCAGACTCGACAAACTGATGCGTATTCAGCAGAATATCAGTGCTGAGATAGAGGCCCAGAAGGTTGGTACGACACTACGAGTGATAATCGATAGACAGGAAGGTGACTGGTATATTGGACGCACAGAATACTGTTCGCCAGAGGTTGACCCTGAAGTGCTGATTCCTGCCTCTGAGCAACTGACAATAGGCAATTTCTATATGGCTCGCATCACGGATTCAGAAGAATTTGACTTATATGCAACGACAAAGTTTTGACATACAAAATCCAAATACGACGATATGAATAACAAAGAGTTTATCGCAGAACTGGCATCACGTACAGGGTTTAGTGCCAAAGACACGCAAACCTTGGTAAACAACATTGTCAATGCTATGGGCGATGCCTTTCAAGAGGACAATGCTGTACTTGTGCCAAACTTTGGAGTCTTCGAAACGAAGAAAAAGATGGAACGTATCATGGTGAATCCGGCTTCTGGACAACGTATGTTGGTGCCACCCAAACTGGTGCTGAACTTCAAGCCCAACCAGACGTTAAAGGAAAAACTGAAATGAAGGAGAGTAGGGTATGGGAAGACTGACAATACAAGAGATAGCCAAAGTCTTAGTTGCTAAGAACGGACTGGATCGGAGCCAGGCCAATCGTTTTGCTACAGAGTTGTTCGCTATCATCCAGGAACGACTGGAGAAGAACGACCAGGTCAAGGTGAAGGGCTTGGGTACGTTTAAGGTGATTACTGTCGATGCTCGCGAAAGTGTCAGCGTACGAACTGGTGGCAGAGTGATGATAGAAGAACATTCGAAAATCACTTTTACACCAGATGCGACGATGAAGGAATTGGTTAACAAGCCTTTCTCACAGTTCGAAACGGTTGTCCTTAATGATAATGTAGAGTTTGATGACCTGAAAGAACAGCCTGCAGATAGTGAATTTGAAGATATCAAAGATGACTTGACAGAGGCAGAATTAGTACAACTTGAAAAGTACGAAGAAGAGCTAGCTGTCAAGAAGGAAGAATCAGTTATTCAGCAAGAAGAGCCTGTTGTTCAGCAAGAAGAGCCTGTTGTTCAGCAAGAAGAGCCTGTTGTTCAGCAAGAAGAGCCTGTTGTTCAGCAGCAAGAACCAATTGTTGCAGAACCAGTTGTCAAGCAGGAAGAACCAGTTGTAGAAGAGCCTGTGGTGGAGGTTGAACAACCCAAGGAGACACCAGCAGTCGCACCTTTGGTTGATGTTCCTGAAGAGTCTCCAAAAGATTCCGTTGAAGAGTCTCTTGAGGAAGAACCCGAAGAAACTCTTGAGGAAGAACCCGAAGAAACCTCTGAGGAGGTGTCTGATACTCTTGGTCACGATATTGAAGAAGAGAAAACCAATTTTTCGTTCAAGTGGATATGGATTGCTCTTGGTACCATTTGCCTTGTCGGTATTTCAGCTGCAGGAGGTTACTACTATGGTTGTCAGCAAACGGCCTTGGCAGCTTTGAGTGATACGGTGGTTATAAGAGATACTGTTTATGTTCCTGAGAGTCAGGATACTACGTCTATTAAAACTTTGGAAGGACCAGCTCAAATAGCAGAAGCTCCTAAGGCAGAAACACCAAAGGCAGAAGAAGTGAAGGTAGAGAAGCCCAAGGCAGAAGCACCCAAGGCTGAGCCTGCTCCAGAAGTGGACAAGTATGCTGAAAAAGACGAACGTGTACGCTTGGGCGCCTATCGTATCGTAGGACTTGACCACGAAGTGAAAGTGTTGCAGGGCCAGACGTTCTACAGCATTTGTCGCGCTCACTTGGGTCCAGATATGGAGTGCTATATTGAGGTTTACAACAACCTGCCGCGTAATCCGCAGATTAAAGCAGGGCAAGTGATTAAAATCCCCAAGTTACAGCTGAAAAAACGCAAGAAACAATAACAATTTAATGGCATAATATGAAAAGTTTCTTAAAATGTAAGTTTTAGGAAACTTTTTTAATATAATTTAGGTATGCGGGCGTGCGTAATAAGAGTGGAAATGCGTACTTTTGCATTCTGAAATCATATAATGGACAAACAAATAATAAAAAATATCTATTATGGCAGAAGCTATTGACATCCGTGAACTGAATATCCGGATAGAACAACAAAGTGGATTCGTGCAGAACTTGGTAACGGGCATGGATCAGGTGATAGTAGGACAAAAGCACTTGGTAGACTCCTTGTTAATTGGTTTGCTGAGTGATGGTAATATCTTGTTGGAAGGTGTGCCAGGTTTGGCTAAGACATTAGCCATCAAGACGTTGGCACAGCTCATTGATGCTACGTATAGTCGCATTCAGTTTACGCCTGACCTGTTGCCTGCTGATGTGACGGGTACGATGATTTACTCACAAAAGGAAGAGAAGTTTCAGGTAAAGCAGGGCCCTGTGTTTGCCAACTTTGTATTGGCTGATGAAATCAACCGTGCTCCGGCTAAGGTTCAGAGTGCTTTGCTTGAAGCTATGCAGGAAAAACAGGTGACAATTGGCAGTGAGACATTCAATCTACCTAATCCCTTCCTTGTGATGGCTACTCAGAACCCCATTGAGCAGGAAGGTACCTATCCGCTGCCTGAAGCACAGATGGACCGTTTCATGTTAAAGGTGGTTATTGGCTATCCTACGATTGACGAGGAGAAGCGCATTATCCGTGAAAATATCCAAGAGTCGCTGCCTAAGGTTTCTCCTGTTACCACATCAGAAGAAATCCTGAAAGCTCGTCAGGTCGTTCGTGAGGTGTATATCGACGAGAAGATTGAGCAGTATATTGCTGATATCGTGTTTGCTACCCGTTTCCCCGACCGCTATGGCTTGAAGGATATGAAGGATATGATTTCGTTTGGTGGCTCGCCACGTGCTTCTATTAATCTGGCTAAGGCAGCTCGTGCTTATGCCTTCATCAAGCGTCGTGGCTATGTGGTACCTGAGGATGTTCGTGCTGTGGCTCACGATGTACTGCGTCATCGTATTGGTCTGACTTACGAAGCCGAAGCCTCCAACATTACCAGCGAGGAAATCGTTTCGAAGATTATCAATAAGGTCGAAGTACCCTAAAAAGAGTGAGAGGTAAGAGGTAAGAAGTAAGATGGAGACTTCTGAGATATTAAAGAAAGTACGGAAGATAGAAATCAAGGCACGCGGCCTGAGTTCTAACGTCTTCGCAGGGCAATACCATTCAGCCTTCAAGGGTAGGGGTATGGCCTTTAGCGAGGTGCGCGAATATCAGTATGGCGATGACGTGCGAGATATTGACTGGAACGTGACAGCACGTTTCCATCGCCCCTATATCAAGGTGTTCGAGGAGGAACGTGAGTTGACTGTCATGCTGATGATTGACGTCAGTGGCTCGCTCGACTTCGGTACTCAGCGTCAGATGAAGCGTGATATGGTCACTGAGATAGCAGCTACGATAGCTTTCAGTGCCATCCAGAACAACGATAAGATTGGTGTGGTGTTCTTCTCCGACCGTATCGAGAAATACATCCCTCCCAAGAAAGGCCGTAAGCATATCCTCTATATCATCCGTGAACTGCTCGACTTCAAACCTGAGTCTCATCGTACCGATGTGAAGCAAGCGCTGGAATTTCTGACCAGTGTTGCCAAACGTCGTTGTACGGCTTTTGTACTCAGTGATTTCTACGACACACAAGATTTCCTCCAGACACTTCAGATTGCCAATCGTAAGCACGACGTGGTGGCCTTGCAGGTTTACGATATTCGTGCTAAGGAGTTGCCTGATGTGGGTTTGATGCGTGTTGTGGATGCCGAGACTGGCTACGAACAATACATCGATACATCAAGTCGTCAGTTGCGCCAGGCTCACGAACGCTATTGGCGTAATACTCAGGAGAAACTGAAAGATACCATGTCTAAGAGTAATGTTGATTTGGTGTCGATAGCTACCAATGATGATTATGTGAAGTCGTTGCTGATGCTGTTTAAACGTAGAAGTTAATGAAAAGAATAGTTATATCTACATATTTCATACTCAGCGCTTTGCTGTCGTTCGCTCAATCAAGCGTTCAAGCAAAGATTGACCCTATCGAAATGCTGATTGGCGAGCAGGCGCAAGTCACGCTGACCATTCAGGCTAACGATAATGCCAACATAGATTGGCCTAAACTTCAGCCCCGTCAGATGCTGGTTCCTGGTGTTGAGATTATCAATACACAACATCCTGATGCTCATACCATGTTGATAACGTTGACTTCGTTTGATGGCTCGTTATATCATCTGCCAGCTTTTACGGTAAAGGTGGATGGCAAGGAACTGAAGAGCTCCGATTTGGCACTCAAAGTCGTTGAGGTGGAAGTCGACACCACCCAGTTGAACAAGATGTTTCCCCCCAAGGATGTTCAGGACAATCCCTTTGATTGGCATGATTGGAGCATGTCTTTCTGGCTCAGCATCCTATTGCTGCTTTTGGTGGCTCTGACGTATTATCTCTATGTTCGTCTGCGTGCTGGCAAGCCTATCATTACACATATCAAGATTGTAAAGCGCTTGTTGCCCCATCAGAAGGCGATGAAGGAAATCGAGCAGATAAAGGCCGACAAGATGGTGTCATCTGAGAATCAGAAAGAATACTACACCAAGCTCACCGATACCTTGCGTCGCTATATTGAGGAACGTTACGGCTTCTCGGCTATGGAAATGACGAGTTCTGAGATTATTGGACGCCTGATAGCTTCTGGTGACCAACAGAGTCTGACGGAGTTGACTCAGTTGTTTATGACTGCCGACTTGGTGAAGTTTGCCAAATACTCGACGATGATTAACGAGAACGACCAGAACCTGGTGAATGCTATCGATTTCATCAATCAGACCAAGCTTGAGAACCAGCCTACTGAAGAGACGATTAAGCCCCAGCTGTCTGTTGAGGATCAGCGTTCTCAGAAGGAGCGTCGCCTGCTGAAGCTTTTCATTGCAGGATTGGCTGTTGCTGGTGTTGCTTTGTTCTGTTACATTATTTATAATGTTTACATGCTATTAGTTTAGAGAAATGGAATTTGCCAATAAAGAATATTTGTTTCTGCTGTTGCTGATGATACCGTACCTGATATGGTATCTGATGTACAGGAAGAAGAGTGAGCCAACCATGCGGATGAGCGACACTCGGGCCTATCGTTATGCGCCTCGTTCATGGCGTGTGACGCTGATGCCTATCCAGCTGTTACTCCGCTTGGCTGTCTTTGTGCTGCTGGTAGTGGTGTTGGCACGTCCGCAGACACAGAACTCTTGGAAGAACGAGACCATGGAGGGTATCGATATCATGCTGGCTATGGACGTTTCTACCTCTATGTTGGCAGAAGATCTGAAGCCCAACCGCATCGAAGCTGCCAAACAGGTTGCTGCCGATTTCGTCATTGGTCGTCCCAACGATAATATTGGTCTTACCATCTTTGCGGGCGAGGCTTTTACGCAGTGTCCTATGACTACCGATCATGCCTCGCTGCTTAACCTGTTACATAATGTCCGTACGGATATTGCCCAGCGTCTGATTGAAGATGGTACTGCCATTGGTATGGGACTGGCTAATGCTGTCAGTCGTCTGAAAGATTCCAAGGCCAAGTCTAAGGTTGTTATCCTGTTGACTGATGGTTCTAACAATCGTGGCGATTTGTCGCCTATGACTGCTGCTGAGATTGCCAAGAGTTTTGGCATTCGCGTCTACACCATTGGTGTGGGTACGAATAAAGTGGCCCCATATCCCATGCCTGTTGCTGGCGGTGTTCAGTATATTAACATGCCAGTCGAGATAGATACCAAGATGCTTAGCGACATAGCTGCAGCAACTGACGGTGACTTCTATCGCGCCACAAATAACAAGGAGTTGCAACAGATATACAAGGAGATTGACAAATTGGAGAAGTCCAAACTTAATGTCAAGAAGTACAGCAAGCGTTATGAGGCTTATCAACCATACGCCATTGCTGCTATTATCCTGTTGCTGTTGGAGATTCTGCTAAGAATTACTGTATTCAGAAAATTGCCCTAAAAAATGTTTAGATTCGAAGACCCTATATACCTCTATCTGTTGGCAGTGATACCCGTTTTGGTTATCATTCGACTCTTGATGGTCCATCAGCAGAAGAAACGCTTGCGTCGTTTTGGCGACCTTGAGTTAGTGCGCCAGCTGATGCCTGATGTGTCCCGTTTTCGTCCTGCTGTCAAGTTCTATCTGTTGCTGGCTGCTCTTGCACTGCTGATTGTGCTGGTAGCCCGTCCTCAGTTTGGCACCAAGATATCTCACGAGAAGCGTACGGGTATTGAAACCATCATTGCCATGGACGTCAGTAACTCGATGTTGGCAGAAGATGTTGCACCAAGTCGTTTGGATCGTTCTAAGATGATGGTCGAGAATCTCGTCGACCATTTTACCAACGATAAGATTGGTCTGATTGTCTTTGCTGGCGACGCTTTCATCCAGTTGCCTATTACCAGCGACTATGTCAGTGCGAAGATGTTCCTGAGTAGCATCTCGCCTTCTATGATTGCTACACAGGGTACCGATATTGCTGCCGCCATCAATATGGCTGTCAATAGTTTCACCCAACAAGAGGGTGTAGGCAAGGCCATCATTGTGATTACCGATGGTGAGGATCATGAGGGGCGTGCCATTGAGGCTGCTAAGGATGCTAAGGCCAGAGGCATGCGAGTCTATGTGCTGGGTGTAGGTTCACCCAATGGAGCACCTATTCCTATTGGCGATGGCGAGTACCTGAAAGATAACACGGGACAGACTGTGATGACGGGACTTAACGAGCAGATGTGTCGTGAACTGGCTCAGGCTGGTGGTGGTGCCTATATCCATGTCGACAACAACAGCAATGCCCAACAGCAGCTTGATACAGAACTCGACAAACTTGCCAAGAAGGAGATAGAGTCAACGATTTATAGCGACTACGACGAACAGTTCCAGGCTGTTGGTATTATCGTGCTTCTGCTGTTAATTCTTGAGATATGTATCTTGGAAGTCAAGAATCCGCTTTTACGTCGCATTTCGCTCTTCAAGCGTACGCCTAAACCTGCAGCTGTCGTTCTCTTGTTGATGATAAGCATGATGGCTCAGGCGCAATCCGACCGTCAGTTGGTTCGTCAAGGTAATAAGCAATACCGTTTGGGGAATAGTGCTGAGGCTGAAGTGCTCTATCGCAAGGCTGTTGAGAAGAATGCCCGTAATGCGCAGGCCAACTATAATCTGGGTAATGCCCTGATGTTGCAGCGTAAGGACTCACTGTCTATTAGTCAGTTGGAGAAGGCTGCCAAGCTTGAAACCAATCCTATCCGTCGTGCCCAGGCTTACCATAATATGGGTGTCATCTGCCAACAACATCAGATGTTCGGTGAAGCTATCGAGGCCTATAAGGAATCGTTGCGCAACAATCCTAGCGACCACGAGACTCGCTATAATCTGGCACTTTGCAAGCGTCAGCAGAAGCAACAGCAACAAAACCAGCAGAATCAGAACAAAGATAATAAAGATAATAAGGACAACAAGGATAAGCAGAAGCAAGACCAGCAGAAGCAGGATGAGCAGCAAAAGAAAGATGAACAGCAAAAGAAAGACGAACAGAAACAGAAGCAGGATCAGCAGAAACAGGACGAACAGAAGATGAGTCGTGAGAATGCTGAGCAGATGCTGAATGCTGCCATTCAGGAAGAGAAACAGACTCAGGAACGTATGAAGAAGGCTCAGCAACAGGCTGGCAAACGTGTGTTACAGAAAAATTGGTAATTTTTGATATTGAAAAATTGAGAAAATGAGATAATGAGAAATTGTAAGAAAAATCATAAAGAAATATGGAAAATGTGCATTGAGAAGCATTGGGGAATGAGATGCGTAGCTTTTCTCATTTTCTCATTTTCTCATTTTCTTATTTTCCAGGCATGGGCGCAGACCTTGACAGGTCGCGCACCATCACAGGTGGCTGTCGGTGAACAGTTCCGTTTGTCGTACACCATCAATACGCAGGATGTACGCGGCTTCCGTGCAGGTCGTATCCCTGATGGTTTCGAAGTCTTGATGGGCCCCAGCACCAGCACGCAGTCCAGTTTCCAGATGGTGAACGGACATACCTCCAGCACTTCGTCTGTTACCTATACTTATATATTAGTAGCCAATAAGAACGGTACATTCACCATCCCTGCCGCTCATGTGACGGCTGACGGCAAGTCGATATCTTCCAACGCGATCCAAATCCGCGTTACAGGCCAGTCGCAACAGTCGAGTGGGGGAGCTTCTGGTTCCCAGTCTGGTTACAGCCAGCGTCGCCAGCAGCAGAATGATGCCGAAGAGGTGCGTCCCGCTGGTTCGGCTATTACTGGTGGCGACTTGTTCATCAAGGTCAGCGCCTCTAAGCGTCGCGTCATTGAGCAGGAGCCAATCTTGTTGACTTATAAGGTGTATACCCTTGTCGGACTGACTGACCTGAGTGGTAAGATGCCCGACCTCAAGAATTTCTATACCCGCGAGGTACCTCTGCCTACCCAGAAAAGTTTCTCTGTTGAGATGCTTAACGGACGTCCGTATAAGACTGTAACATGGAGTCAATATGTCATGTTCCCACAACAGTCTGGCAAGTTAGAGATTCCCAGCATCACGTTCAATGGTATCGTCGTACAGCAGAACCGTAACATCGACCCCTTCGAGGCTTTCTTCAATGGTGGTTCAGGCTATATCGAAGTGAAGAAGCAGATCAAGGCCCCGGGCATTACGATTGATGTTGATCCGTTGCCTGCACGCCCTGCCAACTTCTCAGGCGGTGTTGGTTCGTTCAATATCTCTGCCCAGATTGACCAGACTGAGGTTAAGGCCAATGATCCTGTCAAGTTACGTGTCATCGTCAGCGGTTTGGGCAATATGAAGTTGCTGAAACAGCCTGAGGTCAAGTTCCCCAAGGACTTTGACAAATATGATGCCAAGGTGACCGATAAGAGCAAACTGACCACCAATGGCTTGGAGGGTTCTATCATCTACGATTTCCTTGCTGTGCCGCGTCATGCTGGCAAGTTCGAGATTCCGCCCATCGAGTATGTCTACTACGACATCCACGAGCGTAAGTATAAGACCGTTACCACCGAAGGCTTCACACTCAATGTGGCCAAAGGCAGCGGTTCTGGTAATGTCAATGCCTATACGGCTCAGGAGGATGTGCAGTTGTTGAACAGCGATATCCACTATATCCATACGGGTGATACGCGTCAGCATGCAGCAGGCAAGTTCTTCTTCGGTTCTGCTGAGTACTGGATGATTCTCTCGTCGTTCTTTGCTGTTTTCGTGGCGTTGCTCGTCATCTTCCGTCATCGTGCTATTGAGAATGCCAACATCGTGAAGCAGCGTGCCGGACGTGCCAACAAGGTGGCCGTCAAGCGTTTGAAGCAGGCCCATAAGTTGATGAAGGCCGGACAGTCGGGTGCTTTCTATGATGAGGTGATGCGTGCGCTCTGGGGTTATGTGGGCGACAAGCTTAACATGCCTGTCGAACAGCTCTCACGCGAAAATATCAGTCAGCAACTTACCAGCCATCAGGTGAGCGATGAGGTGGTCAATCAGTTCATCTCTGCCCTTGATGAGTGCGAGTTTGCCCGCTATGCCCCAGGCGATGCTACAGGTAATATGAATAAGGTCTACGATACGGCTCTGAGTGCTCTCACCCAGATTGCTTCAACCATGAAAAAGGTAAAAGGGTAAAAAAGTAAAAAGGTAAATAATATATTGAACGTAATGACAAATAAATTCTATTATAATAAGGTATCAGGGTGGGTAAAAGTCTTTTTACTCTTTTACCTTTTTACCTTTTTACCTTTTATGGCAGTTGCCGTAACTAAGGCTCAGGCTGACAGCGCCTACCAGCAGGAACATTATCAGCAGGCAGCTCAGATTTACGAACAGTTGCTGAAGCGTGGCGAGAGTGCCGACCTCTATTATAATCTGGGCAATGCCTACTACCGGATGGACGATATTACCCATGCAGTGTTGGCTTACGAACGTGCCCTGTTGCTGTCGCCTGGCGATGCCGACGTACGCTTCAATCTGCAGATGGCACGCTCGAAGACTGTTGACAAGATTGTGCCAGAGTCTGAGATGTTCTTTGTGACGTGGTATCGCTCATTGGTCCGACTGATGAGTGTCGACGCCTGGGGACGTACGGCCATTGTATCGCTGCTTTGCACCATGCTCTTAGTGTTGGTCTATCTTTTTGCCCAGCGCATCTGGTTGCGTAAGGTAGGTTTCTTTGGCGGTCTTCTGTTCTTCGTGGTCTTCTTGGCTGCCAACGTGTTTGGCTTCCAGCAGCAACACTCGTTGCTTCATCGTACAGGAGCCATCATCATGCATTCTGCAGTGCCTGTCAAGAGTACGCCCTCTGCAAATGGTACCGATCTCTTTATCCTCCACGAAGGTACGCGTGTCAATATCATCGACGACACCATGCGTGGCTGGCGTGAAATCCGTGTGGCTGATGGTAAGTCGGGCTGGGTTGAATTAAAGGAAATCGAGGTCATATAGTTATAATACCGTAATACCGATAAATGACGGAAACAATCATACAGTTCGACAAGCAGTTGTTGCTGATGCTGAATGGCAGTGACTCCACGTTCCTTGACTGGGTGGTGATGACACTCACTGATGCCAAGACGTGGATCCCACTTTATCTCTCGCTGCTTTACGTCATCATCAAGACCCATCGCAACCTTCGTGACGTGTTGTTGATATTGGCTGCTGCAGGCCTTTGTGTATTGTTGGCTGGCACCATCGACGACGAAATCGTAAAACCCCTTGTGGCACGATGGCGACCTGGTCACGACCCCGAGATTGGGCATCTGGTTGATACTGTCGACGACTATCGCGGTGGCAACTACGGTTTCTTCTCGGCCCATGCCTCCAACACTTTCTCGCTGGCCCTCTTCTTCTCGTTGTTGATGCGCCAGCGTCTGCTCACTATCGGATTGGTCTCGTGGTCGCTGGTCAACTGTTGGACACGTCTGTATTTGGGTGTTCACTATCCTGGCGATATCACTGTCGGACTGATCTGGGGTGGCCTTGTGGGCTATTTTGTCTATAGGCTTTACTGTCGTCTGACCATACCAGCTCAATACGAGCGGCGTTTGACCTATATTCCCGTTGCATTGCTCTTGCTCTCAGTGGTTTACGCCATGCTTCGCTCGTGGATTGTATATTGTTGACAAAACACCTCTTAGAGGCTTGAATGCTAAAAAATCGAAAAATAATACCTTTGTTGTATTACTTTTCGTTTTTTTTTCGTATTTTTGTCATCAGGAAAATTTTTAAGAACGTTTAAATCTAAAACATCAAAACGTAAAATTATGGAAAATAACGAACTTATTGCTCAGTGCGAAGCACGTGCGAAGGAATGGCTCTCTCCAGCCTTTGACGAGGAGACACGTAAGGATGTTCAGGCTATGTTGGACAATCCCGACAAGACCGACCTGATTGACGCATTCTATCGCGACCTGGAATTTGGTACCGGTGGTCTGCGTGGTATCATGGGTGCTGGTACAAACCGCATGAACAAGTACATTGTAGGTATGGCTACTCAGGGCTTTGCCAACTATATCCTGAAGGCATTCCCTGGCAAGCAGTGCTCTGTGGTTGTTGGTCACGACTGCCGTAACAACGGACGTATGTTTGCTGAGTCTGTTGCCGACATCTTCTCGGCCAACGGCATCAAGGTTTATCTGTTCGAGAGCCTGCGTCCTACACCAGAGATTTCGTTCGCCATCCGTCAGCTCGGCTGTCAGGCTGGTGTAAACGTTACCGCATCTCACAACCCACGTGAGTACAACGGCTACAAGGCTTACTGGGACGATGGTGCTCAGGTGCTGTTCCCACACGATAAGGGTATCATCGACGAGGTGAACAAGGTAAAGATCAGCGATGTGAAGTTCGAGGGTAACAAGGACCTCATTATTCCTATCGGTGGTGAGATGGACTGGGACTACATCCAGGCTGTCAAGGAGGCTATGGTTGACCAGGATGTCATTCTGCGTCAGAAAGACCTCAATATCGTTTATTCACCCATGCACGGCACAGGTCGCGTCATTATCCCGATGGCTCTGCGCTCTTGGGGCTTCCAGAACATCCACGTGGTTCCTGAGCAGATGGTTATCGATGGCAACTTCCCAACTGTTGTCAGCCCCAACCCCGAGAATGCTGAGGCTATGACCTTAGGTATGAAGCTCGGTACGAAGCTGAATGCTGATTTGGTCATCGCTTCTGACCCCGATGCAGACCGCTTGGCTATCGTTTGCCGCAACAGCAAGGGCGAGTGGGAAATCCTGAACGGTAACCAGACTTGTATGATGTTCTGCTGGTACATCATCGCCAACAAGAAGAAACTCGGCCAACTGAAGGGCAACGAGTTCTTGGTAAAGACCATCGTAACCACTGAGGTCATTGCCGAGATTGCTAAAAAGAACGGTGTTGAGTTGAAGGACTGCTACACTGGCTTTAAGTGGATTGCCAACGAGATCCGCGTTAACGAAGGCAAGAAGAAGTACATTGGCGGTGGCGAAGAGTCATTCGGATTCCTGCCATTTGACAAGGTACGTGATAAGGACTCCCCCGCAGCTATCTGTCTTATTTGTGAGATTGCAGCATGGGCTCGCGACAACGGTATGACCCTCTATGACCTGCTGATGAACATCTATAAGGAGTATGGCTTCTCTAAGGAGGTTACCATCAACGTGGTACGCCCGGGTAAGACTGGCGCCGACGAGATTAAGCAGATGATGGTTGACTACCGCAACAATCCTCCTAAGGATCTGGGTGGCTCGAAGATTGTGCTCTCGAAGGACTTCCAGGCCCTCGAGGCTAAGAAGGCTGACGGCACTGTCGAGAAGCTCGACATGCCCGACAAGTCTAACGTGCTGCAGTGGTTCTGCGACGATGGCACGAAGGTTTCTGTCCGTCCTTCTGGTACTGAGCCAAAGATTAAGTTCTATACCGAGGTCAAGGATGCCAGCTTTGCAGGTGCTGCCGACTATGAGCGTTGCACAAAGGCCGCTGAGCAGAAGATTGAGGCTATCAAGAAGAGCTTGAACCTCTAACAAACCATCAATCCAAAACGAGAGGGTGTGTCAATTCGCGTTTGACACACCCTCATTACTTTGTTCACTCTTCACTCACCTCATGCAGCTTGCCGTTCCCATTGCAGTCAGTGCCGCTGTCAAAATACTAATGATGACCTGAATCACCGTCTTCCATGTTTCTCGTTTCATAGTAATCTTAACTCTTAACTCTTAACCCACATTGCAGCTAAATGCTACGTATCTCCTTGATTTTCAGGAGGTTGATTTTTTGGAGGTGCTTTTGGGTGTACCTGCGATTTTACTTTTCCTATCGGATTGGGGCTGATTTCCAGCAAACTGTATATTTTGGC
>JAFVHO010000187.1 GCA_017474485.1 Prevotella sp.
AAGGGTGTGGTGGCTTACAACCAGCAACAGCAAACCAGCTATGAGTTTGGTTATACCAATGATGCCGTAGGTATTCCTCAAGGCAATATCGTTTCTATCAGCGAATGTCGCGACGGTGCACTTATGGTATATGAAGACGGACGACTGGTATGCTGCGACATCATGCACCAGCAACATACCGTATGGCAAACTGATTATATCGCAGTAAATGGTCTGCGACGCAGCAAGTCACTACGTGCCTTTGCCGACCAGATGGACAATATCTGGCTTTATGGTCAAGGTACACTGATGATGTATAACAAGAACACCAACCAATGGGATACCAGCGTTGGCAATCAGTTGGGACTGACGGGAATCAGTATGGACCATATCGTCAATGGTATGGCTGGCGACCGCATTGGCAACATCTGGATTGGTACCGACCGTACAGGATTGTTACGCATGAATGTCAATACCCACGAGGTTGAACACGTGGCTCCTCGAAGCTTCAACGACCAGCAAAACATCATCCAAGAAGTGATAGGCGTACAGAGTCTCTATGTGGACGATACCGACCTGCTATGGGTAGGAACCGAAAAATCGGGCGTGGCTTACTACGGTGCAAATATCTATAAGTTTGAAGCCGACATGATAGGTGATATTACCGCTATTGCGGAAGATCAAGACGGCAAACTATGGTATGGTACGAGCGACAAGGGTATTATCAACTACGAGGGACCATTAGCCAGCCGCAAGGTAACCTGTATGGCAACAACATCAGACGGCAGTCTATGGGTAGGTTCGAAGCAGAACGGTATAACACGTATCAAAAATGGCGTTACGACTTTCTATTCAGCAGCTCGCGACACTATGAAGACGCTGATTGACGATCACATCAATGCCCTTTGTGCTGATAAGACAGGAAACCTGTGGATAGCTACCAACGGCGGTTTACAGGTATATAGTCCTAAGATGAACACTTTCAGTAGCTATACGCGTGAGAATGGCATGTTGAACACCAACAACATCACCTCGCTCTACTATGGTACTGACAACAACCTGCTGATTGGTACCGCTGAAGGTTTGGTTATCCTGAACCTTTCGACACGCAAAAAGACGGTGCTGACGGGTAACACCACCAATCTGCATTCGTTTACCAACAACTACATCACACAGGTTTACGAAGATACCCGAGGCTTAATATGGATTGGTACGCGCGAGGGCATCAACGTGCTGAATCCAGAATCAGATGAGCTTTATTATGTGACGGAAAACGACGGACTCTGCAACAACTCCATCTGTGGCCTTGCCGAGGACAAGAGTGGAAGCATCTGGGTGACGACCAGCAACGGAATCAGCCGTATCGTGGTTCAGCGCAACCATGAGGACGGCACCTTCGCCTTCGGGCTTTATAACTACAGTATCAACGACGGTTTGCAAAGCAACGAGTTCAATATGGGTGCTATCCTGTCGACAAGTGATGAAGGTAAAGTCTTCTTCGGTGGACTTTACGGTATCAACTGGGTTCGCGAAGCAGCCAAGGACGATCAGGAAACACTGCCACGCGTCATGTTGACACAATTGTTTATAGGTGAAGAAGAAATCCTAACGGGACATGCCTACGACGATCGTGTCATTCTGACCTCAGCACTTAATGAGAGTAGTAAGATTGAGCTGAAGAACAGTCAAAACACTTTCACCATCAAGTTTGCTGCGGGTAACTATAACAAGGGTGAGCGTCTGCAATTTATGTACTGGATGGAAGGTCGCGACAACGACTGGCGCAACGGTGATGCCATGTTACACGGTGTAAAGTTCCAGGATCTGGGCAGTGGAGACTATACGCTACACGTCAAGGCTGTCAGTGCCGATGGTGCCGTCAGCAATCAGGAACGTAAACTCGACATCACCATGAACGTCCCTGGTGGTTGTCGTGGTGGATGCTCACATTCTACGTCATTCTCGCTATCGTAGCCCTCATCATCTGGCGCTATGGTATTGGCAAGGTAAAACATATCTGGATGAGCAAGCGTGCCGTCATTGATGAGTTGAAACGCCAGCGAGAGGAAATCAAGCTGGCCAGTGATGAATTGCGCCAGCCCATGGCCCGTATGACAACCATTATCGGCAGTATGGCTGAAAGGGAGCAGACGCTGGAGGGACGCGAACAGCTGAACTCGCTGCACTTCCAATTGTTGCAGGTCATTACTCGTATCTCTGAGATGCAATCGACGCTGGAGAATCCTGAAAAGAAGGCTACCTCTTCAGCTAAAGACCGTCTGGAACTGAACGACAAGGGACAGGTTGCACTGGCCTACGACATCAGCAGTGAGTTGGCAATTGATGTCAAGCCTATAAAGGTTGACTCGCAGGCTAAGAAGTTTGCCGTTGTACTGATTGACGACAACCGCGAGTTCCTGAATTTCATGAATGCCCACTTGCACGACGTATATAATTTCCATACCTACGAAACGATTAAGGAGGCCCTGCCCGATATTGAAACACTGAATGCAGACCTTGTCATCTGTAAGCAGAACTTGAAGCCAATGACGGGTAGCGAACTCTGCACACAGTTCAAGATGGACAACCGTCGCGGCAAGACCAAATTCGTGCTGATGACTGATAGCGTGCTGACGCAGCAGGATATGGCAGACCAGAATATCACACTGGCTGCCGACGACTATTTGGCTAAGCCATTCAATGTTCAAGAAGCCGTCATGCGCTTCAACAAGTTGATGGGTCTTGGTCCTATCGAGATGAATCAAGATGTCATTGAAGGTAGTGAGACACGTATGATTGAAAGCCGTAATGCCAGTATGACCACTGCCACCATGGTTTATGAAGACCTGGACGAACTGAAAGCTCAGGCTCAGACCGAGGCTGGCGATGGAGAGCAGCAAGACACGACTGAGCAGCAGCCTGTCGAGAATGCACCTGCCGCCCAGAACCAGGGTGCTTGGATGCACGAGAAATATTATGGCGGTAACACCATTGGCGACTACTCGATGAGTGAATCAATGGATCAGCAACTGATGCGCAATGTGGAGCAGTTTGTACTGCAAAACATGAGCCGCGGACAGATCAGTCTTGAAGAGATGGCAACTGCAATGGGTATGGGTCGCGTACCTTTCTTCCATAAGATACGTTCTATCACCACCAAGACGCCAGCTGAGGTCGTACGCGACATTCGTCTGAAACATGCCTGCACGCTGCTTGTCAACACGAATGTCAATATGAGTGAGCTGGCTCTCAATGTAGGTTTCAAGACAGCAGTGAACTTTGTCAACATCTTTAAGGAGAAGTTTGGTATGACTCCATTGGAATATCGCTTGAAGAATAAAAGATAAAAAGGAAGAAATAGAAAAAAGGTAGAAGATAAGAGTGAACTAAAGAGAAATGGCAACATATAAATATATAATAACATATAAATATATAATAATAAGGTACGTACTTTTTTTACTTTTTTACCTCTTTGCTTTTTTACCCTTTTCAGTGAGTGCTCAAACAAGCGACTCACTGATAGTACAGACACTGCGTGAGAGCAATATCCGTTTCTCACACGACAATAGTGTGACGCTATTGCTGTCAGGTCAGCAGAAATTCGACGATATGTTTCAAGCTATCCGTCAGGCCAAGAGCAGCATCCATCTTGAGTACTTCAACTTCCGTAACGATTCCATTGCGATGTTGCTGTTCGACCTGCTGAAGGAGAAAAGCAGGGAAGGTGTCGAGGTACGTGCTATGTTCGACGGCTTTGGCAACGACTCCAACAACCAACCCCTAAAGAAGTATCACCTGAAGCCTCTGCGCGAGGAAGGTATCGAAATTGTGGAGTACTCCCCTATCCGATTCCCTTGGGTCAACCATATCTATGGACGCGACCACCGCAAGATAGTGGTCATAGACGGACGTATAGCTTATACGGGGGGCATGAATGTAGCCGACTATTATATAAAAGGTACGGAACAGGTGGGCGAATGGCGCGATATGCATTGTCGTATTGAGGGCGATGCCGTCAACGACCTACAGAGCATCTTTCTCCGCATCTGGAATCGCGCAACCAAGCAACAGGTCAGTGGTGCTAAATACTTCCGTGGTGGTACGCTCACCAATTTTTCTGACCTGAAGCCAGACACCACTGCCACCAAAGGACGTAAGATGGTAGGCATCATCAATCGTGAACCTGGCATCACACCCAAAATTATGCGTACATTTTATATCAACGCCATCAATCAGGCGCAGGACAGCATCCATATCATCAACCCCTACTTCACGCTCATTCCTACTGTGACACGCGCGCTGACTCGTGCCATTCGTCGTGGCGTAAAGGTAGAGATTATGCTGTCGTCAAAGAGCGATATTCCTTTGACGCCAGATTGCGCACTCTATCAAGCCCGTAAACTGCAGAAGCGTGGCGCTATTGTCTGGCTCTACAAGCCTGGCTTCCATCACTCTAAAATCATGATGGTCGACGGACGTTATTGCACCGTTGGTAGTACTAATCTCGATGCACGCAGCCTGAAGTGTGATTTTGAGGAGAATGCGGTGATTGTTGACAAGAATACGACGCAGGAACTTGACGATATGTTCTGGCGCGACAAGCAACAGTCGTTCCAGCTAACAGATGAAACATGGGATGAATTCCGTACAGGATGGCAGAAGTTCCGTGGTTGGTTTGCTCACTTGCTGCAACCGTTCCTGTAGCCTCTCAATTCCTCATTTTCTCAATTCCTCATTTTCTCAATTCCTCATTTTCACTATTCCGCCCGTTCCTCTGCCCTGCGAACAGAATCGTGTCGCGATATCAGAGCCATCATCATCCGAATATCCGTGTCGCTGATGCCACGTTGGTTCAGCCATCGCTTGTTTTCCAATATCTCAAAATAGTTTCCACCCAACGTAAAATACTGGTCAAAACATGCGTCAGCCTCTTTGATGCGTCCTAACAGCCACTGACAATAACCCATATTCAGATAGTCCTCGCTTGTAGCACTATCATTACTTGTCAATTGCTGATACAACTTATCAGCCTGTTCCAGCTTACCGTCACATGTCAAGGCCCATGCCAACACCCTTTGGATGTTCACATCCTCATCGTGCTCGTAGTTCAGTTGGTAAAGCAGTTTCAACGCATCCTCATACTCCTCCATATTCACCAGACAGACAGCCTTGTTAAGCATATAATTCACCTTGTCCGGATGCAATAGTATCAGGCGTTCATAGACGTTATTAGCTTCATCATAACTCCCATAGGAAAACAGCTGGCGAGCCTTACCCAGCAAGGCACGCTCATTGTTTGGTTCCAGCTGCAGAGCCTCATCGTAATTACATTGCCACAGATAGAACTGTACATCGCGCATCGACTCAGGGAACGTATTTAGAAGGAAACCTGCCTCACGATGATACATGTGCTTTTTCATCACTTTCACCACCTCAGGCTTATGGGCATCAATCGGTGTATCGCTGAATAGTTGTGAGAAGAAAAAGCAGCATATAGCAGGCTCTGGTCCTTTCTGGTAGAAGGGATTAACGAAAGACTGGCGATTGGGGAACAGACGGAAGAAGCGATACAAGTCCATCAGATAGTTGCGACGGATAAAGGCTGGTGTCTGCTGTTCTTCATTGTCCATTGTCATATCACCCATGCTGGCCTCACCACGCTTCATGGCTTGGCGCATGCTTTCAGGCAGTTGATTGACAACCTGTTGGAAGGCTATCACAAACGAATACTTGTCGCTATTGCAGAAAGGTCCTTTGCTCATAATTGACGACAAGAAACGGTTGTCCTCGTATTTCTCGACAAACTGAGCGATGTCAGGATGCTGTATGAAGAAAGGTACAAACCAGTTCGAGATGTCGTAGAAGAAGGGGAAACGCTTGGTTTGCGAAAAACCGCCATAGAAGATGTCTGACCCCTTGCGCTGCATGTCTATCATCCGCTGGAACGACTGTTCCAACTTCTCCATACGCTGTTCCGAAGCATCAGGATGCAACACGTCCTCAAGGGCATCGTCTTCCATCTCTTCTATGCCATTCTTCGTGACGCGGAAGCTGTTGTTCTTCAGAATGTCAGGCATGATTTCCTGCTGCACGGTATTGGTGTCCTTCTCGGCATCCATCGTGTAAATCATCTGGATTTGCAACTCTGTCAGTTCGGCACATGTGCGTTTCGATTTCAACAGTTCCTCTATCAATGCTCGCTGCTCAGGATAAATTTGCAACATGTCGTCGTCGATACCTAACACCCAACCAACAAGGGCACGCTGGCGTACATGCTCATCCGTCGAACGTCGATATACACTTACCAGTGTTCTGAATTTCACAATATCGAAACGATTCATCAACGACAGCATCACAGCCGACACCAGCAATTGCTGGTCGATAGCGTCGATGGTTGGCGAAACCAATAGTTCCTCCATCATGTGCCCCGTTCCCTCCGACCAGATGTTCGACGTCAGCATATAGTTGAACAGTTGGTTCATTTGCTGCTGATGCGCCTTGTAGAGAGCCAGACTTTTCTCCTTTCTGGTATGCTCAGGCTCCAATTCCAGCATGGCCGCCTCGCTCACAAAGTTCTCCATCTCCTGACGGATGGTTTCCAGATTCATTGGACGTCCCGTCTGCCGGGCACTGCGATGCAGCTGCTGCAGGAACGATGTAGCACTCAGATGGCGATGAATGGCGATATTGGCCATCAGCACGTAGATGCGTTGTAACAGCCTATTGTATTGCTCGTCACGCTCAGGGTCGGTAGCACCCTGGATCCAGTAGTCGGCCATCAGGTCGTATTCACTCCTCAGCGTCTCCAGCTTCTCACGCGACTGCTGGTTGGGCCAAGCCGTCAGATAGGTTTCCAACTCCATAATAGCCAACCCTGCATTGCCAGTATTCAGTTGGTTGTAGATGCGCTGTAGCGACGTGTCAATTGCTCCCATCCTTATCTTTTTTAGGTGTTTTTTTCACTCCCAGCCACTTCTCTATCTGAGCCACATCTTCCTGACGCGGGCCTTGCATGTAAACATACGGATTCTTCTTCACGTCGGGCAGCGAATCCACCACCTCTTTCCTGACGTTACAATGCCGCATTATCAGGTCACGGTAGTGTTTGAATCCATTCTTATTGATTGAGTCGCAAGCCTGATTATAGGCATTTACGAATAGTTGTAACTGCTTGGCACGTTCAGGGTGACGCATCTCCTTCTCACGGAAGACCACCACACCAGGCTGTATCTTCGTCTTACGCGAGTCGAACACCACCTGATGCTTCATCATTCGTGCCATCGAAGCCTGTGGTTCCGTCATCCATAGGGCATCCATCTCGTTGTTCTGCAACATCAGCATCCGCACATTGACATCATTAATCTGAACCTTGAATACGCGTTCCTCCTCCAATTTCACAGAGTCGCGTACCTTATCCGTCATCATGTCTGTAAACGAGAATCGCGTCATGGCCACCATTTTGTCGTCCAACTGTTTTAGCTGGTGGATACGGGCATTGCGATTGGTAATAAGCTGCCAGTAGGCATTCGTCACCGTCACGTAGCGAAGCTTCGTTCCACGCTGTTGCATACGGATAGCACGTACCAAGTCGGTCACCGTACCTTCCACACGACCACGCTCTATCGCCGTGTCGCAATCCATCTGCGCCGTAAAGTGCTTCAGACGGACGCCGCCACGAATCGTGTCAAACAGCTGGTAGTAATCAGCGACATACAAAGGAAGACAATCCAACGTAGGCAGCACAGCCACTTTCAGCGCTGCAGAATCCCTGCGCATAGCCTCGCGACGATTCTCATTGGCTATACGCTTGGTCTCTTCGTAACTCTGTCCGCAAGCTGCCACAAGCAGCAAGCCGACTATCACAATTATCAGATGTTTCATAATTCGCTGCAAAGTTACTAAAAGTCGAGAGCAGAACAAAAGATTTTAATCTTTTTTATGCCGAGACGGAGTAAGTTCGCCATCTTTGATGGCAAAGTTACGAAAAAAACAGTGTAACTCGGAAGCGATTTTGGAAGATTAACGCAATTCGACCTATAATAAAGGCAAAACGGGGTAGAATGGGGCACCTTTCACCGCCAGTTTCTTATTCCGCGAACTGCTATATTTTGCATAGCAATAGAACCACCTCTGCAAAGGTACGACAATTATTTGAGATGAACAAATCAGGTCAACCGTATTAAAAAAGCTAAAACAGGAATAAAAAAACAAGGAATAATTAGTTTGTTATTCTAAAAATAGCTATCTTTGCATCATGATTACGGATTTAGAACATATTGGTAATATTCCTGTCAGCACATCGGCTGTAGCATCCTTGTTTCCTGAAATGAAAGCTGGAAATCAGAAGGTGCGTAATCTTGAAGCGGCTGGTCAAATCATCCGTCTTAAAAAAGGGCTTTATGTAGTCAGCCCGAAGGTGTCGCGAGTGGCTCTGTCAACCGAGTTGATAGCGAACCATCTCTATGCCCCCTCGTATGTATCTAAGCAGACGGCCCTGCGTTATTACGGACTAATTCCCGAAGCTGTATTTACTACACAGTCAATGACCGTAAAGCATTCCCGCAACTTCGAAACACCCGTCGGACGCTTCGAATATCAGAGCATAGCACGTGAGGCTTTCTCTATTGGCATCACATACATCAACAAACAAAGCTATTCTTTTCTGATTGCAACACCTGAGAAGGCTCTTTGCGACATGATAGCCAACTCGCCCAAGGTGAATCTTCGTTATCTGAAGGATGTAGAGATCTATCTCGAAGAGGACATCCGCATGGATATTGAAGACTTCAGAAACATGGATGTTACAATCTTCGAGCACTACGCTCAGGCTGGCAAAAAGGCCAAGTCGGTTACTACCCTTATAAAATATCTTAGGAAATGAGTACAAACGAAATATTCAACCAGATGCTGTCTGCCTATGATTTGACGACAGAACAGAAGAAACGCAATGCCACATTCGAGGTCAACCAGCAGATAATCCTGGCAGGACTCTATAATGGCGGATTCTTTAACGAGGCAGCCTTTTATGGCGGCACCTGCTTACGCATATTCCATGGATTGCAACGATTTTCCGAGGATATGGATTTCTCTCTCCTGACACCTAACGAGAGATTTGACTTCACTCAGTACTTCCAACCCATCATTGACCAGTTTGCCCTTGTCGGTCGTGATGTTGAAATCAAAAAGAAGGACAAAAAAAGCTTTGGAAAGGTGGAATCCGCTTTCTTAAAGGACAATACTGATGTGTTTGATGTTACCTTCCAGACCGAGAAATCTATCAAGATCAAAATAGAGGTTGACACCCAACCGCCTATGAAGTTCAATACTGAGCAGAAGTTGCTCCTGCTGCCAGAGTCGTTCATGACGCGTTGTTTCACCCTGCCGGACCTCTTTGCAGGTAAGATGCACGCTCTGGTCTATCGAGCATGGAAGAACCGTGTAAAGGGTCGTGACTGGTATGACTTCGAGTGGTACGTCCGCCATAACATCCCACTTGACTTCACACATCTTCATGAGCGAGCGATAGAATTCAATAATGAGGATATCACCAAGGATTCATTCCTTGAAAAGCTGAACGAACGTCTTGCCACGGCAGATATCAATCAGGTAAAGGCAGACGTCCTGCCATTTATCCGCAATCCCAAGGAAATGGGCATCTGGTCAAATGACTATTTCCTGCAACTCGCTCAAATGATCAGATTTGAATGAAAAGTAAAATGACATTGGATAAGATAGCCGTGGCATGCTTTTATTTGTTCAACGCTGCAAATATAATCAATTTTATCGACTTCAAGGCAAAAATCGTCAGATTTCTTCGAGTGTCCAAAAGCGTCCACCATCAAG
>JAFVHO010000188.1 GCA_017474485.1 Prevotella sp.
AAAAGAAAGTTATGACCGTCTCGCGACGACCACTGTTACCCTAACACATTTAAAACTTTCTTATTACCAATAACTAAAAACCTAAAACTATAAATATTACTACTAACCTAAAACAATCTATTAACCATTCTTGACTTCACTCAGTCAAGCTTTGTCTTTGTTTGACGATGCAAAGGTACAACGTTTTTCTAAAATATGCAATACTTTTGATGAATTAAGTGTAAAAAAGCACTCTATTCTTGATTTAAATCAAGCATTGTGCGCGAAAACAACAGATATTAACAAATTTATCGCCAATTGTGAATGGCTTTTAAGAATTCGAAAAAGCTCAAATAAATTTGGCTTTTTGCTCACTTATTCGTACCTTTGCATCGTATATATATTATAGGTATGCGAGTACTGATAGTCAACACGAGTGAACGGACGGGCGGCGCTGCCGTAGCAGCCAACCGCTTGATGGAGGCACTGAACAATAATGGTATCAAGGCCAAGATGCTGGTACGCGACAAGGAGACCACCAATCTCTCCGTCTGTGAACTGCCTCAGACTTGGAAACTCCGTTGGCATTTCCTGTGGGAGAGACTGTGCATCTGGCTGCATCTACACCTGAAGCGCGAACATCTGTTTGAGATAGACATCGCCAACTGCGGTACAGATATCACCAGTCTACCAGAATTCAAAGAAGCCGACATCATTCACCTGCACTGGATTAATCAAGGCATGTTGTCGTTGAAAGGTATCCACAAGATATTACAAAGTGGCAAACCTGTGGTATGGACCATGCACGACATTTGGCCCGCAACGGCCATCTGCCACCTGACCATGGACTGCCGTCAATTCGAGACTCAGTGTCAGAATTGTCGATTATTACCTGGCGGAGGTTCCAACAATGACCTCTCTGCACGTATTTGGAAACGCAAACAGCAAATGCTGGAAGGCAAGCGCGTTACAATAGTCACATGCAGTCAATGGCTGGGAGGTGAGGCACAAAAGAGTGGTCTGCTTAGCCAGCAATATATCACCACGATTCCCAACCCTATTGACACCCATCGCTACCGTCCCTCCGACAAGAAAAAGGCTCGTCAAGCGTTAGGACTGCCGCCGGATGGACATATCATCCTGTTTGCCTCACAACGCGCCACTAATCCTAACAAAGGCATGCAATACCTGATTGAAGCCTGCAAGTTGATGGCCAGTGAGCATCCTGACTGTCGTGATAACACCTCAGTAGCCATCTTGGGTGGTCATGCTGAAGAGATAGCTCATCTGCTACCCTTCCCTACCCATGCCTTAGGCTACGTAAACGACGAACAACGTATCGCTATCGTCTATAATGCTGCCGATGTCTTTGTACTACCATCGCTATCTGAAAATCTGCCTAACACCATTATGGAAGCCATGGCCTGTGGTGTGCCCAGTGTGGGATTCCGTGTAGGCGGCATTCCCGAGATGATTGATCACTTGTCTAATGGTTATGTTGCCAACTACCGCGACGCAGCAGATTTGGCTAAAGGCATACATTACGTGCTCTACGAGGCTAATCAGGAAATGCTGAAAGCCAACTGTCTGCAGAAAGTGGCTCATAACTACTCACAACAGAGTGTTGCCAAGCGATACATAGAAGTCTACGAACAGGCTATGAGGCCGAAAGAACTCAAACGGAATTAAGAGTTAAAAAAAGATGATACGTTTTTCTATCGTTACTATCACATATAATGCCGAGAAGGTATTGCAGCGCACGCTTGACAGTGTACGTTACCAGACATACGAGGGTGTGGAACACTTGATTGTCGATGGCGCCTCGAAAGACCAGACGCTATTGCTAACCGAACAATACAAGCAGCAGAGTGACGCATCAGACAATGGTCATAAGGTCATTATTCAGTCAGAGCCTGACCACGGCATTTATGATGCCATGAATAAAGGACTGACTCAGGCCTCGGGTGACTACGTGGTGTTTATGAATGCCGGCGACTTTTTCCCAAGCAATGACACATTGGAAAAGATAGTCCACCAGTGCCGTCTCAACGAATATCCTGCTGCCGAACGTCCTGGTGTACTATATGGTAACACCAATATCGTCGATGGTGAGGGACACTTTCTGCATCCACGTCGCTTGCAGCCCCCCGTAAAACTCACATGGAAATCGTTCCGTCATGGCATGTTGGTATGCCATCAGGCTTTCTATGCACGTACCGATATTGCCAAGAACACGCAGTACGACACCCGCTACCGTTTCTCGGCTGACGTTGACTGGTGTATCCGCATCATGCGCGAAACCGAACGCATGGGATTGACACTTTGTAATACAAAAATGGTGGTAGCCAACTACACAGAGGAAGGGGCTACCACACAAAACCACAGCGAATCGCTGAAGGAACGCTTTCACGTCATGCGCCGTCACTATGGTCTGCCAACCACTTTGGCCATGCATGCGTGGTTTTTCATTCGCGCGTTCCTAAAATAGTGTATTAAATTATTATTATCTTATGACCTTTCGGCCATTGACGATATACAGGCCTTTCTTCGTCGGCTGACCGTTGAGTCGGCGACCAGAGAGGTCGTACCAGACATCACTTCTGCCATCTGACTTCTGCCATCTGACTTCCTCAATGCCAGTAATCACCTTCACCAAGCCACTCTTATTGTAATAGCCGCCATTGGTAAATGGCAGGTCGGCTGTCTGGGGCGACGAGGTATTGTTGAAGATAATCTTAGCAGGCTGCGTAGCAGAGCTGTTGTTCTGCTTAGTGCCGTCCCACGACCACTTCCATACCTTATTACCATTCTCTGCGACACCTAACAGGGTGCAGGTCACACCTGGCCATCCGCCAGTGACAAAGGTAAAGTTGTCGCTGGGGGTGTCCGTCCAAGCCCAGCAACTGATGTCGTTGTTCCAATCGGAAGGAGCCTCGAAGAAAGCACAGATTTCGCCTTCATTGACAATGCACTCTGCAACGGGCATCGGCTCTGGTGTGGCATAAACGCGGGTAACGATGCCGCTGACGGTAGAACCAATGAGCAGACCAACCTTTAGGGTCATATCACCCTCGACGTCAATCTTCGTACCACTGGCCACCTTAGTACTTTGAGCAGTAGGATTGCTACCGTCAGTGGTATAGACGAGTTGGGCATCACCATTGGTACTGACAGCTGTCAACATAGCTTGCTGTTTACCCTCATATTCGCCAGAAGGCAGGTCAATCCAAGCCGTCTCCATCGA
>JAFVHO010000189.1 GCA_017474485.1 Prevotella sp.
AACTATCCCGTAGGTCATGGTGGTACGTACCGTCAGCCCAATGGCGGCGAGTTTACCATCCCCGCTCTGGCATGGTTGAAATGGCAACTGAAAGGTGACAAGGAGGCTGCCAAGATGTTCATTGGTAAGAATCCCCAACTGCTAAAGCGTGAGAAATGGACGCTGGAGGCTAATAAGAAGTTCCAGAAACTGAAGTAAAACATGATGAAGACAAATTATCTGATAGGTTTATCACTTATCACTTTTTACTTGTCACTTTTCACTAGCCCCGTTAGGGCGCAAAATGTGCCATTAGTATATGGTGTCGAGAATACGGGCTTCCATTTGAAGAAGCCGAAGATGACTGCACCAGACAAGTTACCTGTCATCCGTGATTTGCCTAATGCTTTGGAAGGTGTCAAGAAATTTTCCGATTGGACGAAACGTCGTAACACTATCAGTCACATGATTCAACACTATGGCATTGGCGAGAAGCCTGCCGTAGCTTCTGAACAGGTAAAATCCCGTATGGATGGTGATACGCTGATAGTAGATATTACCGTAGGCAAGGAGACACTTACGTTGAAATCACAGATACGCTATCCGAAGACGGGTCAGGCTCCTTACGCGCTGATGATTGGTACGGACATGATAGCTCTGCCCCGTAAGTTATTTGATGACAGACCTATAGCCACCATGACATTTACATCGGCACAGGTCAACGACTACAAACAGTTTGGCAGACACCATGACCGTGGAGAGCATAACTTTGACCGCCTCTATCCAGAGCTGAAGGCCAACGGTGCCTATAGTGAGTGGGCATGGGGTATGAGCCGTCTCATTGATGGCTTGCAACAGTTAGGTCCCGAGGTCACTAAGATAGATACGAAACGTATTGGTGTGACGGGATGTTCGTATGCTGGCAAGATGGCCCTCTACTGTGGTGCTTTCGACGAGCGTATCGCCCTTGTTATCGCACAGGAACCTGGTGGCGGTGGTGCTGCCTCTTGGCGCAAGTCGCATGAGCTGACGTTAGCGGGAAAGAATTTGGAGGATATTGACAAGACCGACTATCACTGGTTCTTGGAGAGTCAGAAGGAGAACTTCCGCGGCGACAGCGTCTATCGTTTGCCTTACGACCAGCACGAGCTCTGCGCGATGGTCTGCCCACGTGCCTTGTTGTTGTTAGGCAATCCTGACTACGAATGGTTGGCCGATGGTTCTATGCTTGTCTCAGCAAAGGCTGCCAAGGAGGTTTGGAAGAAATTCGGCATTGGCGATCGTATGGGATGGAGTATCGTTAGCGGCCACGGCCACTGTCAGTTGCCCCAGAGTCAGTACCCCGAGGTACAGGCCTTTATTGACAAGTTCCTGTTAGGTAAGGATACTGATACCCGAGACATTCAAATCTCAGACTTAAAATAGACAAATGGATAAGAAGGCGTATTTTTTGGCAGTGTTTCTCGTATGGGCACTTGCTGTAGCAGGACAGACGGCGGTTAAGGTTGAATTCGTGACTCCAAGTATTGTACATGTCGTGAAAGGACAGCCCACCAAGACGCTGGTGGTTACGTTGAAGCCCCAGCAGGTGGCGATGACGCAGAAAGGCAATACATGGAAGAGCAGCGAGCTGACTGTTAAACTGGATCCAGGGAGCCAAAGTCTGACGTTTATGACGAGCAAGGGTAAGGTGCTCCTCAGGGAGCAGGGCTGGAGTCTTATCCGGAAGAATATAGATGAGTTTGAAGTCAGTCAGACCTTTACCCTCGACAAGGACGAGGCCATCTACGGTCTGGGTACTGTACAAGACGGCAAGTTGAACCGTCGCGGACTGAAGAAACGCATGGAGCAGTCGAACTTGGAAGACTTCCAGAACGTGCTACAGTCAATCAAGGGCTGGAGCATCTATTGGGAGAACTACTCACCGACGCTGTTTGAGGATAATGCCCAGGGAATGACGTTTACCTCTGAGGCAGGTCAGGGTGTGGACTACTACTTTATGTATGGCGGCACAGCCGATGGTAATATTGCCTTAATGCGCCAGCTGACGGGCGATGTGCCGATGTTCCCGTTGTGGACGTACGGCTTCTGGCAGTCGAAAGAGCGCTACAAGACGGCTCAGGAAACGGAGTCGATAGTCGATCAGTATCGTGCGCTGAATGTACCTCTTGATGGTATCATCCAGGATTGGCAATACTGGGGATCGAACTACCTATGGAACGCGATGGACTTCCTGTCGGAGGACTTTTCCTATGGCAAGCAGATGATACAGAATGTTCACAAGAAGCACGCCCATTTTATGATTAGTATTTGGGCCAGCTTTGGACCGATGACCCAACAATATCGTGAACTGAACGAAAAGGGACTGTTGATGCCTTTCGAGACATGGCCCCAGAGCGGTATATCGCATGTATGGCCGCCCATCATGAAATATCCGTCGGGTGTGAAGGTGTATGATGCTTTCCATCCCGAGGCTCGCGCCATCTACTGGAAGTACTTGAAGACGCTGTACGACTATGGTACGGATGCGTGGTGGATGGACTCTACCGACCCCGACTTCTTCAATCCCAAAGAGAGTGACTATGCCCACAAGGTGTATGGTGGTACGTGGCGTTCGCAGCGCAATGCGTTCCCGTTGGAGACCGTTCGCGGCATCTATCAGGCGCAGCGTAAGGAAGCGGATAGCCAAAAGCCAACTGCTAACAGCCAGAAGCGTGTTTTCATCATGACACGTTCGTCGTATGCCGGTCAGCAACATTATGGCTCGAACATGTGGAGTGGTGATGTAAATTCATCGTGGGACATGCTTCGCAAGCAAGTTCCTGCCGGACTTAGCTTCACACTGACAGGCAATCCCAATTTCAATACCGACATCGGTGGCTTCTTCTGCAATTCGTATAATACCAAGGGCAAAGGCTCTGCTCCCAAGAACCCACAGTTCCAGGAACTATATGTCCGTTGGATGCAGTATGGTCTGTTCTGTCCTGTCTTCCGTAGTCATGGTGCCGATGCCCCTCGTGAGATTTGGCAATTTGGTAAAAAGGGCGAACCCGTCTATGATGCCATTGAGAAGCAGATTCGTCTGCGTTATCGTCTTATACCTTATTTATATAGTACGGCTTGGCAGGTGACTTCGAATAATGACAGCTACATGCGTCCGCTGCTTGCCGATTTCGCCAGCGATAAGAAGGTTTGGGACATAGCCGACGAGTTTATGTTTGGACGTAGCATCCTTGCTGCCCCCATCGTCAACCCTCAGTATACTGAAGAAAAAGTAATCCGTACCAATGCTATGACGGGATGGGACCGCCAGTCTGTATCCGATGGTTCTGCCGTTGGAATCGCAGATTTTTCCACAACGAAGATTGCTACTAAGTACTTGCCTAAAGGAACCGTTTGGTATGATTTCTGGACTGGTAAACAGTTTAAAGGTGGGCAGAACGTGACGTTTGAGACCGCGTTCGACCGTGTGCCGATGTTCGTCCGTGCCGGCAGCATTGTTCCATTGGGTCCTGAGATGCAGTATGTCGGCGAAAAGTCATGGGACAATTTGGAACTGCGTATCTATCCTGGTGCTGATGGTCAGTTTGTACTTTACGAGGACGAAGGAGACAACTATAATTACGAAAAGGGTGCTTATAGTATTATAAATATAAAATGGAACGAGCGCGCGCGAACTCTGACGATTGGAGCACGTCAAGGTACTTTTAATGGCATGTTACAGAAGCGACGCTTCACGATTTTAACACCTGATGGCAAACAGCAGACAATAAACTATGACGGTAAAGAGCAGGTAATTTCGTTATAAGAAACAAATCTTAATAAATATTATACAAAACCCCTTGATAGGAAAAATCAAGGGGTTTGTGTATCTAAAACCCTTTAAACAAAGGCGATAGTACAATTTATAAAGTTTTTGTTACAAATGACAAAAGGTATTTTCTTAAAAACATCTAATTTTGCAGCGTCAAAAATATATATATTAACGAAATTAGCTTAAATTCAACTTAATTCAACATTATTATTTTATTAACTAAATCTAAATTTATGTGGAACTTTAAAAAGTTACAGAAAACTTTGGCAGTGCTGTTCCTGCTCTGCATGATTCCTCTTGGGATGAATGCTCAGATAGTCAAGGGAACAGTCAATGACGAGGCTGGAGAACCGATTATTGGTGCAACAGTCAAAGTACAGGGTAGCAATGAAGGCACGGTTACCGATTTCGACGGTAATTTCAGCGTCAAAGCTTCCTCTAACGCCACACTGGTCATTTCCTACGTGGGTTACACAACCCAACAGGTGAAGGTTGGTGGCAAGAGTAACATCACCGTTACCTTAGTTGAGGACAACACCACGTTGAACGATGTGGTCGTTATCGGTTATGGTGTTCAGAAGAAAAAGCTGGTGACGGGTGCCACTGTTCAGGTAAAGGGTGATGACATCGCCAAGCTGAACACCACCAATGCACTCGAGGCTATGCAGTCAAGCACGCCTGGTGTACAGATTACCCAGTCATCTTCACAGCCTGGTAAGGGATACAAGGTTTACATCCGTGGTATCGGTACTACTGGTAATTCCAAACCTCTTTATGTGATTGATGGTGTTGCTGGTGGTGATCTTGACGGTATCAACCCCAACGACATTGAAAGCATCGACATTTTGAAGGATGCTGCATCATCTGCTATCTATGGTGCCCGTGCTGCTAACGGTGTCATCCTGGTTACTACCAAGCAGGGTAAGGCAGGTAAAATTGAAGTTACCTATAATGGTTCTGTAGGTTGGTCGAACGCCTATAAGCGTCCTCAGCTCCTCAATGCACAGCAGTACATGACTATCATTGATGAGTATAGCTTCAATACTTCTGGTCAAAAGATGGATTGGGCTGGCTTCGTTCCTGCTGACATCCTTACCAAGGTTAATAGTGGTTGGGAAGGTACTGACTGGTGGGGCGCATTCGAAAACAAGAATGCTCTTCAGCAGAATCATTCTGTAACCTTAACTGGTGGTACAGACCGTTCTAAGTTTGCCATGTCTTACACCTATACTGGTAACGAAGGTATTATGGGTGCTGATATGGCTTCTTTCTACAAGCGCCACACCGTTCGTATCAACAGCGAGCATGTGCTCTTGAAAGCAAAGGACTTCGATGCTATTACCATCGGTGAAAATATCTCTATCGGCTATAACAAGAGTCACGACTTGGCTGAGGATGGTATGTACTGGAGCTATATTCATAGCTTGCTCCAAACTTGTCCTCTCATGCCACAGTATGCTGAAAATGGTGACATCTATTATTATCAGACTCCTGACGCTGTAGGTAATGTTGTTTATGGTCAAGGCTGGAACTCTTCATTGTTCAGCAACCCATGGGAGAACCTTTCAAAGGGTGGCTTCAACTCTAAGGCGGAGAGCCGTAACGTTAATACCAGTGCTACTGCTTTCATTACCATCCAGCCTATTAAGGGTCTGAGATTCCGTTCTCAGTTCAACTATAGCTGGGGTTCAGGTGCATATCGTAACTATAATGAGCCACGTTCTACTGGTTATGGTAATGCTACATCAATTATTTATAGTGTTAACCAGAGTGCTTGGTTGAATACTAATTTCTCTATTGAAAACACCCTCACATACGATCTTCCTATTATTGCTGGTCATAAGATCAGTGCCATGGTTGGTCAGAGCTTCCAGAGCACCGCTTGGAGCACAAATGTAGGTGGTTCTAACAAGGTTAATAACGGTGAGCAGCTTGCAACACTGAAGGGTTGGGATTCTGCATACCTGACTAACGTCAAACTGGTTAATGCTACCGATGCTACTCTGACTGGCAAGCCCAATGATGAAGAGTATCTGGCTTCTTGGTTCGGTCGTTTGACATGGGACTGGAATGAGACCTACATGGCTACCTTTACCTTACGTCATGATGGTTCAAGTATCTTCACAGACGGCAAGCGCTGGGGCACCTTCCCCTCTGCATCTGTAGGTTGGGTAGTTACCAATGAGAAGTTTATGGAGAGCACAAAGAGTTGGCTTGACTTCTTCAAGATTCGTGCATCTTGGGGTCAGAACGGTAACTGTTCTATCGATAAGTACCAGTATTTGGCAACCATCGCTCTGTCTGGTGAGGCTTACGACAGCGGTTACAAGTTTGCTTCTGATATGGCTACATCTGTTGCTGGTAGTCCTAATGTTGGTGCTTACGCTAACATCGTACCTAACCCCGACCTGACTTGGGAAACTTCTGAGCAGCTTGACTTCGGTTTCGATGCTCGTTTCCTGAATAGCCGTTTAGGTTTAACCTTCGACTGGTATAAGAAGACTACTAAGGACTGGCTGATTACAGGTCCTCAGATTGCTATCAATGGTACCAATCCTGCAGCCATCAATGGTGGTGACGTAAAGAATACAGGTATTGAGATTGCTCTCTCATGGAATGACAGAGTTAATAAGGACTTCAGCTACAATGCAAGTGTAAACTTGGCTACCAATAAGAACGAAGTAACCCGTATCGCTAATGAGAATCATTATATCAATGGTCCTAGTGGTGTGCTTTCACAGGGTACAGAATACTGCTACCGTGCTGAGGAAGGCAAGCCCATCGGTTATTTCTATGGCATGTCATATAGCGGTATCTGGCAGAATCAGGCACAGATTGATGCTGCTAACGCAGAGTCACTGAAGCGTCATCCTGGACTTGAGAAAGCTACATGGGACGGTGCACAGCCTGGTGACTGCATCTGGGATGACTGGAACGATGATGGTGTAATTACCTATGCAGAGGGTTCTACATGTGACCGTCATGAGATTGGTAATCCTAACCCCGACGTGATGCTGGGTATCAACCTTGGTTTGAACTGGAAGGGTATTGACTTCTCTGTAAACGGTGCTGGTGCATTTGGTCATCAGATCATGCGTTCTTACCGTTCATTCAGTGATGCACCCTATCAGAACTATGATACTTCGATTCTGGATCGTTGGTATGGTGAAGGCACCTCAAACGATCAGCCTCGTATCTCAAGTACAGGTCACCAGAACACGAACTGGGTATCAACTCGTTACATGGAAGATGCTGACTACTTCAAGATTAAGACTATTACGCTGGGTTACGACTTTAAGAATCTTTGGAAGTCTTGCCCATTCCAGCAGCTTCGTCTCTATGTTCAGGCACAAAACCTCCATACATTCACCAAGTACAAGGGCCTCGATCCTGAGGTAGGTAACAATGCTGGTGGTAGTGGCTGGGCATCTGGTATTGACCTGGGTCTTTACCCAAGCGCTCGTACTTATCTGATTGGTGCAAGTATTAAATTCTAATTCGACAATTAAGTTATGAAGAAATATATTTTATCAGCATTAGTTGTTTCGTCAGCAACTTTGTTTACAGCTTGTAACGACATGCTGGATACAGATCCGCGTGTGACTGATCTGACCGCAGCTACTTTCCCTGGTAAGCCTGCCGATGTTGAGGCACTGAATGCGGGTACCTATAGTATTATGAATACGTTAGGTGGCGGAGATCAAAGTGGTATATTAAATAATCCTTTCTACTGGTGGTCGCTCATGTCAGATGACTGCTTCGGTAGTGGTGGTTTGCAAGACAATGTCGCAAAGTCACTGCATCATTTTACAACGGCAAGTGCTAACCAGTACGAGCAGGATTTCATCCTTCTGTATGGTGGTATCTCACGTGCCAACAACCAGATTGAGACCATCGACAATGTGAAATGGACTGACGCTCAGAAGGCTCAGCGTAATCAGCTTCTTGGTGAGGGCTACTTTATGCGTGGTTTCTACACCCTCTTGCTTACCCAGATGTATGGCGATGTACCTCTGATTACTTCTACTACTATTACTGATGCGATGCAGGAAGAGAAAAGTGCAGAGACGGATGTATATCCACAGATCCTCTCTGACTTTGTTTCTGCCAAGAATCTTATGAAGGCAGAACGTGCTAATGGTTCAGGCCATGCTGACAAGTACACTGCTGAAGCATTTATTGCACGTGCATGGATGTTCTGGGCAGGTTTCTATAAAGGAGTTCGTGAGCTTGCTTCTGGAGATGCTTCTATGGATCTTGTAGCTCAGGAGGGTTGCGCAGAAGGTACAAAATTGGCAAAGGCTGATGTCGTTGCCGCACTGAAGGATGTCATTAACAATGGTGGTTACAAGCTTTGCGAGGACTTCCGTTCACTCTGGCAGTATTCTAACAGTTTGCTTTGGGATGAGGCACACGACGGTAAAGGTCATGCATATGAATTCATTGCAGACATGAAACGTGAAAACTGCTTCGACCAGCCTGGTATGGGTAATGGTAACACTGAGGAGATTTTCCAGATTCAGTTTATGAATGCTTCTAAGTGGGCTATCGGTGGTACTTATAACAACCCACGTATGTATTCAAACTATCTATCTTGCTTCTGGGGACTTCGTAATGGTGCTACCAATGATAATGGTAAGCGTGACAAGACATATCCATTCAACCAAGGTTGGGGTCAGGGTACTCCTTCAAACAACCTGTGGGATGACTGGACAGATGCTGAAAGAACAGGCGGCTATACCGACATTCGTAAACTTGGTACTTTGATTGACCTCGAAAATGAGCTTGCAGCTTATACTTACGAGAAAGACGACTGTGAGGAGTCTGGCTATGGTGTTAAGAAGTATGCCGATGTAAACCTCGATGCTTGTGCTGCAGATAACGATTCTTGGTGGAGTAAGGCTCCTGGTTATACCAGCAGCTCGCTTGACAATAAGCAGCAGGGTGACCACTTCGAGGACTACTACCTGATGCGTTATGCTGACGTTCTTCTGATGATGACCGAGCTCACTGGTGATCCTCAGTACATGAACCAAGTGCAGAAGCGTGCTGGTGTTCCTCAGACAGGATACTCTTTGACAGCCGTTCAGAACGAGCGTCGTTGGGAGTTTGCATTAGAAGGTCTTCGTTTCAACGATATGCGTCGTTGGTCTGGAGCAGATGGCCACAGCGAGAGCTCATACGCTGCTAAGGCTCTCCAAGCTCAGAAGGGTAAGCAGATTGTATGCCTTGGTCAGAAGGGAGCTAAGCGCAGTATGGAGCACATGACATGTTCTTGGTCTAAGCGTTATGCCGATACCAAGGGCTTCTTGCCGAAGCCTCAGGCTCAGATTACTCTGATGAACAATAAGATGAAGCAAAACGCAGGCTGGGATGAAAATGCATCTGCGACAGAGTACACATATAAAGTTCTTTATTAAATTTAATTAAGTAAACAATATGAAAAAGATATTATTTTTGCTCGTTGCCGCAGTATGTTCTTTTGCAGCTTGCAATCCTACTCATGAGGATATTGGCAATGCTGGACACATCTCTATCGACGAGCTCATAGCAAAGACAACTGTCACTGTTGACAAGACAGCAGACGGTACGAAGAATGGTAACGTCGTTTACTGCCAGACCTCAGCTCCGGTCAATGCTAAGTGGAATATCGGTGGTAAGGAGTTTATTGGTAACTATGCATGGAAGAAGATGAAGGTTAATTGGAATCAGAATGGTGATTACGTTAAGACTCCATATACCATTGTTCTCACTGCTCTTTGCCCAGACGGAACCCAGCTTAAAGCTGAATTCCCTATCGAATGTGACGATGTCACTAATCCTCTTACAAAGTACTATATCTATGGTGATCCTTCAAAGCCAGAAGAAGCACCATTCAAGCCCGGTGCTTGGGATGCAGCAGCTATGCGTTTCAGCTCTACTGAAGGTGCACACCTGCCCACGATCTCCGATGATATCTACTATGGTCTCAAGACCTTGATTTTTGACGTGTCAGATGTTACTGCTGATTTCGATTTGAAGGTCATGAACGGTTGGTGGAGTAACACCTATTACGATCATGTGAAGTGGACGTCAGGTTTGAATGAACTTCAGATTACTGAGACTATGGCTAAGGAGTGCGCAAAGGGTGGTGAAGGCCGTGACCTCGACCTCATGCTTTACAGCGGTTCTATGACTCTCAACGCTGTTTACTATGAAGAATAGTAGTTTCTGATATGTATAATATGTATAATATTAAAACATCTGTTATAATGAAAAGTTTTTTGAATTATAGTAAGCTCGCAATCGCCATGCTTATTACATCAAGTGTATTTGTGGCTTGTAGCGATGAGATTACCGAAAATTCTGTCGATATCCAATACACAGCGAATACAAGCAATATCAAAAGTGCAGGACAAGCTGTGGATTTAGGCCTCCCAAGTGGAACAAAGTGGGCCAATATGAATGTTGGAGCAACTTCAGAATCTGACAATGGTATTCTCTTCGTTTGGGGTGATATCACTGGAACTCAGCTTCTGGCATCTACACCTACATCATATTTGGATGTGACTTCAGCTACATCTGTATCTGATTTGTTTGATTTGTACAAAGGAGCAGAAGTGAAGGTTGGAACGATTTGTGATACAACAAATATTACTAAGATTGTTGAACCTAAGCTTATTGACTTAACGTTTATAGGTGATACGACTCAATTGGATTCTGCATCACGAGCTGCGATTGATTATCTGAAGATGACAGCCATTAATGCTTTCGTATTGGCTAAGTTGACTGATGCCGTTGATAAGGGCAATACAGGTTTCCTTGAGGCAACACTTACCAATGAAGACTTTACTCTCATTATTGATTGGGATGGTTCTCAGTTTATTGAGAGATTCCCCAAGCAGAACTCAGCTAAGGATACATTAGACTATTTCAAGAAGTTTGAATACGCAAGTGTTTCAACTTTCGTTTTAGACAAGATGGGTTCTACTGATGTCAATTATTATGAAGCTCCTAAAGCTAATAATTATGATGAAATTAAAGATCAGTTAGGTGTTGTAATGCGTAAAGACTATAAGGGTGGTGATATTGCTGGATCTCCTATTTATAGTATTATTGCAGACGCAAACCATGATCCTGCTACTGCAAATTGGGGCAACAACTGGGTAATGCCAACAACTGCACAAGTCCAGGAGCTGATTGATAACTGCAAGTGGGAGTTTACTGGTAATGGCTATAGAGTGACTTCTAAAAAGGAAGGAAACAATAACAGTATCTTCTTGCCTGCTGCTGGTTATCGCTTCGGAGATAAGTGGTACGGAAACGGAAATGCTGGCTATTATGCTACAGGAGAGATCTTAGGAACTTATCATTTCCCCTCAATGTTAGAGCAGAAGAATGAATCAAAGGGAAGTGTTAGCGGTAATGATAACATGCCAAACATATTGGTTTTCCAGAATGGTAAGTTTGATAATTCTATGGGTATCTACAACAACTTGAGTTCTAGTTTCGGTGTTTCTATCAGACCCGTTGCTAAGTAATGAGACATAGATAATTAATATAAGATGAGGGTGTGTCAAAAAGGAATAGGCACACCCTTATCTTTTTCTATAATACGCCATGTGCACATGAGTTGAAACAAATAATTATGATTAAGGGAATTCTGCAAGGGACATGGGTGACGCAGAAAGCTGGCACTACATTAATAGGGATAACAAAAACATGCTGCACCTTCTGCACCCTATGCACCTGAAAATGTTTCAACAAACATTATATAAAATTCTACATGACTGAGGTTTACATTTCTAATGGCTCCATTTTCATAAACGGAAAAGCTACTCGAAAATGCGCAACTGCCATACAATTTTCTGGTACCGCTACGGCTCTGAATTCTCGAGAAAATTCAACCAAACGGTGGCCCCGTTTGAAAAAATAGAGGCTCCGTTTGGAAAAATAGCGGCCCCGTTTGAAAAAATAGCGCCTCTATTTTTTCGTAAAGTGCCTCTAAATTTTGCAAAACAAGTTGTTTTACTACAAACGGTAGCCTTTATGTTGGTATGTTGCACCGTTATGTGAAGTAACAGCGGCGCTTTTATGCAAGATGGGGAGTGCGCATTTTTGAATGATAATTCGTGCTCCGAAATACATGTAACATCTATATAACAAGCTGTAAACAAGTACAATGTGTCTTGTTTGTTGAAATTCTTTCAGGTGCATAGGGTGCAGAAGGTGCAGCATGTTTTTGTTGACGTAGCATTGTAGTTAATGGTGACTCATCGCCGAACTCAGGAAATAATTATGAAATAATAATGATTAAACGCATGTATTATTTGGCTGTTTGGGAGAAAATGCTTAACTTTGTCGCCAATAATTTGATGACTGGATAATAGAATGAATAACAAGAGTAAAGTATCTGGTGCAATCCTCTGTGTAAGTCTGTTGGCTTTCATAGTGTTTGTCGTATATTTGTTATACATCAACCAAGAAGTGTTCTATACTGCACATGACCGTTCTGAATTCGTCTTCGGAGCGCCCTTCTTTCATACGCTGATGTCGAAACCCTTTGGCCTGATGCAGTATGTGGGGGCCTGGCTGACGCAGCTTTTTGTTGAGCCGACTGTAGGTTCAGTTGTGTTAGTGGCCATCTGGACACTGATCTTCTATGTAGGTACCAAAGCGTTCAAGTTACAGGGTAGTGCTTCAGCCTTGATGCTCTTGCCTGTTGCCTGTCTGCTTACATCGGTGACCGATTTGGGTTACTGGATTTATATCTCCACCATCAGAGGTTATTGGTTCTCGCAGTCGGTAGGTTATCTGATTATGTTGTTGCTCTTGTGGGCTGCACGCCAGACACCTCGCAAATGGCATCTGGCTTGGTATCTGTTTGGCGTTTGTATCTATCCGGTTCTTGGATGGTTTGCTTTACTTTTCGTTATATGTCTTGCACTGGTTGAGAAACCCACATGGCGTGAGCTCCTAGGGTTAGTTCTACTCATCTTTACCGCCAGCATCTGGCATACGCAGTTCTATTCGAATTTGAAAGCTGACGATGTCGTGATGGCGGGCTTTCCGCGTTTCGAAACACCCAGCGACAGTAGCCCGCATCTTTCTATCCCGTTCTGGGTACTTGGTGCCGTCTCTGTACTTATTCCGGTGTGCGGTCGTTATCTTGCTAAGGCATTTGTACCCATTATTTGTGTCGTTGCAGGTGTTGCTTTTACTTGGTCGTTGATGTACCAAGACAAGAACTATGTCGACGAAATGCGTATGGTGCGTTATGCTGAAAACGACAACTGGAAGGAAGTTCTGGCTATAGCTGAAGACAATAAGGCGCCAACCAGTACGATGGTATTTCTTAAGAATATAGCCTTGATGAACGAAGGAGGTCTGTTCGAGCGTTCGTTCAAATTGCGCAACGACGCTGTCAGTATTAACAACCCTGATACGCTTCATGTTACCCTTTTGGATATAGCATCACCTCTCGTATATTACAACTATGGTATGATGAATGAAGCTATCCGCCTGAATTTTGAAAATGCCATACAAGCAGGCTTCTCACCGTTCTATCTGAAGATGCTTTCCCGTTGCGCCTTAGCTGTAGGGGATAAAAAACTGGTAGAACGATATACTACGATATTGCATCATAGCCCGTTTTATGGCGATTGGCAACCTGCTCCAGTTACAGCGAAGATCAAGGAACTACAAAAATGCTATCCCGATGAGATTACTGGTGTTGAGAACAGCGACAGTTATATTGTCAATGGCATCAGCCTCTGGTACGAATCTGATAGTAAAGTGGCTTCAGAACAGGCATTGTTCTATGCCATGATGCGTTGTGATTCACGTCGATTCTGGCCAGCATTGCGTAACTATGTTAAACTTCACCTTGAAGAGCAATTCCCATTGCATGCTATGGAGGCATATATTCTGTACGTAGATAAGGCTCCTGAAGAAAAACGTATGATGCTCCCTGTTGAACAGTCTGTATACGAGCGTTACAAAAAGTTCTGGGCAACTCTGGAAAGTAAGGCAAAGCCTGGTATGACAATTGAAAAGGTTGGTGAAGAAATGCGTGAAGAATTTGGAGACACCTATTGGTGGTACAACATATTTGGAAGAAAACCTATTTATGTAAATGCTGGAATTGGTCACGAAGTAGCATCATAAGTAAAAATGAAAAGATATATCCATTATTATTTACAGCTTTGGGCTGTTGCGACGATGCTATTGTCATCGTGTGTGAGTCATCCTGATGTGCCTTCTTCGTCCAAAGAGGCCAAGTGCTTGCCTGCCATCTTCCCCGATTATTGCGATGTTACAGTGCCTTGTAATATTGCACCACTAAACTTCATGCTTCCTGCTGACCAGTACGAAACGTGTGTAGCACGTTTTACCACGCCTGATGGCCTGCAGCAGACTTACGGCCATGGTGTGAAGGTGCAGATACCCGAGGAAGAATGGAATACCATGCTTGATGCCTCAAAAGGTAAGAGCATCAAGGTTGAGGTTTGGGGACAAAAGGACGACGAGTGGTTGTCGTTCACCCCGTTTGAGATACATATAGCTCCGGACCGCATTGATGAATACCTGTCATATCGCCTCATCGAGCCATCGTATGTGGCATGGACCTTCATGGAGATTGCCCAGCGTAACCTCACCACATTCGAAGAGACTCAGATTTTCAACAACGAGATTACGATGAACGACAGGGCGAAAGGCCAGTGTATCAACTGTCACAGTTATCAGAACTATAAGACCGACAATATGCTTTTTCATGTGCGTCTCTCCAATGCCGGTACCGTGATTGTAAACGATGGTAAGGTTTCGAGAGTCAATATGAAGCGCGACTATACCATCTCTGGAGGTGTTTATCCGGCATGGCATCCAACCGCCAAGCTGATAGCCTTCTCGACAAACAAGACGCGTCAGGCATTCCATACGCAAAATCCTAACAAGATTGAGGTTTACGATCTGGCCAGTGACATGATTCTCTATGATGTGGAGACTGACTCGGTGAGCATCGTTAGCAATGATTCCACGCTGTTGGAGGTGTATCCAACCTGGTCGCCCGATGGCAAATACCTCTATTACTGTAAGTCTGTGCCACTTCCCGAGGAGATGCGCGACAAGGATATCAGAACAACGTACCCGAAAATACAATACAACCTCTATCGTCGTTCATTTGACGTGGCTACGCATAACTTCGGTGACGAGGAACTCGTCTATGATGCCGCTTCATCCGATAAAAGCGTCACTTTGCCACGCATCAGCCCCGATGGGCGTTATCTGCTGTTTGCCTTGGGCCAGTACGGTTGTTTCCATAGCAGGCACCACGATGCTGACATTGTTTGTATTCCGATGGAACAATACACGGGAACTGCCCTTACTGCGGAAACAGTTTCTGCCGTCGACCTGAGGCTTGTCAACAGCAAGGACTATTCCGACAGCTATCCTTCTTGGTCGAGCAACGGTCATTGGATCATGCTTGCCAGCCGTCGTGACGATGATAACTACAGTCGTGTCTATTTCGCTTATTTCAACAACGGAAAAGTGGAAAAGGCCTTTATGCTGCCGCAGGAAGACCCGGAATACAACACCTTCCTGCTGAAGAGCTATAACCGACCGGAGTTCATGATTGAGCCTGTTAAGATTAGTGTCGATGAGTTCAGCAAGGTGTTTGACAAATAAAAGAAGATAAAAGTAAAAAATGAAAGCTGGCAATAGTAATAAGGAACAAGGGGTGAAAAAAGTTTTTTTACCTTTTTACCTCCTTACTTTTTTTTGTGGCTGTCCTCCTCTTCTTCGGATTAGCCTATCCGCATCATCTGCATTATCAAGAGCAGTATCAACTGTTTCTCTTTGATAGCACTTATGTGTTGGAGATTGTGAAGCTGCCAGGTGGCATAGCCGACCTGTTGGGACGCTTCTGTACCCAGTTTTTCCTATATGCATGGGTGGGAGCGTTGATGATTGCAATCCTACTTTCGTTGGTGCAATTGCTGATGCTCAGATTGGTAAAGTGGGGGTGGCTATATGGTCTGAGTTTTGTACCTTCGTTCCTGCTCTGGTTATTCCTGCTCGATGAGAATGCGCTGTTAGGTGGCGTCTGGGCAGTCCTGCTTACGCTTCTCGCCATTTGTGGCTTTATGCTGGTGCCAAAAGGGTGGGGACGACGTATCGCAATTCTGGTCATCATTCCTATTCTATACTGGATGGTGGGGCCCGCATGGAGTGGAAGCCATTACCATCGCTACCCGACGGTAACACCTTATCTGCTATATGTTGCATGGCTGTCTGCCGTCATCCTCCCACTTATGGTCCATTTTATCAAGGTTCAAGATTTGAAGTTTAAGGTTCAAGGTTTAACCTTCCTATTGGTGGCAGTTGTCATGGGTACGATAGTCTGGAAGAACGCCAATTTAAGGCAGAAAAGGTCATGCAGTATGACTTTATGGCGCGCCACCAGCAGTGGAATCGCATCCTTCAGGTCATCAATGCAGAGAAACCCAACAACCAGATTGGCGTGACCGTCCAGAATCTGGCCTTGGCGATGCACGGCATGCTCCTGGAGCATATGTCCGACTATCACCAGAACGACATCGCGGGTCTGCTGCCTGATGTCAAGGAAGATGCCACCAGTCCATTGCCTACAGCCGAGGCGTTCTATTATCTAGGCATGATCAATGTCGCCCAGCGCACAGTTTTCGAGGCCCAGGAGGCCATCCTCGACTTCCAGAAGAGTGGCCGATGCTATAAACGACTGGCACAGACAAACCTCATCAATGGTAACTACGAAGTGGCACGTAAATACCTCACGGCCTTACAAAAGACCCTCTTTTATCGCGGCTGGGCCAATGAGACACTACCACTGCTCGGCAATGAGAAGGCCATAGCAGCTCATCCCGAGTATGGGCACCTGCGCCAAAGCGCTTACAACGAGGATTTCTACTTCAGCGACCATGTGACGCCAGAAATGCTCGAGAGTCTCTACTTCAGAAATACTGATAATCGCCTGGCCTATCAATATCTCTTGGCCTACTATATGTTGACGGGTGACCGCGAAAGATTTAATCAATTCATGTCTGCTAAGCAATGAGAAAAATCGTTTATTGTTTATTGTTTATTGTTTATTGTTTTGCCGCTTGTACCGAGACCGTCAGTGATGCCAAGCAGGAGACAGGTCAGCCCCAGATATACCCCGACTACATCGGTGTTACCATACCCGTGAATATTGCTCCTCTGAACTTTAGTATGGCCGACGAGACGGTAGTTAATGGTCAATGGTCAATGGTCAATGGTCAATGTCAGTGCATCGATGCGGTTGTCACTGACCGCCACGGAAACAGCCTGCATAGCCAGGGTGAGGAATCCGTCGACTTCGACATTGACGATTGGCATCAGATGCTGGCCCAGAACGCTGGCGACTCGCTTAGTGTGACCGTTTCGGCCAAGTATGACGACGGGTGGCATACCTATAGTCCCTTTTCCATCTATGTCAGTCCCGACAGTATCGACTACGGTCTCTGCTACCGCCTGATAGCGCCGGGCTATGAGGTGTGGAGCAAGATGGGCATCTACGAGCGCGACCTCTCCTCGTTCGATGAGCGTGCGCTGATTGAGAACACACAGTTTGAGGGTTGTGTCAACTGCCATAGCTTCAATCGTGGTAACTCTGTCGATATGAGTTTGCATATCCGTGGCCCGCACGGAGCCACACTGTTGCGTCACGGCGACAGACCGCTTACCGCCTATAACACCAAGACCCCACAGACCCTTGGCCTCTGTGTCTATCCCTACTGGCATCCCTCGGGTCGCTATATCGCCTATTCCACCAACAGCACGAGACAGTTGTTCCATAGTGCTCATGGTAACCGTATCGAGGTCTTCGACGAAGCCTCCGACCTTCAGGTCTATGATGTCGAGAAAAATGAGTTGATTCTTTCGCCTATTTTGAAGCAGGACTCCATCTACGAGACCTACCCAGTCTTTTCAGCCGATGGCCGTTCGCTCTATTTCTGTGCTGCAGAGGCCCTTCCAGAGGGTAGTCATGCGCTGGACTCCATCCGCTATAATCTCTACCGCATTGATTTCAATCCTGCAACGGGCACTTTTGGCAACCGCATAGACATCATTGTTGATGCCGCAACCCTGCACAAGTCGGTGTCTTTCCCTCGTCCTTCCTACGATGGCCGTTTCCTTTGTTATACACTGTCTGATTACGGCCAGTTCAGCATCTGGCACCATGAGGCCGACCTTTATCTGTTAGACCTCGCTACAGGTGAGAGCCGACCTATGGATGGAGCTAACTCTGATGATACAGAATCGTTCCATAACTGGAGCACCAACTCCCGTTGGCTCGTACTGAGCTCACGTCGTGACGATGGACTCTATACACGTCCTTATTTCTGTCATGTCGATGCTGATGGTCGGGTCAGCAAGGCCTTTATGCTGCCTCAGCGCAATCCACGCCGTTTCTATCGTGACCGTTTCCTGTCTTTCAACGTGCCCGATTTCATCATTGCCCCGACTCGTTTTGATGGTCGTGATGCCAGCCGCATCATCAACGATGCCTCACGCAAAGACTTTGGCGTGCGCAAATAACGAAAAATGAATGTGATTTAGAACAATAATCACTTGAATATCTTCTGGGCAAACATGGTCAGGTAGATACGCCAGTTGCGCCAGATGTGGCCGCCGTCGGTCTCCACATATTCATATTTATACCCCTTGCTGTCCCAATAGTTGCGCAGGTCGACGGTAGACTGATAGAGGAAGTCGGTCTTACCCATACCCATCCAGTATAGCTTGGGCTTGCTGCTGAAGAGCTTGGCACTCTGCTGCGCGAACTCGGGATTGGCCTCGATTTGCTTGGCAAACGAATCCTGATAACCACCCTTGGCTAAATGCAGACCTGCCGAGAAGAGGCCGTAGTAGTCGAACGTAGTGGGGTAGAGCAGGCTGACGTGGAAGGTGTGACCACCACCCATCGACAGACCGCAGACGGCACGGCCCTCGCGCTTCTTGACGGTGCGATAGTTGGTGTCGATATAGTTCACGATGTCCATAAAACTCTCAGGAATGCTGGCTGCAGCAGGTGTGGTGGGACCTGTACCGCCGTCGCGGAAACCAGGGGTGTACATGCCGAACGACCATTCGCCAGGAGCAGCCTGACAGTTGGGGTTGCCGTTGGGCATCACGACAATCATGGGCTTGGCCTTGCCCGTTGCAATCAGGTTGTCAAGAATCTGAGCTGCACGACCCAGTTCGCTCCAGGCATTCTCGTCGCCGCCAGCACCGTGTAACAGGTAGAGCACAGGATACTTGCCACCCTTCTCGTAACCAGCAGGTGTATAAACGGTCATGCGACGCTGCATCTTCAGCGTAGGACTGTTGTACCATACTTTCGAGAGGTTGCCGTGGGGTACTTCGTTCACCTTATACAAATCACCCTTGTCGCCCTTCTCGTTGCTGACAATAAAGATGTTGGTGAAGCTGACGATGTCGCGATTCACATAGATGTTGGCAGGGTCCTTGACACCCGTCATACCGTCGATGTTGAACGTGTAGCTGTACATCTCAGGAGCCAATTTGCCAGTAGTATAGCTCCACACACCGTTTGGACCCTCTTTCAGCTGAGCCACACCTGGGGCATCGTACTTGCCGTAGCCCGGGACGTTAATCTGCTGTGTGGGCAGGAAGTCGCCAGTTACCTCGACCTTGATAGCCTTGGGCGCGTACAAATTGAACGTTACTGTGCCGTCCTTATTGACGACGGGAGATTGAACGCTAGCACTATTGAAGAGCTTCTCCTGTGCCGAGGCGCCGATGCAGCACACCACTGCCAGCGCCAATGTCATGATAGTCTTTTTCATTTTTTACCTTTTTCATTTTTTACCTTTTCAACAGGTTCAGTTTCACATTGGGTTTCATCACATTGTTCACCTTCTTGGTCCAGGCTTTCACTTTGGCAGTAGCTTGTGCCTCGATGTCGTTGGCAGAAGAACAAATCAGGAAGGTATAGACACCTGCGTCGGTTTTCCAAGCAGACGCCTTTTCATTGAACGAGGCGAGGTCTTCAGCCTTTACCGTCATCGTAATGGTCTCTGTCTGTCCAGTTCTCAGCAGACGGGTCTTGGCATAGTTGCGCAGTTCCTTCTCAGGCTTGTTCAGCTTCTTACTGTTGGGCGCTGCCACGAAGAGCTCTACCACATTACGACCAGGACGATGACCGGTATTCTTCACGTCCACCTTCACGGTATATATGCCGTCAGCCTCTGTGACGTTCATGTTCTCATAGGCGAAAGTGGTGTAGCTGAGTCCATAGCCGAAGGGATAGGCCACTGGTTTGCCGAACGAGTCGAAGTAACGGTAACCAACGTAGATATCCTCTTCGTAGTTGGTGAAATCGATGTTGGCCTCAGGCTTACGCTCCTTAGGAGCCTTGTCCTTGTCATAGCCCCACATAAACATCGCGCCAAGGGTCTTGTCGTCGACGTTGGCGGGGAAGTTCTTGTCGGCATAGGCATCACCGTATTTGATTTGGAAGGTCATCGGCAGTTTGCCAGAAGGATTTACACGTCCGCTGAGCACGTCGGCCACAGAAAAACCACTCTCCTGACCGCCCTGCCACGTGCAGACGAGAGCGTCAATCTGATTCTGCCACGAAGCCACGTCGATAGGACTGCAGATGTCGAGCAGCATCACGACCTTCTTGCCCTTGGCATGATAAGCTTCGCTGACGGCTTTGATGAGCTGTTTTTCGCTGTCCTTCAGGTAGAAGTCGGCCTCGCTGCGGTCGGCAGCCTCACCACTCTTACGACCTAATGAGATGATGGCAACATCACTTTCATTGACGGCAGCATTGAGCTCGTCAGCCGTAAACTGCTTCTCGTCAGCGCGGGCTGGAGGCAGCAGTGAGAAGAGCGGACGACCATCAGGGAACAGACGCTTTTCCTCGGCAGCGAGGTGCTGCGTGTATGTAGCAATTAGCGGCTTGTACACCTCGTAACCTACACTGCGCAATCCTTCAACCAACGACACGGTATAGTGACCTATGCTAGTACCACCGAAGCCGGAACCACCGGAAATCCAGTCGTAACTGGTGCATCCGAACAACGCTACGCGCTTGCCCGTCAGAGGTAAAGTGCCGCTGTTCTTCAATAGCACGATACCATCGGCACCAACCTCGCGAACCACCTGTGCGTGCACTTTCAGGTTTGGCTCGCTGTTATATTTGTAGCCTTTGAATGTGTTGGTCTTGACCACATATTCCAATATGCGCTTGACGTTGGCGTCGAGCACCTCCATCGGCAGCGTGCCGCTCTTGGCAGCAGTCAGGATGGCCTCATATTGCTTGGGTTGTCCGGGCTGCAGCATGTCATTGCCAGCCAGCATCGCCGCCACAGCATCGTCCCCAGCATTCCAGTCGCTGACATACATACCCTTCCAACCCCACTCATCGCGAACGATGGTAGTCAGCAGTTCGTAGTTCTGCACGGCATAAGGACCGTTCAGTTTGTTATATGATGTCATGATGGTCCACGGGTCGCTCTCCTTCACCATAATCTCAAAGGCCTTCAGGTATATCTCACGCAGTGCACGCTGTGACACCTGTGAGATGTTTTTATTGCGGTTCGTCTCTTGGTTGTTTGCCACGAAATGTTTGGGACAAGCCGCCGTGCCCTCGCTCTGCACACCTTTTACATAGCCAGCAGCGATGGTGCCAGAGAGGTATGGGTCCTCTGAGTAGTATTCATGGTTACGTCCGCACAACGGATTGCGGATGAGGTTCATTGCCGGAGAGAGAATCCAGTCGAGTCCGAACTCACGAACCTCGTTGCCGATGCCTTGTCCAATTTTGAACGCAGCTTCTCGGTCCCAGGTAGAAGCCAGCGTCGGCGAGGCCACGAAATCGGTGGGATAATAGTCACGATGGTCCCATACGCGCTTGGCATTCATGCGCAATCCCTGTTGCGAATCAGCACAATAGGTCTCAGGGATGCCCAATCGCTCCACGCCGAACGAGCTGCCCGCTGTACCAGGGAATTTGTCATCATCATTATAGTGCATGCCGGTTCCTAATACGAAGTGGCACTTCTCCTCCAGCGTCATCGCCTTGACAATTTCGTCGATGTTGCCAGCCGTGAGCTTTTGGGCCGAAGCAGATAAAGGTAAAAGGGTTAAAAGGTAAAAAGGTAAAACACCTTTTCCCCACCCCCAAACCTTTAATAATAATTCTTTCTTCATAAATGCTTTTGCTTTTTTACCTTTTTACTTCTTTACCTTTTTACCTTTTCAACAGATTCATCTTCGTTTGGGGTTTCAGCACGTCGTGAGCCTTCACCTGCTGGTTCTTGACTGGAGCAGTGAGGGTGGCCTTGACATCGGCAGCGGAAGCGGCGACAAGGAACTGGTATTCACCCTCAGCAACCACCCATGCAGAGGCAGCCTCGTCGAAGGAAGCCAGCTGGTCAGCGGTGATGCTCAACGTGAGAGTCTCGTTCTCGCCAGGCTTCAGACTCTTTGTCTTGGCGAAAGCCTTCAACTCCTTAGCGGGCTTGTTGGCAGCCTTCGAGTCGGGAGCAGCAACGTAAAGTTCTACGACCTCCTTGCCCTCGCGGTCACCCGTATTCTTAATGGTGACAGTCACGTCGTAGATGTCGTTCTTCTGTTCAATCTTGGCATCGCTATACTCGAAAGTGGTGTAGCTCAGACCATAGCCGAAGGGATAAGAAACGGGAACGTCGAACGAGTCGAAATAACGATAGCCCACGTAGACGTCCTCCTCATATTCGGTATAGTCGACGTTGCGCACATTACCTTTCTTGCCTTGGTTGAGCATGTCGATGCGCGGATCCTCATCGATGGGGAAGTTCTTAGATGAGTAGGCGTCGGTGAACTTGATAGGCCAAGTCATCGTAAACTTGCCACTAGGTGACTGCTTGCCACTGAGCACGTCGACAACGCTGTTGCCACCCTCCTGTCCAGCCTGCCAAGCGCAGAGGATGGCATCGGGCATATCTTTCCATGAGGCTGTCTCAATGACACCGCCGATGTTCAGCAACACGACAACTTGCTTGTTGGCCTTGTGATAAACGTCGCAGACCTGCTGAAGCAGTTGGCGCTCAGAATCGCTCAGGTTGAAGTCAGCTACCTTTCTGTCGAGGAACTCACCTGAAAGACGACCCAACGTGATGACTGCGATATCTGCAGTTTCGGCCTGCTTAGCCAGTTCGTCGGCAGAGAAAAGTTTCTCTGCGGGCAGCGGCTGGGGCAGGAACTTCACAAGCATGGCGTTCTTCGGGTCCTTCTTGGCTTGCTCTTCAAGGGCGGCCTCAGTCTTCTTCTTGGCGTCAGCGAGGTAAGACTCGTAAGCGGTCTTCAATTCCTCAGAAACGGTATAGCCACCGTTCTTCATACCATCGAGCAACGAGACAACATAAGCGTGGTTGACGTTACCTGAACCAGTACCGCCAGCCATGAAGTCGTAAGAAGTAATGCCATAGAGGGCGACGTTCTTAATATTCTCTGCGAATGGCAGGGCCTTCTCGTTTTTCATGAGCACCATACCCTCAGCGGCACTTTGGCGCGTAACGGCAGCGTGAGCCTTGAGGTCGGGCTTGTTCGAGTACTTGTAGCCTTGGAATCGCGGGCTCTTCTCCACAAGGTTCAAGATGCGGGCAATGTTACGGTCAAGGTCGGCCTCTGCCAGTTTGCCGCTCTTCACACCTGCCACGATACTATCGAATTGCTCGGCCTTACCTGGCTGAAGCATGTCGTTGCCTGCCCACATCTGCTTGGCACCATCCTTGCCGCCAAACCAGTCGGTCATCACAGTGCCCTCGTAACCCCATTCATCGCGAAGGATAGTCTCGACGAGGTCTTTGCTTTCCGAGGCGTATGTGCCGTTGATGTAGTTGTACGAGGTCATCACCGTCCAGGGCTTACTTTCCCTGATGGCAATCTCAAACCCCTTGAGGTAGATTTCGCGCAAGGCACGTTGTGAGATGCGAGCATCGGTATTCATGCGGTTCGTCTCCTGGTTGTTGGCGGCGAAGTGCTTGATGCTCGTACCCACGTCGTTCTTTTGCACGCCCTTGATGTACGCCCCGGCGGTCTTACCAGCCACCACGGGGTCCTCCGAGTAGTACTCGAAGTTACGGCCGCAGAGCGGGTTGCGCATGATGTTGAGCGCGGGAGCCAACAGCACGTCGGCACCATACTCTTTCACCTCCTCGCCGATGGCCTGACCTACCTCTTCCACCAACTGCGTGTTCCACGTTGAGGCCAACAATGTGCCGATGGGGAAATGGGTGCAATAATACGTAGCAGAATCACCCTCACGGGTAGCGTCGATACGCAGACCCGCAGGACCGTCGGCAAGTACTACGGCGGGGATACCTAACGAGTCGAGCGGATAGGTAGTTCCAGCGGCACCTGGCACGAGATTCTTTGTGGCGCCAATGACGGCATTGTCACCGCTGAAACCTTCCATACCAGAACCGATAACAAAGTGCGCCTTGTCCTCGAGTGACATCTTGCCCAACACCTCTTCTTGATTGATAGTGTTCTTAGTCACTTTGTCAGTACTTGTGCAGCCAACGAGCGAGACTGCAACAACAAATACGAATACTTTTTTCATAGTTCTATTAGTCTTAGTCGTTAATAATGCTGCAAAGATACATTTTTTTTATAAATAAAAGAACAACGTGACCGTTTTTTTTGTAATAATTGTAAATACAACAAGGCGAAAGTAATATGAACTGTGTATCGTAAGGGATATCGTTTTTCCGCGTTTTTGATTCGTTTTGTCGTGCATGATACATCATCAAAAGTATGTGTTACATTCACAAACTCCTGGGTGCAGAATATTTCGTAACTTTGCAGAGTTAAAAAATCGGATAACTATATGAAGTCGAAAACTATCGTTGCACTATGCCTGTTTGCCCTTACGGCAACAGCACAAACCTTTCCTTATCAAAACCCCAATATGTCGGCATTGGAACGTGCCAAGGATTTGTGTTCGCGCCTGACGCTGGAAGAGAAAGCCAAACTGATGCTGGACGAGAGTCCGGCTATTCCGCGTTTGGGCATTAAGAAGTTCTTCTGGTGGAGCGAGGCGCTGCATGGTGCTGCCAACCAAGGTAATGTGACGGTGTTCCCAGAGCCGATTGCTATGGCTTCATCGTTTAATCCTGACCTGCTTTATAAGTGCTTTGATGTGGCTTCGACGGAGTTCAGAGCCCAATACAACGAGCGCATGCAGCGTGGCAGTGGTGAGGATGAGAAATTCCATAGCCTGTCTGTGTGGACACCTAACGTCAATATTTTCCGTGACCCGCGATGGGGCAGGGGACAGGAGACTTATGGTGAGGACCCCTACCTGACTTCAGTGATGGGTGTGCAGGTGGTGAAAGGCCTGCAGGGACCTGAGACTGCGAAATATCGGAAACTGTGGGCCTGTGCCAAGCACTATGCCGTACATAGTGGTCCGGAATATACACGCCACTCTGCTAATCTGACCAATGTGTCACCTCGTGATATGTGGGAGACCTATATGCCGGCTTTCAAGACCTTGGTGCAGGATGCCAAGGTTCGTGAGGTGATGTGTGCTTACCAACGTCTGGACGATGATCCATGTTGTGGCTCACAGCGCTTGTTGCAGACCATTCTGCGCGATGAATGGGGCTTTAAGTACCTCGTTGTCAGTGACTGTGGTGCCGTCTCAGATTTTTATGAGTCGCACAAGTCATCGTCATCGCCTGTCCATGCAACAGCCAAGGCAACGATTGCCGGTACCGATGTGGAGTGTGGCTACGGCTATGCCTACCGTAGCATTCCCGAGGCTGTGAAACGTGGCTTTATTACTGAGGCTGAGGTTGACAAGCACGTCATCCGACTGTTGGAAGGTCGTTTTGATTTGGGCGAAATGGATGATCCTTCGTTGGTAGAGTGGTCTAAGATTCCTTATTCTGCTATGTCTACCAAAGCGTCAGCCAATATCTCACTGGATATGGCGCGTCAGACGATGGTGTTGTTGCAGAACAATAACAATATCCTTCCCCTGAATAAGAAGGAAAAGATTGCCGTCATTGGTCCCAATGCCGACAATACACCTATGATGTGGGGTAACTATAACGGTCAGCCCAACCATACGATTACTATCCTTGATGGTATTAAGGGCAAGACAAAGAAATTGTTCTACGCTGCTGGTTGCGACCTGACCTACGACAAGGTGATGGAGTGCCTGATGGCTTCGCAGTGCAGCTTCGAGGGTAAGAAGGGCATGAAGGGCACTTTCTGGAACAATCGCAGAATGGAGGGCAAGCCCGTCACGACACAATATTATACCACACCATTGGCTGTTACCACCTTTGGTATGCACAACTTCGCCCCTGGTGTTCAACTTGAAGACTTCTCGGCCAAGTACGAGACCGTCTTCACTCCTCAGGAGGCTGGCGAATACGTGGTGAATGTGGATGGCTGCGGTCACTTTGAACTCTATATCGACGGTGTTCAGAAGTTCCGTCACCACATCTGGCGTACCACGCCCAACCGTGTGGCTATTCAGGCTGAGAAGGGCAAGAGCTATCAAATTGAGGTACGCTTCTCGCATATCCATACCTATAATGCCAACTTAGCCATCAACATTGCCAAGGAGCATCCCATTGACTATCAAAAGACGATTGCTCAGTTGAAGGGCATCGACAAGGTGATTTTCGTGGGTGGTATTGCTCCCAGCTTAGAGGGCGAAGAGATGCCGGTGGATATTGAAGGTTTCAAGGGTGGCGACCGTACCAATATCGAACTGCCTAAGGTGCAGCGCGAATTCCTGAAGGCACTCAAGGCCGCTGGCAAACAGGTTATCTTTGTCAACTGTTCTGGCTCGTGTATCGCTTTGCAGCCTGAGACGGAGACCTGTGAGGCCATCGTGCAGGCTTGGTATGCTGGTCAGGAAGGTGGTACGGCAGTGGCCGACGTACTTTTCGGCGATTGTAACCCATCAGGAAAACTGCCTGTCACCTTCTATAAGAACAGCAGTCAGTTGCCCGACTACGAGGACTACTCAATGAAGGGCCGCACCTATCGCTATTTCACCGATGCCCTGTTCCCCTTCGGTTATGGCTTGAGCTATACGCAGTTCGAAATAGGAGAGCCTCAGGTGATTAATACGTCAGCCCAGAACCCTGGCTTCAATTTTGCTATTGACGTCAAGAACGTTGGCCAGCGTGACGGCACGGAGATAGTACAACTTTATATCCGCAATCTGCAAGACCCCGATGGCCCGCTGAAGTCGCTTCGAGCTTTCCAGCGTGTCAGTGTGAAAGCTGGTCAGACAAAGACCGTCAAGCTGACACTTAATCATAAGAGCTTTGAGTTCTGGGATCCTGAGACGAATACTATGCGTGTGAAGCCCGGTCAGTACGAAATCCTGATTGGTAATAGTTCGGCAGACAAAGACCTGAAGAAACTGAAGGTGTCGTGGGAAATATGATTTGAACTATCGAAATATCGAAAATCGAGATAAACAACATAATTAATTTTTTAATCCTAAAATCAACACAATGAAACAAACATTTAAAACTGCTCTCGCCCTTGTGCTGTCAATGACATGCATGGGTTCTTGGGCACAGTTTGGAGCTCCTGCAGATCCAAACCCCAGTGTCAAATTGAAGGACGCTTACAAAGACTACTTCATGATTGGTGTAGCTCTTAATCAGCGTAACGTGAGTACGCCCGACCAGATTAATCTGGTGAAGGCTGAATTCAACAGCATCACTGCTGAGAACGACATGAAACCCGGTGAACTGCATCCCAAGGAGGGTGTATGGAACTGGGAGAAAGCCGACAAGATTGCCAATTTCTGTCGTCAGAACGGCATCAAACTGCGTGGTCACTGCCTCTGCTGGCACTCACAGTTTGCTGACTGGATGTTTACCGACAAGAAAGGCAAGGAAGTGAAGAAGGAAGTCTTCTATGAGCGCCTGCGCGAGCACATCCACACCGTAGTAAATCGCTATAAGGATGTTGTTTATGCATGGGACGTGGTAAATGAGGCCATGGCCGACGACAACGGCGGCGGTCCGCGCTGGGGCCGTTTCGGTGGCCAAGAGCCGAGCCCGTATCGTCAGAGTCGCCACTTTAGGCTCTGCGGTGACGAGTTCATTGCCAAGGCATTCCAGTTCGCACGTGAGGCTGATCCTAACGCCCTGTTGTTCTACAACGACTACAGCTGTGTGGACGAAGGCAAGCGCGAGCGTATATATAATATGGTAAAGAAGATGAAGGACGCTGGCGTGCCCATCGATGGTATCGGCATGCAGGGACACTATAACATCTACTTCCCCAGTGAGGAACAACTTGAGAAGGCTATTGTGCGTTTCAAGGAGTTAGTGAAGCACATCCACATCACTGAGCTAGACATTCGTATGAATCAGGAAATGGGTGGTCAGCTACAGTTCTCGCGTGGTGAGAATAAGCCCGTAGCTGGCTATATGAACACCATGCTGACGGACCAGTATAGTCGTATCTTCAAGATTTTCCGCAAACATAAGGATGTCATCGACTGTGTGACCTTCTGGAACCTCGGTGACCGTGACTCTTGGCTGGGTGTCAACAATCATCCGCTGCCTTTCGACGAGAACTACAAGCCCAAGCAGGCTTACTATGCCATCAAGAACTTTGATGCCAAGCTTGACAAGGCTGTTCCCAAGGAGGACTTCGTGCCCAACCCAATGAACCAGCCCGGACAGGAGTGGCCAAAGGTAAACAGCGAGGGTTACGCTCGTTTCCGTGTTGAGGCTCCCGAGGCTAAGTCTGTTATCGTCAGCCTGGGCCTTGGCGGTCGTGGCGGTACGGTGCTGCGTAAGGATAAGGATGGCGTATGGGTAGGTACTACCGAGGGCCCGATGGATCCCGGTTTCCACTACTACCACCTGACCATCGACGGTGGCGTGTTCAACGATCCTGGTACTCACAACTACTTCGGTTCTTGCCGCTGGGAGAGTGGTATCGAGATTCCCGCTCGCGATCAGGACTTCTACGCTTATCGCAAGGATATTCCTCATGGCAACATCCAGCAGGTAATCTTCTGGTCTGAGAGTACTGGCAAAATGCAGACTGCCAATGTATATCTGCCACCTACATACGGTAAGCTCGTAGATAAGAAAGGCAATCCCGTCAAGGAAGGTCAGAAGGGTATTCAGGAGCGCTATCCTGTGCTGTATCTCCAGCATGGTTGGGGTGAGAACGAGACTAGCTGGCCCGTACAGGGTAAGGCAGGTCTCATCATGGATAACCTGATTGCTGACGGCAAAATCAAGCCCTTCATTGTTGTTATGGCTTATGGTCTGACCAACGACTTCAAGTTCGGTTCTATCGGCAGATTTACTGCTGAGGAGTTTGAGAAGGTGCTCATCGACGAGCTCATTCCTCATATCGATGCCAATTTCCTGACCAAGGCCGACAAGTGGAACCGTGCTATGGCTGGTCTCTCAATGGGTGGCATGGAGACGAAGCTCATCACTCTGCGTCGTCCTGAGGTATTCGGCTACTGGGGACTGCTCAGCGGTGGTCAGTATGCTCCCGATGAAATCAAGGATCCAACTGCTGTGAAATATATCTTTGAGGGTTGCGGCTCTAAGGAGAATCCTGATGGCATCAACAAGAGTGTCGAGTCTCTGAAGGCTGCTGGCTTCAATGCCGAGGGCCTGATCTCTGAGGGTACTGCCCATGAATTCCTGACCTGGCGTCGCTGTCTCTACAAGATGGCTCAGGGCCTGTTCAAGTAAAATTTAGCAAGGACTACAGGACTAATAGGACTCTCCGCACTGAAAATTGTCCTTCAGTCCTGTAGTCCGTTGCAAATAAATTAAATAAATGACGAAGAAATTATTATCAACGATAGGTTTGTGCCTGGCTGCTATGGCGGCCATGGCACAAAACCCTTTTGTTCAGACATGGTTTACCAGTGACCCTGCACCGTTGGTTCATGACGGTACGATGTACGTCTATACCGGTCATGATGAGGACAATGCCGACTTCTTCTGGATGCAAGAGTGGCGCGTGTACTCTACCAAGGACATGGTAAACTGGCAGGACCATGGCTCGCCTTTGGCTTTGGAGAGTTTTTCATGGGCCGACGACCGTGCTTGGGCAGGACAGACCATCGAACGTGATGGTAAGTTCTACTGGTACATCTGCGCCCACTCGAAGATATCGAAGGGTATGGCTATCGGTGTGGCAGTGAGTGATTCGCCTACAGGTCCCTTCCGTGATGCCATTGGTAAGCCATTGTTCGAGAACGGTTCATGGGACCATATCGATCCCACCGTCATGATTGACGACGATGGTCAGGCTTGGCTCATGTGGGGTAATCCGCAATGCTATTACCTGAAGCTTAACCGCGACATGATATCGTATAGCGGCGAGTTAGGTCGTCTTGACATGACCGAGGAGGCTTTTGGCAGCCCTGCCATGAACAAGCGTGAAAAGGGTAAGAAATATAAGGATAGCTATACGGAAGGCCCTTGGATTAGGAAGGTGGACAGCTCGAAGTATAAGGTAGAGCCATCAAAGGCTTATCAGTTGCTCTATGCTGCAGGTGGTGTACCTGAGCATATCTCTTACAGTACGGCTTCTTCGCCTACAGGTCCTTGGAAGTATGCCGGTGAGATTATGCCTTTGAGCGAAACCAAGTCGTTTACCAACCACTGCGGTGTTGCCGACTTCAACGGACACAGCTATTTCTTCTATCATACGGGTAAGTTGCCTAAGGGTGGTGGCTTTGGCCGTAGCGTAGCTGTCGAGGAGTTCAAGTATAATGCTGATGGTAGCTTCCCCACCATTCTGCCTACGGATGAAGGTGTGAAGCCCATTGCAACGTTCGACCCCTTCCGCAAGGTGGAGGCCGAGACGATGGCTTTCTCGAGTGGTCTGAAGACTGAGCAGAATAACGAGGTGGGTGTCTACGTGACCGATATCCACAATGGCGACTATATCAAGTTGCAGAACGTGGCCTTTGGCAAGAAATACCCACGTACATTCAAGGCCCGTGTGGCCAGTGGCCTGCGTGGCGGACAGATAGAGATTCGCCTCGACAGCCTGAAGGGTCGTCTTTTAGGTACGGTGAACGTGCCTGGCACAGGCGGTTGGGAGAAGTGGCAGACTATCAATCTCGATCTGGACTACTCTACGATTAAAGACCTGAACGCGCCTTCACGCACCATTTCTGGTCTTGACTTGCCTGCCACTACCGACCTCTATTTCGTATTTACTGGTCGTAAGGGACCGAAGCTCTTCAATTTCGACTGGTGGGAAATGCAGGGACTGGAGCAGGTAAACATGCCGTTGTTCCAGACTAAGTACACTGCCGACCCCTCACCGATGGTTGTGGGTGACACCTTGTTCTTATATACGTCGCACGATGCCTCGCCCGAGGATATCCCTGACTTGAACGAGAAGAACTCTGCAGGTTTCTTTATGTACGACTGGCTGTTGTGGTCTACCACCGATATGGTGAACTGGACCGAACACGGTGCAGTGGCTTCGCTGAAAGACTTCTCTTGGCGTTCGCGTGAAAATGGTGCTTGGGCCATCCAGACAGTTGAACGTAATGGAAAGTACTATCTCTATGCACCTCTGCATGGTCATGGTATTGGTGTGTTGGTAGCTGACTCGCCCTACGGACCTTTCAAAGATCCCCTTGGCGAACCCCTTGTATGGCAGAAAGAGCACTGGGAGGACATCGATCCCTCTGTGTTTATCGACGATGATGGTCAGGCCTATATGTATTGGGGCAATCCCTATGTCTATTACATCAAGCTTAACGAGGATATGATCTCGACCAGTGGCGACATCAATGTGCTTAATCCCCAGAATGGTGTGATGCGTCCCGTCAAGGAGAATGGTGCTAAGATTAATCTTCGTGCCCCCTGGAGCCAGAAAGCCAATTGGGCTATTCAGCACTATCAGGAAGGACCATGGTTCTACAAGCGCAATGGCCACTACTACCTTGGCTTTGCCAGCACCTGTTGTCCTGAGGCTTTGGGCTATGCTATGAGTGACTCGCCTACGGGTCCATGGGTAGAGAAAGGTTACATCATGCGTCCTACTGAGCGCGATCGCGGTAACCATCCGGGCATCTGCGACTTCAAAGGTCATAGCTACGTTTTCGGACAGAATTACGACTTGATGCATCTCGAGACTTTCCAGCACCATGAGCGCCGCTCAGTGTCTGCACAGGAGATAACCTACAATGCCGATGGTACTATTCAGGAGATTCCTTACTGGCTTGACCAACAGCCGATGAAACAGCTTCAGTGGCTCAACCCTTACCGTCGTGTGGAGGCTGAGACTATGGCCTGGGGCTTTGGCTTGAAGTCGGCCAAGATGGGCATCGAGAATACGGGTGTCGTCAAAGATATGCCTGAGTCTGTTGGTAAGAAGAATATGTATATTTTCGATATCAATGATGGTGAGTATATCCGTCTACGTGGTGTCGACTTCGGCAGCAAGGGTGCCAAGCAGTTCAGTATCATTGCCGCAGCCGCTGCTAAGGCAGGTTGCACTGTGACGTTGCGCCTGAACAGCCAGGATGGTCCCGTCATTGGTACGGCCACCGTCAAGAGCACAGGTTCTGTCGACAAGTACAAGTCCTTCAGCACGAAGGTTGCTGGTGCCACTGGTGTCCACGATCTCTATATTTGTTTCAGCAATGCCCAGGGGGACGTTCGTCTCGACTGGTGGCAGTTTAAGTGAAAAATGAAAAGTGAAAATCAACTATGAAGAAAACATTATTATCAATTATTGGACTGTGTCTGGCTGCTACGGCAGCCATGGCGCAGAATCCCGTCATCCGCGACCTATTCTCGGCTGACCCTACCGCGCGTGTATTTAATAATAAGGTGTACCTGTATCCTTCGCATGACATTGTGCCACCTGCCGGACAGCGTCAGGATTGGTTCTGCATGGAAGACTACCATGTCTTCTCGTCAGAGAATTTGACCGATTGGACAGACCACGGTGTCATCGTGACCCAGAACAAGGTGCCTTGGGTGCGCCCAGACTCTTATTCCATGTGGGCTCCCGACTGTGTCGAGCGCAATGGCAAGTACTATTTCTATTTCCCCTCATCACCTAAGGGGGGAATGCGAGGCTTCGGTGTCGGTGTGGCTGTAGCCGACCGTCCTGAGGGACCGTTCGTCTGTGAGCCCGAGGCTATCAAGGGTGTTAACGGTATCGACCCCTGTGTACTGCTGGCTTCCGATGGTAACGCCTACCTTTTTTGGGGCAATGGCCGCTGTGCCAAGTTGAAGCCCAATATGAAGGAACTGGCTGACGACAATCCCAAGTCAACAGTTAAGTTTGGCAATCGTGAAATGGAAATGATTGGCGTCAACTGTCTTGAAGGTCTGCCCAGCCGTCAGGCTGAGGGTCCCTTCGCTTTTGAGGCTAACGGCTGGTATTACCTCACATATCCTTATGTGCGCGAGAATACTGAAGTCCTCGGCTACGCTATGAGTAAGAACCCCATGGGTCCCTACGAGTATAAGGGCCTTATTATGGCCGAGCATCCCAATGGCTGCTGGACGAATCATCACAGTATTATCAACTACAAGGGTCAGTGGTACCTGTTCTATCACACCAATTTCTTCTCACCTCGTGACGATAAGCGTCGTTCCGTATGTATCGAGAAGCTGGCCTTCAATGCTGACGGTACTATCAAGGAGGTCAAGGAGACCATGCGTGGTGTAGGTATTAATCAGGCTACTGAGAAAATTGAGATTGACCGCTACAGCAACGCTTCCGATGGCGTGACTACCGCACATGTTGACACCACCCGTGCTTTTAGCGGTGATTATGCCTCTATTCCTGCCAAGGGTTGGATGCGTTATGCTGACGTGGACTTCAGCTGTCTCTATGATGGCTATATGATGATCAGTGCCAAGGCCAGTGGCGACACCGAGTTCTGCCTCCGCGAGGGTAGTGCTAAGGGCAAGGTCATTGCTCGTGTCAAAATGGCTGTCACGCCTCCTGAGCAGCCTGCCGGAGGTCAAGGTGGTGGCATGATGATGCGTTTCCGTCGCGACATGCGCAATCAGTGGCTCACCCAGACCGTTACTTTGGACTACGTGCCCAAAGGTGTGGCTGACATCGTTGTTACCAACGAAGGTCCTGGCGAACTGGGTGTTGACTGGGTACAGTTCAAGAACCGTCCTAAGTACTTCAAGGCGGCTACTGCTACGCCTGCTACACCTGACAGTGAAGGCTTCATCCGTCGCTGGACATTGCTCGAGCCTATCGACAAGCCCAACAGCGGCAATACCGTATTCACCGACTCTTACCTACGCGAGCATTTCAACCGCGAATACTTCAAGGGTCAGCAGACCATTCTGCCTAAGGACGGTCAGAAGGTGAAGGCTGAGTTCAAACAGGAGCAGGCTCCCGCAGGCTTCGGTCGTGGCATGCAGCAGGCTCCCGCACAGCCCGAGGTGAAGACCGTTAAGCAGACACTGACCTGGCATGCACTGGATAGCGAGAACTTCAATGTCAAGCTGTTCCGCTTTGCTGAGAAGTATGGCTCTAAGGTCTATGGCGTACTCTTCTGGGGTGTCACCATCATCGACTGCCCTGAGGATATCGAGAACGTCCGTTTGGCCGTTGGTTCTAATTCAGCCTCTATGTGGTGGCTCAATGGCGAGGAGGTACTGCTGATGAGTGGTGACCGCCGTATGGTAAAGGATGACTGCATGTCGCGTCGTCTCACCCTGAAGAAGGGCCGTAACGTTCTGCGTGGTGCCGTCATCAATGGCCCTGGCATGAGCGACTTTTGTGTTCGCTTCCTCGACGAGAAAGGTAACCCTGTAACTAACTATACCATTATAAACAGCAAATAAACTATGCAACGTCTACATACAATCCTTGCGGCACTGGCTATAGCTACAGCCGCAAATGCACAAATCGGACAACCGTTTATTCACGATCCATCAACTATCGCTGAGTGCGAAGGCAAGTATTATACCTTTGGCACAGGTGGTGGCGGCCTTATCTCTGAGGATGGCTGGAGCTGGCACAGTGGCGCCGAGCGCCCTGGTGGCGGTGCAGCTCCCGACGTCATTAAGGTTGGCGACCGTTACCTCTGCATCTATGGTGCCACTGGTGGTGGCCTGGGTGGTGGCCATAGTGGCCGCATTCTTACCATGTGGAACAAGACTCTTGACCCCAAGTCGCCCGACTTTAAGTGGTCTACTGCTGTCGAGGTCTGCGCCAGCGACGGTATGGAGGATCAGGATGCCATCGACCCAGGTGTATTGCTAGATCCCACGACAGGTCGTATGTGGGTCAGCTACGGTACCTATTTCGGCACCATTCGTCTTATCGAGCTCGATCCCAAGACAGGTTTCCGTGTCAAGGGTAACAAGGAGAAGGACATCGCTATTGACTGTGAGGCTACTGACCTCATCTACAAGGATGGCTGGTATTATCTGTTGGGCACCCACGGCACCTGTTGCGACGGTGTGAACTCTACCTATAACATCGTGGTAGGCCGTTCGCGCTCTGTTGAAGGTCCCTATATCGATAACGTAGGTCGCGACATGTTCCACGGTGGTGGTCGTATGGTCATCGCTGCAGGCAACCGTAAGACTGGTGCTGGACACTTTGGACGCACCATCCTTGACGAGGGTGTTGAAATTATGTCGTTCCACTGGGAGGCTGACTTCGACCAGGGTGGTCGTTCCACATTGGCCATCCATCCCCTGCTGTGGAAGAACGGCTGGCCCTACGCTGGCGAGCAGGTGAAAGCTGGCATGTATGCCATACTGAGCGAGCGCCGCGGCTATTCACTCGAATTGGGTGTTGACTTCGTTCGCATGAATGTGGCCCGTGCTGGCGGCTTTGGTCGTCCTCAGGCCAATGCAGCGCCTCCTCAGCCCGTTGCTGAACAGACACTGGCCCAGGTACAGGGCTCATGGCCCGCTGGCGATATTGCCGTTCGTTGCAGCGACTACATGTTCCGTCCTTGGCAGAAGTGGGAGCTGGCAACCACGGGTAAGGGCACTATTGCCGGACCACTCTTCGTTATCCGTATCGCAGGCACAAATCGTGCTCTGACGGCTACTGCCGACCTCGAACTGACCACTAAGGAGTTTGCTAATCTTGACGAGCAGCTCTGGCGCGTCGAGCAGCTTACCGACGGTACTTACCGCATCATGCCTTACGCCATTCCTGGTCAGGGTAAGAACCAGAAGTACTGCATCTACTCAGCAGGCGACTCAACACCTACACTGGCCGAATACGACTTCAAGAGCGACAATTCCAAGTGGAACCTGCGCCTTGAGAAGTAATCTGAATTCCGATTGAATATAATCAATGAGGGTGTGTCAACATTTGATATGACACGCCCTCATTTCTGTTTGCCAGCTGTCTTACGTTCTCTTATCACGAGTCTTTGTTTATAAAAAAATCGGTGCATCCATTGGGTGCACCGACTCTTTATAATAGAGTTTTGATAATTAATTCTCAAAAATCTCGACCTTCTTGATGTTTACTTTACCAATGAATTTACCACCCTGGAAGAGTACGTGTACATCATTGTTAGAACTTTCGAATGAAGCTGTGCTTTGAACCTCGTAGGTCTTATAATCTTTGTCTTCAGTAAGTGTCAGAGGAATGTCGTCACCAGCACTCCAGGTTCCCATACGGAGATTGACATTACCTGCTGCAGAAGATTTCATCAAGAGACGAATCTTATAAGTTGCTCCTGACTTTACAGAGAACCAGTCGATGATGAATGGCTGGAGATCCCATACGTTGGCCTGCTCTTTTGTGTTCTCAATAACAAGTTCGCCATTTACAACGTCATATGAGGAACCGTCAGGTGCACCCATCTTGTAATAAGGATAACCTGTTACATCACTTCCGTCCTGACCCTTTGGAGCTGAGAAATCAATAGCTTTGATAGGCTCCTCACCTGCTTCGAGATAAACAGTGATGTCATCGAAGTAGTATTTAATAGCTTCTCTCAGACCTTCGAGGTTGAGGCAAATAGACTGTACTCCATCACCCTGATCGGGAACTGTAAAGTCTACAGAAATAGTGTTCCATTCTGTTGTAAAGTTGATATCACCCAAGAATGCCCAGTGCATATATGTGCCAGTATAACCATCCTTGCCTTCAATTGCACCAGGAGCAGGAATTGCCTTATGGCACTGTGTACCAGCCTTAGTAGCCTTATCAGCCTTAACCTTCATGACCAGCTTACCCTTTGTTCCCTTTGGCAGAGGCTCTGGCAAACCAATCAGGAACTGAGTATCCCAGTCGTTGGTGAGGACAGCATCAATCTGCTCACCCTGATCGTTGGCCATCCAATACTGATCATTATAGTTCTTACCGGGTTCGAGGCTCTCAACAACGATAGCGCCATCTTCAGCGGTAGGAGCGACATAGTTCTTGAAGTACTTCACAGAGAGCTGATCCTCTTTTGCTACACCCCAGTTCCAGAAGACAACCTTATAACCCTCAATCTTTTGAGGCTCTGGGTCTGGAATGAAACGGATGATCTCAACTCTGATGTTGTCAAAGAATACCTTATTGGCAAATCCCTTGGCCAGGTTAAAGGCGATAGAATAAGTACCAACCTGGGGATTTCCAGTTGCGGTGATCCAACCGGTATCAAAATTAGCCCATTCTGTGGTGAAGTTCACGTTAACGTTGTTAAATCCGCTCAGATAAGCACCAGGAGCAGCATGCGCGCCAGTAGCAGCGGTAAATGCCACGTCAGCCTTAATGTCCATAGTGATACGAATCTGATCCTTATTGTTGAGTGCCTGATCCGGACCAAATGTAATGAAGAACTGTGTATCATGATCTGCATAGGCATTAGGGTCAGCCCAAGTCTGAGCACCAAAATTGCCAGCTTTTCTTGCCTCTTCCTCACTACGAACATCAACAACTATACAGCGGTTACCATCCGCACCTTTTTCTCGTTCGATTGTAGCAGGTCCTGCGTACTCGGCACCATCTTGTCCGATATTTACCCAATAGTTATCAACCAATGAACCTTCGCATGAACCGTTCTGAATTACACTGCCCTCGTCGAAATTGTCAACCAAGTCGGGGGGAGTTACTCCGTCGTAAATGGGGTTGTCGTCAACCGAACATGACGTGAAACCGGCAGCAATCATTGCTGATGCAGCCAATGTCAATAACACTTTTTTCTGTTTCATAATTGTTATAAGTTAAAGTTAAAAAATAATATGTAAGTTAGATAGTTCTCTTATTGATAGTAAATCGTTGCAAAGATACACATTTTTTACGAATTATACTCTATTTTTTGCAACATAATATTTATTATTTGTAACATTTTGTTTATATAGTATATAAAAAGTACCATCTGAGAGACAAAATACACCCATAAATAAGCTATTCCCCTATTTATCAGCACGATGAATCTCGTTCATGTAATCGCGCGGTGACATGCCATAGAACTTCTTGAAGATGGTAGAGAAGGAGGCCGCATTATTGAAGCCGCAGGCATACATGACCTCAGTGATATTCATGTTGCGGGTAGCAAAGAGATGGGCAGCCTGCTTCAGGCGGATATTGCGGATGAAGTCGTGCGGTGTCTGACCCGTCAGTTCCTTCATCTTACGATGCAGGTGGACGCGGCTGAGACCTACTTCTTCGGCAATAGCGTCGACGCTAAGGTCGGAGTTGCTGATGTTCTTATTGATGACCTTCATGACACGTTCAAGCAGTTGCTCGTCGGGTGACTTCATCTTGATTTGGTCAACCTGTTCTTCAAGCTGATCGTTGCGTCCGTACTTCAGGCGGAGCATCTGGTGAGTATGGACGAGATTGACGATAGTACGACGCAAGATGTCCATATTGAAGGGCTTCGGGATGTAGGCATCGGCACCCATCTCCAGACCTTCAAGCTGGTCTTCGTCGCGGCTCTTGGCTGTGAGCAGGATGACAGGAATGTGGCTGGTGGTGGCGTTGGACTTGATTTTCGAGCACATGGTGTTGCCGTCCATCTCAGGCATCATCACATCGGAAATCACCAAGTCCGGTACAGTACGGAGCACTTCGGAAAGACCCTCGCGACCATTGATGCAGGCTGCCACGTCATAGTCGGAAGATAGTTCGCCACGCAGGAATTCGCGGATTTCCTCGTCGTCCTCTACAATGACTATACGCTGTCGGCGGCCAGCCTTAGGCAGCTCGTCGGTTGTCTCTTTCTGCTGTTCGGGCGTTACTTCTGGCTCGGTATCATCGATAAGACTGGTAGCAGGTGTCGTTTCCGGGACCTCGTCCACTATCTCTTCCGGCTTCAGGTGTGCGCAGCCCAAAGGTATGGTCACAAAGAACTCGCAACCCTTCTCTCCCTGGTTGTTTTGTACGCGAATGGTACCATGATGCAGCTCGACAAGCGAGCGTGTCAGGTCAAGGCCAATGCCCGTACCAAGGTTACGTTCATCGATGCTAACAGGTGCCTGATAGAAGCGCTGGAATATCTGGTCCAGTTTGTCGGCAGGAATACCAGGACCACTGTCGCGGATGGCAATGGTAACCTGATTGACATCGTGGGTCAGACGTATCATAATCTGTCCACCGACAGGCGTGAACTTGAAGGCGTTGGAGAGAAGGTTGACAATAATCTTGTCAAAGTTGTCGCGGTCAATCCAGACAGGTAGTTCCTGCGTGTCACGTTCGTAGAGGAACTTTACGTTCTTCGATTTGGCCTGTTGAGTGAATAGGGTATAGATATCGCCGATGAAGCTGACGATCTCAGTCTCACACATATGCATCTGCATCTGTCCCTTGTCAATTTTACGCAGGTCCATCATCTGGTTGATGAGTCCGAGAATACGCTCGGCGTTACGACGGATAGTCTCATAGATGCTGCGACGGTGCGGATCATCGTCCTGTTTGATCAACGACAGCAAGGGTGTAACGATAAGCGTCATAGGCGTACGTATCTCGTGCGAGATGTTCATAAAGAACTTCAGCTTGGTATCGGCCATCTCCTCGGCATGGATATGTTCCTGCAGGCGCAGACGGTCCTGTTCCTTGTGCGCATGCTGCCGACGATAGTAGAGGAAACCTCCCAAAAGTGCCAGCAGATAGACGGCATAGGCAAAAGGTGTGCGGTACCAGGGTGCATGGATGACCACGCGGAAACAACGCTCGGGTGTGCTGATACCGTTCTGTTCGGCCACCACGCAGAAATCATAGTCACCAGGTCGCAGATGACTGAGCGTTATCTCGTTGACACCAGGCTGCATACGTACCCACTCCTCGTTGTTGATGCGGTAGCGGTAGACGATATGCTCTGGATTGTCGTATGACAGTGTAGACAGTTGGATAGCAAAGGTGTTGTCGCTAGGACTCAGCACGAAGCGGTCGGCAGCAATGACGGTGGTGTCGACGACATGCCAGAAGCCAGACATGGTTCCTGGGGTGACAGGTTCACCATTGACACTGAAACCAGTTAGCTTGACTTCAGCCTTCCAGTTGCTCTGACGGATGTCTGCGGGATTGAACCATGTGATGCCAGCCAATCCGCCAAACATCATACGACCGTCAGGCATGACCCATGAGGCACCATCGCTGAATTCGTTGCCCTGCAGACCGTTGTCGGCATAATAGTCGTCGGTCTTGCCCGTCTTGGGATTCATGCGGAACAGACCGTGATCGGTGGATATCCAGAGGTGGCCCTGCTTGTCAGGTTCGATACCGCTGATACCGTTATCGGTTAGTCCGGCTACAAAGACGCGATTCGCCTTGCGCCCCGTCTTCATATTGTAACACTCAAGACCGTTGTTGGTACCTACATACAGGTCACCGTTGAACTCGCGCAGCACACGTACGGGTGTACCATAGTTCAGACAGTTCACGCCGAACGTGGATAACCAGCTCTCCTTGGCAATATCGAACGCGCAGACACCCATCGTTGTGCCGAGGTAGATGCGCTTGCCGTCAGGTGAAATGGAAATCTTGGAAATATAATCATTGGTGATGCTGTTCACCTTGCGGTTAGTGGTTGCCTTCTCAGTCTCCACATATTGCTTGATGTCGTTGGTTTCAGGATTAAAGCGCAACAGACCGTTACCCATCGTACCGAGCCAAAGATTACCCTGTGGGTCGCAAACCATGCTGAACACGCTGACATTATTCCCCTGAGGCAGACGATATGGATGGTAGCTCATGGTTTTCTGGTCAATCCATCCAAACCCTTCCTTATAACTGCCAACCCAGATGCGCTGATGGGTATCTTCACAGATAGAGAGAACGGTGGCAGGGAAATTGTCCTTGAAATGCTTGATAGGCAGGTTGTTCTCGTTCTGACAGTAGAGGCCGTCCTTGTCGGTGCCTATCCAATGGTTGCCGTTCGTGCTGCCCATGACACTGGTCACGCAAGCCGTGCCGATGGTGTTCTGGGTGCCCAGCTTGTAACCCATATAGCCAAAACCTATGGACTTGCCGGGGTGCATGTAGATACCTTTCTGGAGCAGACCCAGCCATACGTTGCTGTTCTCGTCCACGTAGATGCTATATACTTTAGCTGTACTGAGGTCTACATCACGGCTGTAGTAGGGGTTGTCAATGTAGTTGCCATTATCTGGATTATAGATACCCAACCCCAAGCCGTCGTAACCTATCATGATATGACCGCGATTATTGGGGTAGAGGGTAGAGACGTGTTTGGTGCCTGTGGCATCAATATGGCGTGGCGTGTCGCCAACCAGTTCAAACACACCGGCATGGGCAGTGGCAATGAAGATACGGCCCTCGCCATCCTGACAGATGTCACGCATCATACCTGCCTCCTGTTCTGACTGGAAATAGCCCTTGACCGTATTGCCGTCATAGCACAGCAGACCCATGTTTTCCGTCACCAGCCACAGACGCTGCTTGTTGTCCTCCATCATGCGGAGAATAGAAATCACGTTAGACAGCTTACCGCCTACAGGGCGGGCCTCATTCTTATTGTCAAGGCGCAGCAAACCTAAGCCAGACGTACCAATGAGGATGTTGCCGTTCTGACGTTCCAATAGACAGGTGACATAAGGGGGCTGAGTATTCCCATCAAGATTATAGGTGGTAATGTTGCGGAAACGATAACCGTCGTAGGTCTGCAAGGCGCCATACATACCTATATAATATAGACCATGCTGGTCCTGCATCATACAGTTCACATAGTTACTGGCCAAACCATTCTTCTGTCGTGAATCGTGCTTCAGAATGCGGAACTGGTAACCGTCATAGCGATTCAAGCCATTACGAGTGGCTATCCAGATAAAGCCATCGCGATCTTGAAATACTTGTGTCGTGAAACTACTGGACATCTGTTTGTCGGCATCGAACGACTTACCCATCTGGGCATGTATGCTCAGGAAAAGATATGTAAGGAAAAACAGCAACGCATAACGCTTGCTTATAGTCCTGTATGCAAGAACTGTATGTTTCATGTCTTGTAATATCAATAATAGTTGTTTCGGTTTAGAAAACTTTGGCAAAGATAAGAAATTCTTTACAAAGTACCAAAAAAAACTGAACTTTACGTCATGTAACATGCCTTAATGTTACAAAACGCAAAGTCCAGTTTGCAAAATAGGGGTAAAAAACTTATTTCTCTGTTACATCGTAGTCGAAACTATCGACATCAACATAGCCGCCAGCTTTCTTGGTAGCATAGTTGAAAATGGCGAACTTTGACCCCATGAAGAAACGTCGATAGTCGAAAATCATACGGTAGTTCTTGGTGCCAATCTGTGTCCACTGTTCTCCATCGAGGCTATAGTAGAAGTTGGCGGCATCGTTATGGCGGGGTTGGAAATCACCATCCAGGCGCAGCCATATCTTGTTTTGCTTCAGTTCAACGCTTTCTATCACCTTTTCATCAAGATTGGTGACAGCTTTGGTGCGATTGTCGAGCTGAACCTTCTGCTCACTCATTTCGAGCGTCAGCTTCTTACCCTTCTTCTTGATGGTCAGCACACCGGAATCGCCATTGAAGGCAGCAAGGCCGGCACAGTCGCCATCCTTCATCTTTGTCAAGTCCATCACAATGGAACCACTGCATGTCGGACCTTCCATGCGCTGTGTCAGCGTGTTGGGAGCCAGATAGAGATTCTCCACCACACGATTGGTTTTTAGGCGCAAGAACCCTGGGCGTTCAGTCAGACTCCAGGCATTGTCAATGGGATTGTGGTTCCATTGCCAGTGGAGGCCTAACTTCGACGAAGAGAAATCATCAGCACAGACAATATGAGTCTCGGGCTGACCGCTCTTATAGACACGCATCACGTCGGGCACCTTACCATTTTCGTCGCCCAACTGTGGCCAACCGTCAATCCAGCGGACAGGTGATAGTGTGAGCACACGACCTACACCACCACGATCCTGGAACATGATGCCGTACCAGTCGCCCTCTTCGGTGTCGACGATAGTACCCTGCGCCAAATAAGAAAAACCGCCAAAGTCGCTCTCCAGAATGGTATTCTTTTCCCACGTACCCTTCAAGTCTTTGGTGCGATAGCATACCTCACGACGATGACGTCCTGGTGCATAGACATGACTGATGAGCAAGGCGTAATAGGTACCGTTATGCTTGATGACGCGTGTACCCTCAAGGAGACCACGCTCATCAGCCTCACGCTGGAAATAATGGCGATGGCTGCCTTCGACGACACCCTTCAGGTCGCGTGTCAACTGACACATCTCGCCAGTGCCGAAGAATACGTAGGGCGTGCCGTCGTCATCGAAGAATAGGGTAGCATCGTGGAAATGGCGTAGACGTGAATGGATTGTCCATGGACCTTCAGCCTTCTCGGCAGTAAAGATATAGGTGTCACCCATGGCACCTGCCTCATTGGGCGCTAACAATGCCCAGAATTTACCATCATGATATTTCAGTGAGGTAGCCCACTGTCCTCGTCCGTAGACAGTACCTTCCTGAAAGTCATATTTGGGTGAATCGGTTAGTTTGTCAAAGACGTAACCTACTGTTTTCCAGTTCAGGAAGTCTTTGGAACTCATGATAGGTGCGCCTGGCATCAGGTGCATGGTGGTCGTTACCAAATAAAAGGTATCGCCCACGCGTATAATGTCGGGATCGGGCACGTCAGCCCAAAGCATAGGGTTCTTTACAAAGCCATCAGTGCTGCTGGAACGCTTTCCAGCAGCCTCTGTGGTTACAAAACAAACTACTAATGATAATATTACTAAAACAAATCTATTTCGCATTTGGTTGAAAGTTTTAGTTTTCTGGTGCAAAGATAGTGCAAAAAATCGATATGGGCATTATCGCAAGTGTCACAAACTTTTTTATTTGTATCATTATGCATTTTTTGCCGTTTTTTTGTTCAATTTTACACGTTTTTCACCAGAAAATGAGTTAAAAATTCATTTCAAAGGATGACATTGGAAGTCCAGAGAGGTTACGAACGTTAGCGCGTGTCGGGTTGTCTTTCCATGCGTAACGTACTTTCTTGGGCATAGTTACCGCTTTACGTAGTATGATGGCGGTAGGATTATTAGCCAGGACTTCTGCTTCTGTATTCAAGAAACGTCCGTCTGGACCTGCCAGTTCAAAGTCAAAGAGAGTTCCAGCCTGTACGGGCTGGTCGAGCGTAAGTACCACACTGTTGTCTTGCACTTCAATAGACACTACTTCGGGCGACAGTTTCACCTTATTGTTATATATAAGGCGGTCGAAACAGAGACCTACACGTTCGGCAACTTCCTTCTTACGTAAAGGATGGATATCCACCGTCTCACCCAAATCATTGATTACAGCTAGTTCTGCACGGGCGTCAGCCTTGGCAGTCAGACGTTGAGCTTCACGCAGACGTGCCCAGTTGCTGTTGACAGGATTGTCCTCAGGCGTAATAGGTCGTGGATTGCCTGTCTGCTGACGTCCGTCATAGTTAGCTAACTGTACAATACAGAAGGGTAACTGCTCTTGCCAACGGTCGCGCCAGCAACCCATCAGTTTCTTCAGATAGTCGGCGTATGGGGTAGGGTTGCCCGTATTTGACTCGCCCTGATACCAGACGATACCATTGATAGCGTATGGTGCCAAGGGGTAGAGTACGGCATTATAGAGTGTGGTCGGTATGTTCTGTAGTGAAACGTCGCCACTGGGACATGAAGGCATCTCGGCACCAACATGCATCTTCCATGTCTTGCCAAGGGGAATAACATCCTTCGGCATGGGATTCTGCGAGAAACGATCGTCACCAAAAGCTATCAGATAGGGTTTCTCGGGAATGAAGTGTACGGCACCGTATTTGTTGATAAAACGCACGGCAATCACATTGTCACCCTCGCGCAACAGTCCTTCTGGAATGTCATATCGGCGTGGCGGATACTGGTAGTAGGTATGGCCAATCTCCTTGCCGTTCATGTAGGTGATATCTTGGTCGAAGAGCGTACCCAGCAACAGGCGGGCAGGCTTTCCCGCGTGTTCCTTATCTATATTAACATGCTGACGGAGCCATACTGAACCCGTTCCACGCCATGTCCAGTTGTTTTGGTCGATAGTCTTCCAATCATCGTCTTTGTACGTGGAAAGCTGATAAGATGATGCGCCATCTACCTTGTCCAGCAGTTCACTCCAACGCTTGTTCGCTTCGTTATTAGCCTGTGCTTGTGCCCTGACATACTGGTCATTCTGGTAGAAAGCTAGTCTCTTAATCAGCATGGGATAGTCTTTCATCAGCGAGTCGGCACTAATCCATGCCTCGATGGGTGTTCCGCCCCAGCTGTTGACAATAATGCCTTGAGGTACCTTGTTTTTCTCCCACATACGCTTGCCAAGGAAAGAGCCCACAGCCGAGAAGAGCCAGGCATTCTGCTTGGTCAGTGGCTTCCAATTAATGTTGGTACGACGGATGTCGTCCTGCACACCATGTGTGTTAGTTTCGTTCTGCACGCGGAACAAACGGACCTGAGGGATGTTGAAGGCTTCGATTTCGTCGACATACTGGGGATAGACGCGCTCAATGGTCACGTCGATGTTCGATTGGCCGGACAGAAGCCATACATCACCTACCATCACGTCTTCAAACACCAGTTTCTCGCCGTTTTCCCCCTCACTTTTCACTTCTAAAGTGTAAGGACCGCCAGCTTTCATCTTAGGCAGGTCGACACGCCAACGGCCTTCAGCATCGGCTGTGGCCGTGTACTGCTTCTTCTGCCAACTGAGCACAATTTGTTCGCCTGCATTGGCCTTACCCCAAATGGGAACAGGCTTGCCACGCTGTAGCACCATGCCCGACTGGAACAGTTGAGGAAGCGTCATCTTTGCATCAACTGTCAGACAACAGCCAACAGCTAACAGCCAACAGCAAATCAATAGTTTTTGTTTCATATGTTTTTTGTTAGTTCAACTATGCAAAATTAGAAAAATTAATCGAATTGTCAGTCGAAAAACAGCTCATTCTTACAAAATGAAACAAATCAAGAAGGTATTTGTTACATATCAAAATATCATTGTCATAAAAATGTTGTACCTTTGCGCTCAGAAATTATAAATAAAAACTATTCATCAATATGGCATCTACAGAAAACGAAGGAGCTAAAGGCTTCTACAAACTCTCCTGGTTGCAGCGAATCGGTTTTGGTTCAGGCGACCTGGCACAGAATCTTATTTTCCAGGTAATTTGTACTTACCTGCTATTCTTCTACACCGACATTTACGGACTGACACCATCGGCCGTGGCCACCATGTTCTTGGTGGGTAATGTGGCCAACGTCATTTGGGACCCCATTGTGGGTGCACTCATTGACAAGAGCAACCCCCGTTACGGTAAATACCGCTCCTATCTGCTCTATGTGGGCATTCCGCTTTCTGGATTCGCTATTTTGTGTTTTTATAATGGCTTTGCACCGTCATTGATATATGCGTATGTCACATATGTATCAATGCAACTGCTCTATACATTTATCAATGTACCTTATGGAGCATTGAATTCTTCGCTAACCCGTGACACAGACGAAATTACAGTACTTACTTCAGTACGTATGTTTATGGCTAACCTTGGTGGTCTGGCTGTTAACTCTGGTCTGCCATTGTTTATTGCCTTGATTGCTGGTGCACCGTCTGACAGTCTTCCCAAAGATCCATCAGCATGGTTCACGACGATGACCATTTATGCCATCGTAGGCTTCCTGCTGCTCTTGTTCTGCTTCTCGCAGTGTAAGGAGCGTGTGGTGATGGATGCCAAGTCCACAGATGATGTAAAAGTTAGCGACCTTTGGAGAGAGTTTGTAAGCAACCGTCCCTTGCGCGTACTCGCCTTCTTCTTTATCACTGCTTTTGCCATGATGTCTGTGGGTAATGCTGCCGGAGCATATTTCATTAATAGCAATCTGCATGGCTCTGCTCAGGAGTTGTCTATCTTCATGGCTCTGGGTTCAATCCCTGCATTCTTGTTTATGCCGCTGGTTCCCTGGTTCAAGCGTATGGTCGGCAAGAAGAATATGTTCTACCTCTTCCTTGGTGCTGCTATCATCGGTATGATTATGCTATACTTCATTTCTAAGATGGAGAGTCCCAGCATGATGATGATTTATGTGGCTCAGTTCATCAAGAGTACGGGTGTGATTGTGGCCACGGGTTATATGTGGGCACTGGTTCCTGAAGTGATTTCTTATGGCGAGTACACCACTGGCCGTCGTATTTCAGGTATCGTGAACGCCCTGACGGGACTGTTCTTCAAAGCTGGTATGACTTTTGGTAGTATTGTCGGTCCTGCTGTCTTGGCATACGTTGGCTATAACAGCAATGTGATTGACCAGACTCCTTTTGCCGAGGAAGGTATCCTGTGGCTTGTCTGTGTCATCCCCGCTATGCTGTTGGCTCTGGCAATGTTCATCATCAGCCGTTATGAGTTGACTGACGAGGTCATCGACGACATCAACAAGAAGATTGAGGAACGCAACAAATAATATTTAGCAGCGGATGACAACAGACTTTATCGGACTATCTGCGTAAGTCCGTTGTTGTCCTCTGCAAAAACTGAAAAAATGAAAGAAACGTTATTATTTATTATTTGTTCTTTATTATTTAGTCCTGCAGGGGCGCAAGGACTGAAGGACGCTATTGGGAAGTACTGCCTGATTGGTGCTGCTGTCAACCAGTGGCAGAGCGACGGACAGGTACCTGAAGCCGATGCCGTACTTGACAAGCATTTTAATTGTGCTGTGGCTGAGAATTGCATGAAGCCCGAGTCGCTGGCGCCTGCCGAGGGCATCTTCGACTTCCGTGTGGCCGACAAGTTCGTCAGCTATTGCGAACAGCACAACCTGAAAGTCATTGGTCACTGTCTGGTGTGGCATTCGCAGGCTCCCGACTGGTGGTTTACTAATGGCTACACGGCTTCACCCGCCTCAAAGGAAGTACTGAAAGCACGCATCATCAAGCACATCAAGACCGTTGTAGGCCACTTCAAGGGCCAGGTTCATGGTTGGGATGTCGTGAATGAGGCTATCAATGATGACGGATCGTTCCGCAACTCCCCATACTACCGTCTGCTGGGCGAGGAGTTCATCGAGATAGCTTTCCGTACAGCCCACGAGGCCGACCCCGACGCTGAGCTCTACTATAATGACTACTCGATGGCTGGCGAAAAAAAGCGTGAGGCCGTGTGCCGTCTTGTCAGGAACCTGAAGGCTAAGGGACTTCGCATCGATGGAGTAGGCATGCAGAGTCACAATGGTCTCGACTATCCTAACCTTGACGAGTACGAAAAGAGTATTGATGCTTTTGCCGCGTGCGGTGTGAAAGTGATGATGACTGAGCTCGACATCAACGTGCTGCCCAACCCGGAGGGCTTTGGTGGTGCTGATATCGCCCAGAATTTCCAGTTGCAACAGAAATATAACCCATACGTTGACGGACTGACTAAAGACAAGCAGAAGGAACTTGATGCACGTTGGCTGGCACTATTCAAAATCTATTATAAGCATCGTGCACAAATCAGTCGTATCAATCTGTGGGGCGTCAGCGACGCAGGTTCGTGGCTTAATGGCTGGCCTGTCAAGGGGCGCACCAACTATCCGTTGCTCTTCGACCGTCAGTACAAGGAGAAACCCGTGATTAACGAAATTATCAAACTTTATAAATAAAAACAAACGACTATGAAACCAAAGTATCTTTTTCCAAGTGACTATATGGCTGACCCCTCAGCCAATGTGTTTAACGGCCGACTCTACATCTATCCCTCTCACGACTGGGAGGCTGGAGCAGCATTTGATGATGATGGTGGCCACTTCCAGATGAAGGACTACCATGTGCTCTCATGGGATGATGTTGAGAACGACGATGCCACTGACCATGGTGTCATTCTCGACGTGAAAGATGTGCCCTGGGCTGAGAAGCAAATGTGGGATAATGACTGCGTTGAGAAGGATGGCAAATACTACCTGATTTTCTCTGCTAAGGCCTACGACGGTGTATTCCGCCTGGGTGTTGCTGTAGCCGACAAGCCCGAAGGTCCGTTCAAGCCTATGGAGAAGCCTATCCGTGGCTCGTTCTCTATCGATCCTTGCGTGTTTAAGGACGACGATGGTCAGATATACTGCTACTTTGGTGGCCTCTGGGGCGGACAACTCCAGTGGTGGCGTCCACTGCCCAATGGTCTAGCTCCTGTCTTCGGTAAATATGGCGAAGAGAACGGACTCATTGATCTGGGTGCCGCTCCCGACCATAAGGGTGAACTCTTCACGCAGGCCGACAGTCCTGCCATCAATAGTGCCGTTGTTCGCATGAGTGACGATGTCCAGCAGTTTGCCGAGGCACCTCGTGCTGTTGTCGTGCTCGACGAGAACGGTGAGCCCATGAAGGCTGGTAACCCGCATCGTTTCTTCGAGGCTTCATGGATGCACAAGTATAATGGTAAGTACTATTTCTCTTATTCTACTGGTGACAGTCACTTCCTCTGCTATGCTATTGGCGATAACCCCTACGGACCATTCCGTTATCAGGGCATTATCCTCGATCCCGTCGTAGGTTGGACTACCCATCACTCTATTGTAGAGTACAAAGGACAATGGTACCTGTGCTACCACGACTGTGTTCCCTCAAATGATATCACCCATCTGCGTTCGCTGAAGATTCAGCGCCTGTTCTACAACGAGGACGGAACGATACAACGCGTGATAAATGAATAACAACCAACTTTTATCCAACTATTATCTGATGCATCGCGATGAACTGGTAAGTTTCATCGCGGTGCGTACTCTTGACGCCATCGAAGCAGAAGATATTGTGCAGGATATTTTCCTGCGCCTGCTTCGTGGCCAGCACCTCATTACTCCCCAAACCTTACCAAGCCTCCTCCATACTATGGCTCGCCATGCCGTGAGCGACTACTATCGCCGTCGCCATGTCTATGAAGTCTACGAGCACTATATTCAGACATCAGACTTTAGACCTCAGACCTCAGACGACGACACGGAGTCCATCTTCTCTGCCCAACAACTCATGGAGCGTATGGAGCGCTCTTTGGCCCGCCTGCCCAAGGCCTGTTGTGAGATATACCGCTTGCATATCTACGACGGCATGAAGGTCAGCGATATTGCCCAAGAGTTGTCACTCCCCTACAAACAAGTAGAAAACCGCCTTGGCCAGGCTCGCAAGGCGGTTCGTCAGCAGTTACGCGAGTGCGTATAAAACAGAAAGAGGATATGCCTATTTTGACACACCCTCCTCATTATTTTACCTTTGCTTTTTGAGCATCAAGATGCGACGCACGCTTTGGTTGAGCCGCTCCTCAGTGATGACACCTTTCTCCACAGCATCGATGACGGCATCAAAGGCCTGGACGAAGTTCTGCGGACCAAGCACGATGTCAACGCCTGCCAAAATACAGCCCACGGTGGCCTCGGCACAAGTGTACTGCTGGGTGATGGCTCCCATCTCCATGGCATCGGTGATAATGATGTTCCGATAGCCTAACTCACCACGCAATTTATCCTGCAGGATGAGACTCGACATGGTGCTGGGTATTTCCGAGCCCGTCACGTTGGGCGTGCCGATATGGGCCGTCATGATGAGCTGACAACCCCACTGGATACCTGCCTTGAAGGTAATCATCTCGCAAGACAGCATCTCATCCCATGTCTTCTGACTCTGGGCATAGCCATAGTGCGTATCGGCCTTGGTGTCGCCATGCCCGGGGAAGTGCTTGATACAGCCCGTCACACCGGCATCCTTCAGTCCCTGCAGGTAGCTGGTCACCATCGGAGCAGCCACAGCAGGATCGCTGGAGAAGGCTCGTGCGCCAATGACGATATTCTCGGGGTTGGTGTTCACGTCGGCCACGGGGGCGAAGTCGATGTCGAAGCCGTACTTCCTCAAATACGTGCCGATGGTGTTGCCGCAGTAGTAGGCATTCTGTGGGTCACCCGTCTTGCCGATGGAATCCATCGACACAAAGGTCTCCACATTGAAGTTCGGGTTTCTACCGATGCGAGCCACACGACCACCCTCCTCATCGATACAGAGCAGTGGCGAACCGTTCAAGGCACGTATCTGTGGGATGAATGCGGCCAGTTGTGCCTCGTCCTCGATGTTGTGCGCATAGAGAATGACACCACCCACAGGGTATTTCTCGTTCACACCCTTCATCGTTTCGTTGACGGCCTGCAACTTGATTTCCTTGATGTCGTCAGCAGCGCTGTCTACACCACTGGGCAGATTGAAATGAATAGTAGTGTCCAGGCACTCGGGGCGCACATAGAACATCTGTCCTATCTTCTCGCGCAGGGTCATCTTCTGGAGTTGTTCCTCCACATCGTCGGTCGGCACGACAGGATTATCATCAACCGAACACGACGCCAATAAACTGATGCCGCAAGTCAGGATGGCGGCCCATATCCATAGTCTCATTTGTTTCATTTTCTCTTCTATGTTTTGGATATTTGATTGCAAAGTTACGAAAAAAGCTTGTAAAGAACAACGGATTTGGGAAGATTAACGCAATTCGACCGAAAATAAAGGCAAAACTGGGAAGAACGAGGAAGTACGAAAATGAGGGAAACGCAAAATTCGGAGGATTGGTGAAGGAGTTAGGTTTCTAAATCGTAACCCGAATTGGTATTGAAAAAATGATTAAACCACCAAGCTTTTTTGGCTGCTGGAGTGGTATAGACGTGTGCGGGCATAGTGGGCGTGGATCGCGCAAAGGTTACATCCCCACGAGTTACATACGTGATGCCATCGATTGTTCCTGATGCCATTCGGCCGATGCCGACTTGTTTGATTTTTACCAAAACTGTTATATGATTAGTTTCTACAATATTTAATTATTACTAACAAACTTGTTCCTTCACTCTATCCATACACTACTCAAGCAGTACTCTGGTTCTATCCAAGGTAATGCTAGTCTTTTGACCTTGGGTACACCTTGGGTA
>JAFVHO010000190.1 GCA_017474485.1 Prevotella sp.
GAGAAGGAACAATGGTCTAAAATGATGCCCGTTTTGTTTCGTTGCCAAATAGCATCGGCTCCATCGTTGATGTCTTTCTCTTGCCCGCGGCGGAAACGGATAAAACGGATAACGTTGTCGCCACCAGGTTGGACAGTATAGTACCGTACGGTGATGCCTGGGTATGGAGCTGTCTGACCAAGGACTGTGATATGATCCTTGAATTTGAGATCACTTTTAAGCGCAATGACACCTGCTACGTCGAAAACAATGGTACGATATGTTCCGCCTGTTACAGCTGCTCTAAGCGATCCTGTACCAGAGTCATTAAGATTGGTGACATGAACGACTGTGGTAGAACCATCAGTTTTGCGTCCCCCTGTCGTGTAACGTCCGTGACCTTCAGCACCGGGGAAAGCTGGGGCTTCCGTCTGGGCTACAGATAGGATTGTTGTTAAAACTGCAATCAGCGTAATTAGATACTTCTTCATATTTGATACGATTTTATTAGTAGTTTTCGGGTGCAAAGATACATAAAGTTTTCTGACTTTGGACTATTACCTATATAATAATATTACTAAAACGTTTACGGGACTTTAAATGTATGTTTTATTTGCATGATTGATAAGTTATTTGTAATTTTGCAGACAAATCACAACGAACTATGAGACTGACAGTTTTTTTTACGCTATTGACATTGTCGCTGACGATTGCTGCTGCTGACTGTGACCAGGACAAGCCATTTGGCTATTGTACGCGAACGTCGCGCACGGATGCCGCCAGTATTTATCAGATGTATGGTGGCGGATGCTATACCTATCCCATACCAAAGGACTTTGCTGGCAAGGTGGTTGTCTTGAAGTCGAACGGACAGGACATGAGGAAGACAATCGAGGACGCTATTGAGAATAGTGAAAACAACATCATCGTCTTGGATGGTTCCAATGGTGATTTTGTGGTTTCGAGCAATGTCGAGATAATCACGAATGACAAAACGCTGTTGGGTATCAACCATGCTCGTATTCGCACCCAGTGGTATGTAACCGATGACATTAGGAGAGCACTGAATGCAGCAGGCGTGCCTAGCATGAGTACCAATGGCGGCGGTGGTACCCTGCCCAATGGACACATGGTCAGGGAGGAGGCAGAATACAATACGCGAAAGATGATTATTGAAATGACTGGCGACCATCAAGAACGTTATCGCGAATCAGGCATCCTGAGCCTGAGGGGCTGCAAGAACATCATCATCCGCAATATCGTGTTTGTTGGTCCAGGGTCTATTGATGTGGGTGGTAACGACCTTATTTCGTGTGTCCGTGGAACCAAGAACTGTTGGATAGACCACTGTGAATTTATGGACGGTATGGACGGAAATTTCGACATTACCAGCATGTCTGACTTCATCACCGTCAGCTGGTGTAAGTTCAGTTATACGGAACATTCATATATGCATCAGAACACTAACCTTGTGGGCTATAGCGACAGGGAGACTACTGGATTTCTGAACATTACATACGCCTTTAATTGGTGGGGAACCGGTTGTAAGCAACGCATGCCCATGGGGCGTGCAGGCAGGATACACATGCTGAACAACTACTATAGCAGCACGACTGCCAGCAACTGCATCAACCCGCGTGTGAACTCAGAATTCCTGATAGAGGGCAACTACTTCGAAACGGGCGTGAAGCATTACTATAGCCAGAACGGTGCCACAGCAGTGACATGGACAACCGACAACTACATAGCAGAAGCAAAGCAGTTGCCAGCTTCCATAGCCTATACGGTGACTGTGCCATACGACTATGCCGTAGCCCCTGTTGCTGACGTACCTGCTATGGTAAAGGCCAAGGCCGGTGCCACACTTTTCGACAATGTCTGTTTGTCAAAATAACTTATGGTTATGACAAGGAACTGGCTGTTGGTATTTGGCTTCTGGCTGTTGGCGCTTCGTCTGCCGGCTCAGCCCGTAGCCACCATTACAGACTTTTCTGGAAGAAATGCCTTGGAGGGTAACCTGGTGACGGGGTTGACTACCGACCGCCGTGGTCTGTTATGGGTGTCGACATGGGGCGGTCTGTACCGTTATGACGGTTATCAGTTCCTGTGCTATAAGGTACGCCCAGGTGACGGCAACCAGTTGGACAACTCGCGTATTGACGATGTCCAGCAGGACATTCACGGCAACCTGGTGTGCCGGTCGTACGAGGACTATTATCTCTTTGATTTTTCCACTAACAAGTTCTACCGACTGGCAGGTGCCAAAGGCATGAAGGCCGGACGGCAGAGGCTCTATAACAGTGGCGTCTTCGTGCGCGACGGCTATAGGCTGAGGGTTACCGACCACCAACTGCAGTGGTTTTGTCCTGACAGCCGTCAGTGGCTGCCGTTAGTCAGGCATGTCAAGCAGGCCCGCGTGACGTCAGCTGGTGTGGTATGGGCCATCATGGACGACGGGTCGTTCAAGCGCATCATTGCCCGGCGCCGTTTTTTTGAGTTGTCGGAGACAGACGAAAACGTACTGACCCTGCATCGCGACCGGCAGGGCCGTATCTGGCAGACCAACAATGACGGCAGCGTATTGTTACGCGACGGGGCAGGGAAGAAAATTGGATATGTGTCGCTGTCTGGAAAACTGTTGTCCGCTAAGTCGGTTATCGCTCGCATCTATGCCATGGACAGCGATGCTGACGGCAATGTCTACCTTGGGAGCCGTGATGCGGGCGTTTATAAGCTGTCACCCCTGGGGACGGCGTTCAGTGTGACCCACTACGCTCATGATGCTGGCGATTCCTACAGTTTGAGCGATAACGAGATATTCTCCGTGTTTTGCGACGGCAACCGCGTCTGGGTAGGCACCCTGCGTGGCGGTCTGAACTTGATGGTCACTGAGGAAGGCAGAACCGTCTTCCTCCATCACCGTAACCGCTGCAAGAATTTTCCGGGCTATGAACAGCTGTATGGCATCCGTTCCATGACGAAGGCTGGCGATGTGATAGCTTTGGCATCGTCTGACGGCATATTTACCTTTAAAGATAATGTTGCAGCACCTGAGACCATTCGCTTCTACCATTCGCGGCGCATCAATGACGACCCGCACAGTCTGGCCAGCAACGGCACGCTCTCAGTCAACTATATCGAAGGACGAGGCCTGTACGTCTGCTCGTCGCATGCAGGGCTGTGCCGTGTGACGTCCGACCGCCTGCTGCAAGACAATCTGCAATTTGAAACCTGGAACACTGATGCCGGTGCCCCTTCAGACCGTACCCTACAGGCCTTTGCAGACAGTGACGGCCAGCTATGGGTTATTTTTGAGAAAGGTCTGTCGAAACTCGATACCAATAGCATGACGTCCGTCGACTATATGACCGACTCCATTACCCATACATGGTCATCGCCCGTACGGTTTGACAATGGCATGACCTGTTTCGCCACTGAACAAGGGCTGTTGACCGCCAACCTGCATGGCATACGTCACCAGCCAGCTCCATCGCCCATTCTAATTACGTCGCTGGCGGCCAATGGTAAGCCCGTTCCGTATTCTCTGAACAGCGACACCATCAGGCTGGCCAAAAACCAGCGCAACTTCACCATTGAGTTTGCCGCCCTCGACATGGAAGGTACCGACCTTGTGGAATATGCCTATCAGTTGGAAGGTCGCGACCGTGACTGGATAAAGACTGGGCGCCACCGTACGCTCAGCTTCTTCAATTTAGGGGCAGGTACACATCAGCTACTTGTCAAGGCCACCGACAACAACCGTACGTGGAGCCAACAGGCTCGCCGCGTGACCATCATCGTTCAGCCCACCTTCTGGGAGACACCGTGGGCTTGGCTGCTCTATACCGTTCTGGGGCTGTTGGCCGTCGGTCTTGTGCTGCTCGTCGCCATGTATGTCTACCGACTGCGCCTGAATGCCGACTTCGAGAAACGGCTTTCGGAGATGAAGCTGCGCTACTTCACCAACATCAGCCACGACCTGCGGACGCCCCTTACGCTCATAGATGGTCCCGTCAGCGAAATGCTGCACGACCAGACGCTGACCGACCGGAACCGTGGCTACCTGACGCTGATACGCAGCAACACCCGCCGCATGCTGACACTGGTCAACCAGATACTGGACTTCCGCAAGATACAGAACAGCAAGATGCACCTACTGATAGAACGGATGGACCTGAAAGCCGAACTGACCGAGGTAATGGCAGACTTCCGCTATCTGGCCAATGACCACCAGATAGACTTCACCCTTGACGACCGCACCTCGGAGGCTGCCTTTATCTGGGGCGACCGTGACAAGGTGCAGAAGATATTCTTCAACCTGCTCTCCAACGCCTTTAAGTACACCGCTTTAGGCAAGCGGATATGGATTGAGCTGGAGAGCGATGCTAACAGCGTAGCAGCCACCGTCTGCGACACCGGCAAGGGTATGCCACAGCATGTCGTCGGCAAGCTGTTTGCCCGTTTCGAAACCATCTTGACAGACAACTACATGAAGTCGTCGACCGGCATCGGTCTTTCGCTGGTCAGGGAATTGGCTGAACTTCATCATGCCACGCTGCAAGTAGAGAGCAAGGAGGGAGAGGGCTCACGCTTCAAAGTGATATTCCAAAAGGGACATGAGCAGTTTGCGGGTGATGAGAACACACGGATGATGACAGGCACTGAGCGACAGATAGCAACAGAAACAGGAAATGACGTCGTGCAGGCTAATCCTCCTCAGGTAGATACCGTCAGCATTATGGTGGTCGAGGACGATGCCGAGATGCTTCAGTTTGTCAGTGGTGTCCTGCAAACTGACTATCAGGTGCTGCAGGCTACTGACGGACAAGACGGCCTGGAGAAAGCCACCGACCGTCAGCCAGACCTCATCATCAGCGATGTCAACATGCCGCGCATGAACGGATGGCAGCTGGTGGAAGCACTGAAACAACAGTCTGAAACCAGCCATATCCCCATTGTGCTGCTGACGGCCAACAGCACGCTGGACGACCGCATTCGTGGTGCCTCACAGGGTGTGGATGACTATATTGTCAAGCCCTTCAGTACCGACTATCTGCGCGTGCGCATTGCCGCCATCCTGCAAAAGCAGCAACAACAGCAGCAGTACTATCTTTCACAGTTTGCCAGGTCTTCCATGACTGCCACTATGCTGGAACTGCCAGCGGACAATAGCGGTGTGGAGCGTCGCCTGGCACAGATTGACCAGGACATGATGCAGCAGTTGCGCACCTATATGGAAGACCATCTGGCTGACAATACGCCCATTCAGGAACTGGCAGAACATGTCGGTATGAGCCGCACCTTATTCTATAATAAGATACGCACCATTACGGGCCTGACGCCTGTTGACTTCTACCGGCGCTATCATGTAGAACGGTCAGCCCAGTTGATGCGTGACCAGGGACTGACCGTTTCTGAGGCCTGCTATCGTACAGGCTTTTCCGACCCGAAATATTTCAGCAAGGTGTTCAAGAAGTTCTTGGGTGTAACACCGAGCGAATACCGTAGCGGGAAGGACTCATCTTCTATTAACTAATTTTGTACCATTCATAATGACAATGCCCTTATAGTTGTCGCTGACGCGCTGACCATTCATATTGTAGCGGGCATTGGTAAAAAACTGTGAACCGTTGCGCAGGGCGTTGATGCTGGTTCCACCAACCGTTACGCTGGTAGACTCTGTGCTCAGACCGCCCATCTCGTTGGCCGTACGAATAGTGTAGACACCGCCATCAGCCACGGTGTAGCTGGTCTCAATGGTATTGGCCACATATTGTCCGTCCTTGAAAATGACGTAGCAGCGCACCTGGTCATCAGCCTCCCATGACAGGGTCTTGCCGTTGACGCTTACCACAGGTGCATTGGTCAGCACAGTGTAGTCGGTTGGAAGCCAGCCGTCGGAACCTCCTAAGATATTCATGATGGTAAAATTCTTAGCCTCTTCAGAGGTGATGACAGGCACATAGGTGTTTGTCGAGGTGGGCGAGTTGCCACGTACGCTGAGGTCTATCTCATTGCCATCCTTGTCAACTGATCCGTATTCGTAGAAGCGGGTGGGCAGATTACCCATGGAAGTATAGCCGTTGTCGCTGGGCTGAATCATCATCTTGGTGAACAGATAATAGGTTGCTGGATAGTTCTGCCAGGGACGGCTCAGACTGTAGTCGCCCTTGTCCTTCATGGTAGCACCTGCACCAGATTCGGCACGATCGATGGTGCAATGGCTGAACACATACCCCCACTTGGTAGTGCTGGTGGTAGAGGGTGCTGAAATGACGCTGCCCGGTCCCTCCATGATGAGTTCGCACTGGTCGTAGAACTGGTCGCCACCTCCACAAATGTAGTCGACGGTACCCTGAATGCGGCAGTGGTCGAAGTACGAGCGTTCGCCTGTCACCTGGGTATCCTGCTGTGACTGCATGCAGACGTTCTTCATGATGCTCTTGTTACCACCATAAATGGCTACACCCACACCTTTGCGGGCTGCAGCACGGAAGTCAAGGTCGTTGCGGGCTGTCAGGTCTTGCAGATAGAATCCCTCGCGGTCGCGGATGTTCAGAATGGGGTTAGAGATACCAGTACGTGTGCCGTGAATCAGCACGCCGTCGCGGCTCTGCCCAATAATAGAAACGTAGCCACGGTTGATGCGCTGTTCGTTGTTCTCGCCAAAGTCATAGTCACCGTTTTTCATGAAGATAGTGACACGCTCCAGGTCCTTGGCGGTACTGGTACCGATAGCCTTGATGGCAGCGGTGAATTCAGCAGCATTGCCCACCACATAGTCGAAGACTTTCTTTTCCACGGGCTGTTGCTGATTGGTCTGGAAATTGACTACGATGTCCTCAGTGGTCTTGTTGCCAAACAAGTCCTCAGCCTGTCCGGCTGGAATTGTAAACGTATATGCCTTGGAATAGTCCAGTCCTGTCACACCGAAGTTCAGTGTGGTACCAGTGTCAGCATGTATCCCGCTTCCCTCGAAGTTGACGTCGCAGGCAGCCATTTCGCGGTCGAAAGTTACGCTGACAACGGCGTGGTTGCGTACGGCGTTAGCCATCTGTTTCATTACCTTGGGTGTTGTGCCAGGGTTGGTCTTCTCGATAACCAGCAGTAGTTGGGCGTATGGCTGGTTGCCACCAGTGATGGTGAATGCAATGGGTTCGCCGGCTTTGTGGTTCTCTACCATGACGGTCAGATTGTCGCGTCCGCCACGAGTATAGCCATGATTGGTAGGAATACGGAAAGTGGCTCCCTCTGATGACATACTGGTCAGTCCCTCTCCGTCGCCGTAGTTTGCTCCGTATTTTTCTAAAGTGAATGTCTTGACGACTACGCCCCCTGGTACTTCAAGGACGTTGTCGGCGGCATTGAACTTGAACTGCTGTCCGCCCCAACCGTCGAGACTGGTTGTGCGTAGCGTGTAAAGTCCGTCCGTCCATCCATCTGTCCACTTGTCCTGTGGATCGTAGGCAGACTTGCCGTCGGCACTATAGGTGATGCGGTACTCTTCGTCCTTGTCGCCCATTGTGTAGAGATAGACCCCCTCGATGTGAAGTGTAAAGGTCCTGTCGGCTCCCTTGATGGTGTAGACGGCTGTAGTGCCATCCATCCCTGCGCTCACCTCTGGCTCTGTGCCGTCGTTGGCAACAGCTGTTACGGAAGGCAGATGGGTATAGATGTTCCCTGATAGCGTGGCAATATAGGCATCACCGGTATTGATGGCATTACGTACTGCGGCATCAACGGCAACACCATCCACGAATAGCGAGCGCAGTTGTAGCTCACCGGCATGGAAAAGCCGGAACATACATGACTTGTTTACTACTACTGCATCGCCGTCGGCGCTTACGGTCAGTATGATATTTGTTGTGTTATTGGCGCGGGGTGTTTCCAGCGTGTAACTGCCATCACCATTGTTAGTCACTTCAACCTCGTCTTCGCTGGTCTCCTCCTCTGCGTAGACTTTTATCTTGGCGTTTTCGGTAGTCACGGTGAAAGTGGTAGTCTTGTCAGTATAGCTCTTGGGCAGACGACATTCGTAACCGTCGCTGGTAGCTGTCACCGTTTGGCCAGCAACGCTGATGGCTGTGATACGCGCCAGCTTGGCATCAAACTCGCCTCTCAGCCACACGTCATCCAAATCGAACTGGTTGTCACCGTTGACGTTGTTGCCACCGCCTACCCAGTTCTTGGCTGGGAAGATGCGTATGAAGGCTTTATCCTGTTTACCGATAGGCAGTTGAACCTTCTGGTTTACCCATCGGTTGTAACTGGCACCTGTCAAGTATTCGTCGCCAACGACTGTCCATGTGGTCTTGTCAGTAGAGTAGGCAATGGCATAGTACTGCTGCTGGCTGTTGTGGCCGGCAGCCTTCAGTTCCAGTTCCATCGTCTCCCTGTAGTTCTTGGTATTGACCTCTATCTCAAAATAATTATAGGGATTCTGGTAGCTGTACTGCTTGCCATCAGGAAAACTGACGGTCTTGTCGGCATAGTTGAAACTTGTGTTTGCCGTCAGGGGAGTCGGGACAGGACTGGTCATGTGAAGTGCTGCACCGTCACAGTTGATAGCTTGTACCTCTAAATAAGCACCCTTGTTGTCTTGGGCACTTACTTGATTGGGCTCAACAGCAAGTGTAGAGCGATAGGCTGTCAGCGTAGCCTCTTCAAATGGTAGGAACATATCATTGGCCTTCAGCTTCACATTATGCAGGTTTACGCTACCGTTGCCCGTCACCTCTTTGGCATTGGGCGTTCCGATGCCGTTACTGATCGTATAGTCGTAGTTGAACGACCAGTGAGCCATTGTCTCCTGAGCAGTGATAGTACCAGTGAAACTTAGAGCTGCCATCAGCAGCCCTAAGGTTTTAGATATACGTCTATTATTCATAAATTAATAGTTATCTTATGTTCCATATTACTTTTGGATGAACTTGCGACCGTTCTTGATGACGATGCCTTTATAGTCTGCTCCTACCTTCTGACCAGCCAGATTAAAGATGATGTTGTTCATGACAGAATTTATAACGGTCTTCTCTGTTATACCTGTGGTGCCACCACGCGTAACGACCAACTTGGTAATGAAGAGGTTGGTGCCTGTCATTGAGCGGGTAATCTTGAACGAAGTGCTGCCTGCGGCTGCCTCAGGTACGGTGTATGTCTGGGTTGACGGTTCAGTGTTGGAATCATAGCCAAGATCTATATAAGTCTTGTTGTCATCCGTCAGTTCTGTTCCATTGCTGAATAGGAAATATGGGGTGGAAATCTTGCTGTCGTCACCTTTGTTGGTATAGGCACTGACAGAAATCTGGTCGTTAGCTTCGATAGCTTTGTCGAGTGCGATAACGATGCGTGGAGTCTTGTTCTTTTCATAGCCATCATCGTTGATGTTGGCCTTGTTGCCGTTCAGGCTTAAGGTGTAGAAAGTAGTACCTGCAGCCGATTTGTTAGCGTAGTTGACGCGGTTTTCACCTTCGTCGCCGCCTTCAAATGTCACATTGCCACCCTTTACAATAGCTCCGGCTTCAGCACCCTCCCAAGAGAAAATGACACCATCTTTCTGTTCTTCGGGTGTGCCCTTGCCAAGAACGGCATTTGCATCAGCCTCAGTGATGTAGAGTTGGAACCAACTATTTTGCTGTACATTGCCTGAACAAGTGATAGAGACGCTCTTTGCTGCCGGTGCCCCAGTAAAGTCGAGCAGTGCGAAGCGTGGGCTGTTCCCGTCCACCTTGATGGGGTAGGTTGCTGAACTGCTGATAGTAGCGTCCTCTTTTACACCAGTGCCGATGGCATCAGTGAAGAAGTTCGTGTCATCCACGTCAATCTTGTAGATATAGTTCATGTTGCGGTCAGCAGACTGTGCAGAACCGCCAATAGCCAGAGCATAGATTTTCTTACCCTCTGGTACATTGATGATAACAGGGTCGTTGTTCTTGATGTTGATGTAATCGGTCTGAATAATGCCGTCAGGATCAGTCCAAGTCTGTTTCTGCTTGCTCAGGTCACGGGCATTCATGGTGAGGGTAAAGCCTTCGGCATTATCGAACTGGTAGAGATCAGGTGTTGAAGCCTCCACATTCAAATTGTCGCCACTCAGACGTACGAAGCTGGCTGTTACAGGAGCCTCACCTGTAGCAGCGGTGAAGGTGATGCGTTTGATGTTGACGTGGAAGTTCTTGTTCTCCTCGCCGTTATAAGAGCCAGGCGTGACGGTGCCGTTCTTGTCGATGTTGTACTTCATTCGCAGCGTATAATCGCCTGCGGGCAATATGGCGGTCTGAGGAATATTGTCAAAATCCTTATAGATAGTCCAGAAGTCGCCAGGAGCACCTGTCGGGTCGAGATTGAACATTTCGTTGTACATTTCGTTACCATTGGCATCGGTCAGTGTCCAGATCATAAACATGCCAGTCATCGGGGTGGCATAGTTAATGCTCATCTGATAGGTAGAAGTTTTGGGAATACTAATAGCGAACTTGGCTACATCGCCGGCTGACGGATAGTCCAGACGCGGGCAATTCTCGTCACCCTCGTCCATGTAGTGCAGGGTCTTATTACCTTGCGATTCAGAAACGTCAACAGTTGAGAGGTCAACGTCGAACGAGTCACCACTATTGCCACTGGCGACAGCTTCGAACGTTATGTCTTTCAAATTAGTGGTGAAGTTCTCGTAGTTGGTCCCCTGATGGAAGGTCAGTTTCAGCGTGTAATTGCCTGCGGGTAAAACATCAGTGTTGGGCAGAGAGGTGTTGTGACCCTCTGGCTTGAAAGCCCAGTCGCCACCGTCAACACCTGTACACACCACATTTGCGGTTTGGCCATACACGGTCTGACCGTTGGTATCGGTTAGAAGAAAGTCGATGGTGACTGGCTCACATGGTGTAGCGGTATCAAATGAAATGGCGTATGCTGAAGTCTTTGTGTTGGTGATGGGGAAGGAGATGATGTCACCGTCGCCAACCCAGTTGAAATTGTTGGTCTCATCACAACTGGGCGTACTACCCCATGAGCAGTTCTTCTCGATAGTGGCCTTCGAACCGTCCAATACACCGGGAATGTTGAGCCCTAACTGTGTGGTGGTAGATTCTTCGGACTGGGCTTCAGAATCTAAAAACTCGACTTTACTGATGTTTACCGTTAACGACTGTCCCTCCTCCAAGTTGTCGTATGTCATCACCAGAGTGAAGTTGCCGGCAGGCATGGGGTTGGTGGTGGGCAGACTCTTATTGGCCTTCTTGTCACCGAAGCCTCCAGTAGTGTATGGCTCTGTAGTAGCATCGTAGAACACAGTGCCGTCGGCAGCGGTAATCTTGAAGTTAACCACAACCTGCGACTGGTTTGTACCGCCGTAGCTCACGATGTTGTACTTTGTGTTGGCCTTGGTGTTCTCAAACTGGATGGTGGCAGTGTTGCCCTTGGTCATCCAGTCGATGATTGAGCCGGTCCATCCAGCTGAACCGTGCAGTGTTCCTGTACCGGCGTCCACAACGGTTGTAGAAAGGTCGAGCTCTCCGGGAATCTTTGATTGTGCTTTTGCCGTTGTTACTCCAAGCAAAAGCACGAGCATACTTGCAAGCGTAAATAGTTTTTTCATACTGTTAATGTTTAAATTGTTAAATTATGTATATCATTAGTAGTTTGTTTGGTTCGATGGTGCAAAATTAGACAATTCCCTGCAACGTGATAGGGCAAATTCTGACATTTGAGGTGTAAATATTGGCAATAATACGTTGTGGTAACCATTAAGTGGCGGTATCCTTGGGGGTACCGCCACTTAATGGTATGTTATACTTATATGGATGTATGGCTTAATATGCTACTGCATGCGTCGCAGTCCTTCCCAGCGGACATTCCATGTGCCATCCTTGGGGAATCCTGGGTTTAGAACGTCTTTGCAGCCGTCCCAACCGGCACACATCATGGCCACAGCGGTGAGCAGGGCTCCATTGCCAGGAAGATAAAGACGTAAACGATCGGCGGTTTGGAAGTTATGACCGTTCTTCAGATAGGTATTCTTCTGCGTATTGATGAGAAGGGCGTCGAGTGCCGTCTTGCTGTCGCCTATACGGGCGGCTGCCATTGCCATCATACCATAATCCCATCCCCATGTAGTTTGGAAATTCCAGTTTTTCATGACCCAGTCAAGGGTCTCCTGGCAATTGGCTATTGGCAATAGGCAATTAGCCGAGGGAAGGAGGCCAAAGGCGCCAAGGCAGGCAGGATGGTCATTGCGGCATTTGTCAGTAAAGGTTTCAGTGGATAATATGGGAGCGGTTCCGGCGGCAACAGCGTCGAAGGGGTCAAAACTCTTCAAACCGGTAGTTTCCCCCTTTGGCAAACCGGCAGTGATGACCCCATCCATAGTCAGAGGCAAGGGTGCCAGCCGGGTGACAATCTTGTCCCATTCTGGATGGCGGGGCTTGCCCATACGTTCGCGCCAAAGGTTAGCAATGTTGAGACCATAGTGCCAATAGGCTAACTCGAAGGGATGGTTGTACGAGAAATCTTTTGACATAGACTCCTGCATGGCGGTGGCGCCTTGCAGAAAGTACTTGCCTGTCTTCCGGTCGTAACTGACGAAGTCGGCCATGAACTCAGCCGTTGCCTCGACATTGTCGGCATACTTCTTTAATGTTTCGTCAGTAGGGTTGGCACGATACATTTCCTCAGCCAGATAGATGTAGTGGGGCTGTTGCCAAATAAGGAAAGAACCTGTGTTGCTGGGTGCCTCGCCAGCCCAGGGGTCGGTCATCTTCATCCAGCGAAGGCCCTTGAAACCCTGGCGCCCGGCGATATCCTTGGCTATGGGTGCGGCAACCTTGTTGTACCATTCGAGCATTTGTTCAACGACTTTCGGCTGACTCCAAAGAGCAAAGTCGACAGCATGCCACCATGTCATCTCCAAGTGTGGGCGACCAAACCATGAATTGTATGTGAGACCTGTTTCCTGTGGCGGCATGTTGTTGGCACAATTGATACGGGTCTGGTATTGTGAGAGCACCACGCGACGTTCCAGCTCCTTGGCTCGTGGGTCTGTGCATTGGCCGAAGTCTACAAAGGCTGTTTCTGTCCAAAACTTGTGCCAAAACTTCTGGGTGGCCTTTTGAGCATCGGAGAAACGGAAGGGCAGTATGACGTGGCGCTCTTGATGTCCAGGCTTTGGGAGATATTCCACCTCGAAAGCTAGATTGTCTTCATCGGTCGAGAGCGTGAAAGTGTGTGCTGCCGTCTCAGCGATTTTGGCCTGTCCTTCCCACCTTATACATATATAGTAGGTAGTGCTGTCGAGACGGTGCTCGATTTCTGCGTGATTGGAATCCTGAATGAGTATGCGGCTTTGGTGACGTTCTGGCTTAGTCCAGTCTGCGGCATCGTCGGCATGACGGCCAGTAGGATAAGGCAGGCGGATAGTGACGGAGGCCTGTCCCTTCATAAGAAGGGGTGTAGAGATGCGCCATGAAACGGCAGCCAGAGAGGGGTGTCCAATAGTCACTACGTCAATGGGAGAACCATCGGCAACAAAGTGTGATTCTATTTGCCCGTGATAGAGTTGCTGTTGCTGGCGGATGTCTGTAAGGTCTTTGAGGGGGATGGGCTGTCCTTTAACGGTTTTCAGCGACAAACCGACGACTCCAAGATTCAGACGGTGAGGGTTTACTCGGAAGTATTCCGTGGCAGCAATGTTACGATCAGCAGCCCGTCCCTTCTTGTATTCTACGGCATATACCTCCTGATGTCCATGCCCCAGGTCGAAGGTTTTTTCGCTTTCAGAAAGTTTCAGATTCTGGGTGTTGGGAAACGAGTGCCAGAGCTGGTCGCACATGGCTGTCAAAGGAATGCCGTTCTTGTAGTCGTCGACATAGGTCTGCATGCCAGTGACGTCAACCGTTGTGGCAAAACGACCATTGCCAACGGTGAGCGAAGCCAGTGGGTCGGCCTCGGTAATAAGGGGATTGTTGCGAAAAAGAACAGCCTCGCGATCTATCGAGGCTGTTATGTTTTCTGTGGTGTATCC
>JAFVHO010000191.1 GCA_017474485.1 Prevotella sp.
AATTACGTTGTGATTGTGTTGAATAATGTTGTGTTGTCAATAATATTGCATGGTGCAACAGTGCAGGGAACCGTGCTGCTTGATGACCGCCCTGCAGTCGATGCCTACAATTTCCCTGTCAGGGAAAGCCTCGCCAATGATACGCATAGCTTCTGCATCAAGGTCGGGTTGTGCATAGGTAGGCACCAGTACAGCACCATTGATGACCAGATAGTTTGCATAAGTGGCTGGCAGACGGTTGTCGCCATCATAGATAGAGCGGGGCAAAGGCAACTTCAGCAATCGATAAGGACGTCCGTCCAAAGTTCGTAATGCCTGTAGTTCCTTTTCCATTTCCACAAGGTCGGGATGTTGCTCATCCCCCCCTATATATAATAAGGTATCATTAGGACAAATGCGAACCAATGTGTCAATATGCCCATCGGTATCGTCGCCAATGAGTGAACCATGATTCAGCCAGACAATGCGCTTGGCACCTAAATATGCCTTCAGTTTGTCCTCAATCTCTTGTTGACTTAAAGGTTGGTTGCGATGGGGGGCCAACAAACAACAAGAAGTCGTAAAAATGGTGCCTTTTCCGTCACTCTCTATCGAGCCACCTTCCAGTACAAAATCCAAATGGTCTTCGTAAGTACCCTTTACGAGTCCTTGTTCATAGAGGTGGCGGTTGATCTGATTATCAAGTGTAGCTTCAAATTTCTCTCCCCAACCGTTGAAGCAGAAATCTAGGAGAAAGAGGCCGGAATCCTCTTCCACAGTGATAAACCCATGGTCGCGTGCCCACGTGTCGTTATGGGCAATGCTGTCAACAATGAGTAGTGGCTCACGCTTACTGATTTCACGTGCCATCTCTTCGTAGACTGCAGTGATTTCGGACAGAATGGGAGCCCAGTCCGTATCTTTATGGGGCCACGTCAGCTGAACCATGCTTTGTGGTTCCCACTCAGCAGGCATGCGTCTAGATAGTTTTTTCATAAGAGTTTTATTTTCGCTTGCAAAATTAACAAATTATTATGAATTATCAGTCGTTTTATCTCAAATATTTTTTGTATCTTTGCACACTGAAATATGATGTTGGAACTACATAACGTTACAATAGGCCAGCAGATACGCGGATTGTCGGCGACAGTCAACGAAGGTAATGTGCTGAGCATCATGGGTTCACAGGGCAAAGGTAAGACTACGCTGCTGAGGGCCCTGATGGGTTTTCTGCCTATTGACGAGGGGCACATCGTTATTGACGGTGAACTGCTGACACCTCTGTCGGCTCCCTACTTCCGTCGTCAGATGGCTTACGTACCCCAGTATTTGGAAGTGCCAGAGGGGTATGATGAGGTGCCGACAGACTACATGCGACTGTTGGAACATGCGGCACACGCAGGCAAAAAGCTGTTGATTGTCGATGAGCCACGGGAAGCACTGAGCAATGAGGATGCCGTACGTGCAGCACGCTTACTCGCGGAGGCTGCAGAGCATGGTGCGACGGTAGTGACTGTAAACATGCGTATAACCCAAAACCAGGTACAGCTATGAAGACGGTATACCTTATATTATTAATAGCATTGGTGGGGTGGAAGGGTTATCATGCTTGGCTTCGCGGACGTAAATCATGGACGCAGGACATGCAGCAGTATCAGTCGTTGTGGGAGTACTTGCTGGGTAACGGTGCTACGTTGCAGGAGGCTCGTAAACCCTTCATCAAACGGGCTCTGAGCAGGGCTTTCGTGCCTATGATGAAGCAATGGCGCCTATGGGCTGTTGTTGCCGTTATTGGTATATTGATATGGATTATTCTTTAACTTAAAGCAATACACACAAGAGATATGATTCAGACAGTAGTAAAAAGAGACGGACGCATCGTTGGATTCAACGAGCAGAAGATTATGGCTGCTATTCGCAAGGCCATGATGCACACGGATAAGGGCGAAGATGAACGCCTGTTGTATCAGATTACCGACCACATCGCCCAGCGTGGCGACAGTCAGATGACGGTGGAGCAGATTCAGGACTTGGTAGAACTGGAACTGATGAAGTCGAGTCGCAAAGATGTGGCCCAGAAATATATCGCCTATCGCAACCAGCGTTCGATTGCCCGTAAGGCTAAGACACGCGACGTGTTCCTGGATATCGTGAACATCAAGAGCAATGATGTGACGCGCGAGAATGCCAATATGAATGCAGATACCCCTGCAGGCATGATGATGAAGTTTGCTTCGGAGACGACCAAACCTTTCGTGGACGATTATCTCTTGTCAAGTGAGAGTCGTGATGCTGTAGAACATAACTATCTGCACATCCACGATAAAGACTATTATCCCACGAAGTCGCTGACTTGTGTACAGCATCCGTTGGACAATATCCTGAATGGTGGCTTTGTAGCAGGTCATGGGGCTTCGCGTCCTGCTAAGCGTATCGAGACCGCTTCTGTTTTGGCTTGTATCTCGATGGAGTGTTGTCAGAATGAGATGCATGGTGGTCAGGCTATTCCTGCCTTCGATTTCTATCTGGCTCCTTACGTGCGTCTGACCTATATCGAGGAACTGAAGGCATTAGAGGACCTGAATGGCGAAAGCTATAAGGATTTGTATGACGAACCGTTGATAGATTATATCAAGAAACCGTTGGATGGTCTGCAGGGTAAAGAACGTGCTCAGCAGCATGCTATCAACAAGACGGTGAGTCGTGTACATCAGGCCATGGAGGCCTTCATCCACAATATGAACACGATTCATTCACGTGGCGGTAATCAAGTAGTGTTCTCCAGTATCAACTACGGTACGGATACGAGTGCCGAAGGTCGTTGCATCATGCGCGAAATCCTGCTCTCCACTTACGAAGGTGTGGGTAATGGCGAAACGGCTATCTTCCCCATCCAGATATGGAAGAAGAAACGTGGTGTGAACTATCTGCCTGAAGACCGCAATTTCGATCTTTATCAGTTAGCTTGTAAGGTAACGGCGCGTAGGTTCTTCCCCAACTTCTTGAATCTTGATGCGACGTATAACCAGGATGCTGAATGGCGTGCTGATGATCCCAAGCGCTATATCCACGAGGTGGCAACGATGGGCTGTCGTACGCGTGTGTTCGAGAACCGCTTTGGACCTCGCACTTCTATTGGACGTGGCAACCTGTCGTTTACGACGATTAATATCGTGAAACTCGCCATCGAGTGTATGGAGGAGAAGAATCAGCAGAAACGTATTGATATGTTTTTTGCCAAGCTGGACAATATGCTGGAGGTGGCTGCCAAGCAGTTGGACGACCGCTATCAGTTCCAGAAGACCGCCTTTGCCAAGCAGTTCCCATTGTTGATGAAGAGCCTGTGGATTGGTGCTGACAAGTTAGGACCAACAGATACTATTGAGAGTGTCATCAACCAGGGTACGTTAGGTATCGGTTTCATCGGATTGGCAGAATGTCTGGTGGCATTGGTTGGCAAGCATCATGGCGAGAGCGAGGAGGCCCAGGAACTGGGATTGAAGATAGTGAGCTATATGCGTCAGCGTGTGAACGATTTCTGTGACCGCTATCATCATAATTATTCTGTACTGGCAACACCTGCCGAGGGTCTGAGTGGCAAGTTCACGAAGCGCGACCGCAAGCAGTTTGGTGTGATTCCTGGTGTGACGGATCGTGATTACTACACCAACTCGAACCATGTGCCCGTATATTATAAATGTAGTGCACGCCACAAGGCTGAAATCGAGGCACCCTATCATGAGATGACGCGTGGTGGTCATATTTTCTATGTTGAAATAGACGGTGATGCCACACATAATCCACAGGTCATTATGAGTGTGGTAGATATGATGGACCAGTTGAATATGGGTTACGGCTCCGTAAACCACAATCGCAATCGTTGTATGGACTGTGGCTACGAGAATGCTGACGACCATCTGGATAAGTGTCCGAAGTGTGGAAGTACTAACATCGACAAGTTGCAGCGCATCACGGGTTATCTGGTTGGTACGACAGATCGTTGGAATAGTGGTAAGTTGGCAGAACTGAACGATCGTGTGACACATATCGATCATGGCTCTCAGGATTTGTTTGGTGAATGATTCGTGTGCTTGACATCATAGAAGATACAATGGTGGATGGCCCTGGCTTCAGGACATCCATCTATTGTGCTGGATGTCGTCATGCGTGCAAGGGCTGTCATAATCCGCAGTCGTGGGCTTTCAACCAGGGTAGGGAGATGAGCACGCAGGAACTGATGAAGATTATCGTGGCAGACCCTTATGCCAACGTAACATTCTCTGGTGGCGACCCGATGTATCAGTGCGACGGCTTTGCTGAACTGGCACGAGCCATACATGCGCAGACCAACAAGGATATCTGGTGTTATACTGGATTTACCTACGAGACACTGATTACACGGGCACAGCGCGAACTACTTTATGAACTCGACGTATTGGTGGACGGCCCCTATATCGAAAGCTTGCGCGACCCCGATTTGCTGTTTCGTGGTTCCAGCAACCAGCGGCTTATCGATGTGCAGAAAACGTTGTATGCGGGTGAAGTGGTGTTATGGCAACCAGATGTTCTGATAATTAATAATTGAGTATGAAGAAATATATCCTTGATTTGACGGTAAAAGCCGTAGAGCGTATCAGCCCGAAACATGTGTTGATACGACTCACGGACGACAAACCATTACCTGAGATGCTTCCCGGCCAGTTTGTGGAGGTACGTGTGGATGGCTCATCAACGACTTTCCTGCGTCGTCCTATTTCTATTAACTTTGTAGATCATGAACAGAACGAGCTGTGGCTGATGGTCGCAATGGTTGGCGATGGTACACGACGACTGGGTGAACTGAATTCTGGTGACAAACTAAATTGTGTGTTACCACTGGGTCATGGATTTTCGTTTCAACGCAACGGAATCGCTTTGCACAGGGTGTTACTTGTTGGTGGTGGTGTAGGTGTGGCTCCTCTGTTATACTTGGGTGCTCAGATGAAAGAACAGGGTGTGGAACCCACCTTTCTGTTGGGTGCCAGAACAGCCAACGATTTGCTGATGCTTGATAAATTTAAAAAGTACGGGCGCGTATGCGTGACGACAGAGGACGGCTCTGAGGGTGAGAAGGGGGTTGTGACCAATCACTCGCTGTTGCAACAGGAGTGTTTTGATATGATTTATACCTGTGGCCCTACACCTATGATGAAGGCAGTGGCTCGCTATGCTAGGGAAAAAGACATTGAGTGTGAAGTCTCACTGGAGAATCTGATGGCTTGTGGTTTGGGTGCCTGTCTGTGTTGCGTAGAGAAGACCACTGAGGGCAACCTCTGTGTTTGTAAGGATGGACCTGTATTTAATATCAAGAAACTGTTATGGCAAAATTAAACGTAAATATAGGCGCATTGTCGCTGAAGAATCCTGTAATGACGGCCTCTGGCACTTTTGGCTATGGCTTGGAGTTTGCTGATTTTATGCCTTTGGATGGTATTGGTGGTATCATTGTGAAGGGAACGACCCTGAAACCACGTGAGGGTAATGACTATCCGCGTATGGCAGAAACGGCCAGTGGCATGCTGAACTGTGTAGGTCTTCAGAACAAGGGCGTCGACTATTTCTGTGAACATATCTATCCACAAATCAAGGACATCGATACCAACATGATAGTGAATGTCAGTGGTTCGTCGCCTGAGGACTATGCTGAATGTGCAGCACGTGTTGATGCTTTGGATAATATTCCTGCCATCGAACTGAATATCTCATGCCCGAATGTGAAGGATGGCGGTATGGCTTTTGGCGTGACGTGTGCTGGTGCTTCAAGTGTGGTGAAGGCTGTACGTCAGGCTTATCATAAGACACTGATTGTCAAGCTGTCGCCCAACGTGACGGATATCACTGAGATTGCTCGTGCCGTTGAGGCTGAGGGTGCTGATAGCGTGTCGCTAATCAATACGCTGATGGGTATGGCTATTGATATCGAGAAACGCAAGAAAGTGTTGTCGATAGGAACGGGTGGACTCTCAGGTCCTGCTGTAAAGCCAGTAGCTTTGCGTATGGTCTATCAGGTGGCAAAGGCCGTGAAGATTCCTGTTGTAGGTTTGGGTGGTATCTCAACGGCAAAGGATGCTATTGAGTTCTTGATGTGTGGTGCAACAGCCATCGAAATAGGTACTGCCAACTTCCTTGATCCTGCCGTCAGCATCAAGGTGCGCGATGGTATCAACGACTGGCTCGACAGTCATGGCGTACGTGATATCCACGACATCATCGGCTGTATTTAATGCATAATGCTTAAAGCTTAAAGTGGTAGTGTGACTACAAAGCGGGCACCAGGACCTTGATAGCTCCTGTCGAGTACGACGTTACCTTCCAATCGCCTACATAGGGCGCGGCAAAGTGGCAAACCAAGTCCCAGTCCTTTCTTGAAGTCGTCGAGCTTGACAAAACGTTCGAAGATGTGTTCCTCTTCGCCTTCAGGAATACCAGTTCCTGTATCTTCTATGCTGATGGTCAGTACCTCGTCGGCAACACTGGTGCTGACAGTGATACTGCCTTCATGGGTGTTCTTGATGGCATTGTCTATCAGCGTATTGATGATACGGCGCAGTAGCACTTCACTGGTCATCAGTTCATAATCGGAAGCCAGCGTACTGTGGTAATTCATTTCCAACTGGTTGTCACTCATCTGTTTAAAGGCGTGCATCTCGTCATCTATCAGTCGATGTAATTGTACTTTATCCTTTTTTTCAGCAGTTACGCCGGATTCCATTGATGAGAGTTCTAACGTTTCGTTGACCAGTGAAGTAATAACGTTTGTGTTATGCATCACAGTTTGCGATATATTCTCTCGTTCACTGACAGAAAGGTCGAAGTCGGTTGATGACAACACTTGCGCATAGCCATTAATGATGTTCAGTGGTGTGCGAATCTCATGGCTGATATTCTGAATAAAGGCTGCTTTCATCTTGTCAGACTCCAACGCATGCTGGTAAGCGCGCTCTAATTGCTTCATATGGCGACGACGGCTGTTGTAGATATAAGCCATTGCCAACAATAAAAGACTGAGCAGGACGATAGTGGCCAACAGACCAATAATGAAGTAGCGTGATGCCTTACGGTCAGCCTCATGTACCTTCATTTCGTTCTGAATGCCCTGCATACTGTTGCTCAGGATGATAGTGTTGATAGAGTCTGATGTTTGGTTCTCGAGTTTTAGGGCTTCGTAGGCTTTTTGCCAGAGTCCTGCACGTTCATATATCTTAGCAATGACTCCGTAACTCTCTGTAGAACTCAATTCTTTCAAGGCCATGTTGACAGCCTCGTCAATACGCCCTTGCTCGGCAGCGTAGTACACTTCAAGTTCGCGACCGTGTACAGACGAGAACCCTTTTTTGATACCTTCTTTATAGGTCTGATAGCCTTTGTTAAACTTGTCCATGTCGCCAAGACTGTAATACAACATGGTACGACGAGTTTCAATGTCAAAGAGGCGTTGAGGCGAGGCCTTGGCTGCAATTTCAACAGCCTTGTTTAGCAGGCGCTCAGCTTCTTTCGGATGATTCAGACTCATCTCCACATTGACGAGGTTCATATAGATTGGGGGCATGCTTTCTTGATAACCAGCCTTCTCCATACGACGGATGACCTCCCAGAAACATTCCTTGGCATTCTCCTTATTGCCACTATAGTTGTAGATGTGCCCCATCATGTTGTAGGCCATATACATCTCCTTGTCAAGTTTACGTTGAAGAAGTTCTTGTGAGAGGGTAGTGGAAAGTTTGTAGGCTTCAATGATGCATTGTTGGTTCAGCAGGAATACTATCTCATTGCAACGCTGCGTATAATAGGCATGCAAGTCGTCCTTATCAAGCAGATAATCCTGCAGTATCTTAACGTGACGAAAGAATCGTGCACTGTCGCCATTGTTAAAGGCATGGTGCATAGAATCGCGTAGCGCCAAATATTCAGGCGTCTCTTTATAATTGTCGGCTGCATGTATGTTGATGATGTTCAACAACATGACAACAACTCCAAGCAGTAATCTAATACGTATATTCATCAAATTATTGGCATTATTGGTTTCTGCAAAGGTACGAAACATTTTTGTTTCTTCCAAATTTTTTGTGAAGAAAAAAAGCCATTTTTTTTGTTATTTGCCATTCTTTTTGTAATTTTGCAGCCTGTTAGGGATAAACAATATAATATTTAAGGTAAAAGAAACAGTATGGGTGGCTTTTTTGGCACTATCTCCAAACAAGATTGCGTAAACGATTTGTTTTACGGAACTGACTACAACTCGCACTTAGGTACAAAACGCGCCGGTATGGTAACTTTCGATGAAAAGAGTGGTTTCCACCGCTCTATCCACTCGTTGGAACGTGCCTATTTCCGTTCTCGTTTTGAAGATGAATTAGACTCGTTTAAAGGACATCAGGGATTGGGTGTCATCAGCGATACTGATCCTCAGCCCATCATCGTCAATTCGCACTTAGGGCGCTATGCTGTGGTGACAGTGGCAAAAATCAACAACCTACGTGAAATAGCAGAAGAACTGTTGCAGCAGCGTATGCACTTTAGCGAAATGTCGGCCAACAATATCAACCAGACAGAGTTGGTGGCCCTGCTTATCAACATGGGCGACACATTTGTGGAGGGCATCAATAAAGTATATCGCAAGATTCAGGGTTCTTGTTCGATGCTGATTATCACAGAAGACGGTATCATTGCTGCTCGCGACTTCTTAGGTCGTACCCCCATTGTGATTGGTAAGAAAAAACTGCATCGTCTGTCACCCATTGGTACAGACGAACTGTTGGAGGCCTACGCCGTTTCCAGTGAGACGACTAGCTTCCCCAACCTCGATTATAAAGTAGTACGTGATTTGGGCCCTGGAGAGATTGTCCGTATCAAAGCTGATGGCATACAGGTATTGCAGAAGCCCTTCTCACGCTGCCAGATTTGTTCGTTCCTGTGGGTTTATTATGGATTCCCCGCCAGCGACTACGAGGGCATCAATACAGAATATGTTCGCGAGAAGAATGGTCGTCTGTTAGGTGAAAAGGACCATGATGTCACACCCGACCTCGTTTGTGGTATTCCTGATTCAGGTGTGGGTATGGCCTTAGGCTATTCTCATGGTAAGAAAATACCCTACAAGCGTGCTGTGCTGAAATATACGCCTACATGGCCTCGTTCGTTTACTCCTGGTAATCAGAACCGTCGTGATTTAGTGGCTAAGATGAAACTGATTCCCAATCCTGCTATTTTGAAGGACCAGCGCATCGTGTTCTGCGACGACTCTATTGTTCGTGGTACGCAGCTTCGTGACAACGTTCGTACGTTCTTTGATAACGGTGCCAAGGAGGTACATGTGCGTATTTCGTGTCCACCGTTGGTTTATGGTTGTCCGTTTATTGGCTTCACATCTTCGAAAAGCGACTTGGAACTCATTACGCGTCGTATCATTAAGGACATTGAGGGCGATGAGAACAAAAATCTGGAAGCTTACGCTAAGACGGGCTCTCCAGAGTACCAGCGTATGGTGAACGAGATTGCTCGTCGTTTGGGTTTGACCAGCGTAAAATTTGCTACTATCGAGGACTTGATAGAATCAATTGGTCTGCCTAAGGAACGCGTCTGCACCCACTGTTTCGATGGCAGTTCGTACTGTCACGAGCACGATAACGACTAAAAAAGCATAAAAAAAATCGCGAAATTTGTATATTTCGTGGTTTTTATTTAATTTTGCAGTCTGAAATAACATTTTAGAAGCGTGAAAATAAAGCAAGTGCTGAGCGCCCTTGAACAGTTCGCGCCTCTGCCCTTGCAGGAAAGCTGGGATAATGCTGGCCTGCAATTGGGACTGACGGAGGCGGAGGTTTCAGGGGCATTATTGTGTCTGGACGTCAACGAAGCCATCATTGACGAAGCCATTCGTAAGGGGTGTAATCTCATTGTGAGCCATCATCCTTTGCTGTTTCGTGGCTTGAAGCAGATTAGTGGTGCTGACTACGTGCAACGCTGTGTTATCAAGGCCATCAAGCACGATATCGTCATCATCTCGATGCATACCAATATGGACAATGCACACGATGGCGTGAACTTCAAAATAGCCGAGCGCTTGGGTGCTACTGTGCTCAGCGATTCTGTCGCTGAGACTGAAAAGGTACCTTTGGTACTTGCAAAACTGCCGCAGTCCATGGATGCTCGCGCCTTTATTGAATTGGTCAAAAAACAGTTTGGCGTACAGTGTGCCCAGTGCAACGAATTGTTGGAGCGTCCCATCCGCAAGGTGGCTATTTGTGGCGGAGCAGGCGATTTCCTGTTGCCTGACGCTATCAGTCAGGGTGCCGATGCCTTTATCACAGGCGAGATGCACTATCATCAGTACTTTGGCACGGAACAGCAGATTCAAATCTGCGTTATCGGCCATTATCAGAGCGAGCAGTTTACCAGCGAAATCTTCCGCGACATCATCCAGAAGGAGTGTCCTGGCGTCAAGACCTGTATGGCAGAGACGAACACGAATCCCATTGTCTACATTTAATCGAAATATTGAAATAACGTAATATTAATAAAGAAGAATTATGGCAAAGAAAGATCCTACAGACATGCCAGTTGAGGAGCGTCTGAAGACCCTCTATCAACTGCAGACCACGCTCTCAGGTATTGACGAGAAGCGTGCATTGCGAGGCGAACTGCCTCTGGAAGTACAGGACCTCGAAGATGAAATCGAGGGACTTACCACTCGTATTGAGAAGATTCAGAACGAGATTAACGAGTACGAGCAGGCTGTTACCATGAAGAAGGGTGAGATTGAGACAGCCAAGGCCAGCGTAGAGCGTTATAAGACTCAGCTGAACGATGTGAAGAACAATCGTGAGTATGATACTCTTTCAAAGGAGATTGAGTTCCAGTCACTGGAAATCGAGCTCTGCAACAAGAAAATCAAGGAGGCTACCTTTAAGATTGAAGAGAAGAAAGTTGAACTGGCTCAGAACCAGGAGGTCGTTGACGACCGTCGTCAGGCTCTCGACCTGAAGAAGAGCGAGCTCGACGAGATTATGGAAGAAACCCGTTCAGAGGAAGAGAAGCTGAAGGCTAAGGTAAAGGACCTGGAGGCTAAGATTGAGCCACGTCTGCTCACTTCGTTCAAGCGCATCCGTAAGAATGCCCGCAACGGCTTGGGTATCGTTTATGTGCAGCGTGATGCCTGTGGTGGTTGCTTCAATAAGATTCCGCCCCAGCGTCAGTTGGATATCAAGATGCACAAGAAGGTCATCGTTTGCGAGTATTGCGGTCGTATCCTCATCGATCCAGAGTTGGCTGGTGTCAAGATTGACAAGGTCATAGGTTCCGAGGAGAAGAAGACACGTAAGCGTGCTATTCGCAAGACTGTGAAGAAGGACGATGTCGATATGGATGCTGAGGTAAAGGTACCCGAAATCCGCGACGCCTCTTATCTGGAGTAATAACGGTTATTGGTTGATAGCCGAATAGTCAGGAATCTCCTCTAAGAATTGGTACGTCTGGTGTTCATAGTCCATCTTGCAGCAGTAGTGTTGCAAACCGTTTGAAACCACCAGATAGTCCACGTGGAGTAGGAGGTTATAGGCTGAAATTTGACGGAACACCCGCTGTGTCACTGATACAGTGGGTGCTTTGTATTCTATAATCATCTGCGGTTGCGCCTCCTTATTATATAATATTGAATCGCAACGCAACGTCTTTTCGCCACATTTCAGGGCTATCTCATTGCCTAGTAGGCCCTGTGGATAGCCTTTATGTTCCACCAGCCAATGCGTAAAGTGCTGGCGCACCCATTCCTCAGGCGTCAGTGCCACATAGCGTCTGCGCAAAAAATCCAGTATTTCTGGCTTTTCGCGCGTTCCTCGCAGTTTTACGTCGTATGCTGGTAGATTCAATTCATTCATTTCGGCTACAAATTTACGAAATAATTATGAAATGCCACAATTATTTTGTAAATTTGCACCATGAACAAACATTTACTTACTTTGACAATGGCCGTACTCTTCGGCTCACTCGTTTCTGTAGCCCAGACCTCCACCACTGAGGTACTGCTCGAAACCACTGAAGGCAACATCCGTATTGCCCTCTATGACGAGACTCCCTTGCATCGTGACAACTTCTTGAAACTCACACGTATGCACATCTATGACTCGCTGCTCTTCCATCGTGTCATCAAGGACTTCATGATACAGTCAGGCGACACGAACAGTAAGAACGCTAAGCCAGGACAACAATTGGGTACTGGCGATTTCGATTATACCCAAGAGCCAGAATTCCGTTTGCCTCAGATTATCCATCGTCGCGGCTGTGTGGCTATGGCACGCGAACCGGATGTTGTCAATCCTGAGATGCGCAGCTCAGCCTGCCAGTTCTATATTGTGTGGGGCAAGCGCTTCAGTAGTGCAGAGATAGAAAAGGCACAAGAACGACTTGACACCATGACGCATGGACGTGTAAAGCTGACGCCGGAAATGATTAAGGTCTATAAGTCCGTTGGTGGTACACCCCATCTCGATGGACAGTACACCGTCTTTGGCGAAGTCACTGAGGGCCTTGATGTCGTTGAGCGCATCCAGAAGGCCGAGACAGACGATTATGACCGTCCTTTCGAGGATATCCGCATTCTTCGTGCCACCGTCACAAAGGATATTCCCAAGTCTCCCGTAACTAAGCCAGCTCCAAAAGCTCCTACTACCAAAGGCAAAAAGAAATAGGTAATATTAATCATTTCGGACCCGCAGCGTTGCAGGCCCGAAAATGTGCACAGTAGGTTCTGTTGTGCATTTATTTCTTGATCAGCGATGCAATCCAGAGGATAACGACTGCACCGATGATGGCTGTGCCGAGCTGACCAAGGATGCCGCCCCATGTAATGCCGAGCATGTCAAACAGCCAGCCACCAAGGACTCCACCAAAGAGACCAAGCACAACATTCATGATGATGCCGAAACCGCCACCTTTCATCAACTTGCCGGCACAGAAGCCAGCCAGACATCCTATAAGAAGAGAATAAATAATACCCATAATTATACTGTTTAATTGGTTTTCTGCTGCAAAAGTAAGAAAAAGTGGTGACATGACAAAACAATAGCCACTTTTTTTCTCTCATTCTTTGTTCGTTTCCATGTAACCCAAATAATCCAAAGAGAGCAGTCGTCTGACAATTAATGATAACCTGAGTCATCGTCACAGTCATCAACTTTGAAATAGAAATTCTCCGAATTCTTCTTCTCATGTCGCAGGTTGTCCTTAGAATCCTATTCTTGGCTTCTGATGAGGAATCTCGATAGGCACGATGTCCTCGGCAGTAATCATTCGCAGGCTCGCCTTGTCAACGGGTTGCTGTCTAACACAACGGGTTGCATGCTGTATGTAGATGCGCTCCAATTGGTTGGCCACGAAACGGGCGCTACCCCACGTCTGCGGGTCGCGCGTCTGGTAGGCTTGCTCCATCAGACTTTGGTACTTCCCCCATGCCTCGTCCGTGAAGTGGTACTGATAGTCCTTAACCCTGGTGCGAGTAATTTCCAATAGTTCCTCAACGGTAAAGTCTTGAAACTCAAATTTGTTTGGGAATCGCGACTGCAACCCTGGATTGGTTTCCAGCAACTTCAGCATCTGGTCCTTGTAGCCACACAGCACAACAGCAATGTCACGCTGTGTTTCGTCCGATAGGATATTCATTAGTAACTGTATAACAAGTCTCCCTGGGTCGTGGTCGTTTTTGGTGTTCAGCAGATAGGCCTCGTCTATCATCAGCACACCGCCCTTGGCCTTCTCCAACACCTGACGCACACTGCGTTCTTCGTCACCCCACAGCGTACCGATGAAGGTACCACGGTCACACACCACCACATGACCTTTCGACAAGGCTCCTGCCTGTCGTAACAGCGAACCGAATATCTTGCAGACAGTGGTTTTACCCGTTCCTGGACGACCCAAGAACACGCTATGTAGCGACACATGATGCTGTTTACAGTCAGGATAGTATTCCTGCATCATTTTGTTGAAACGGGTCAACGCCACCAACTCGTCCATGCATCGCTTGATGTCTTCGCAGCCCACCAGCTTGTCCAATTCCTCGCGAGGGTTGGCGATAGGTCGCAGAATCTCCACCTTCACGCTGATTGTACCATTCTGCTCTATCTCGCCGTCAGGTAATACATTGTCTTCCAGATTGTTGTCGTCTTCTGATTCCTCGGAAGTAGATTCGTCGTTTTCCGGAAAATCGACGTCCTTCAGCGTCTCACCTTCTTCCTCGAATTCGCGATTTACAAAGTCCGTCAATAGCCGTTCGAATTCCTCGTCATTCGGCGTTTCCTCCTTAGTGGGATATTCTTCCTTCTCCTCTTTGGGGGTATCGCTTACCACTGCGTCGAAATAGATTTTCCCGCGTAGGTCTTCGTCGTTGTTCACCCCAGCCTTACGGTGTCCCAGACTCACGAAACCGTCAATCACCTTCATGTCGTTGAATTCCCACACCAGCTCCAGTTCCTCGGCGTTCGTAATCTTTGCCTCCGTCAGCATCACGCCATACACCTTCAAGACGATGTGCTGTTTTTGCAGCCGCTCTTTCACGATCTGCATTGTCTCCTTCAGTTTCCACACCCTGCCCTCGTGTGGTTCACAGCCTGGGAGGTAGACTATCGGTTCCATATCCACTGATTCCACGCATGTCCTGTCCTCATAGTTGTCGTAGCAGTCAATGCATACTACCACCATATTCGTTGAATCGCAATAAAAATATACGTCATCATCATTCATGAACGGTGCAAAGCCTTTCAGCCGGTTCGAATATACGGCATAGTTCACCGCCATAGCCTCCATGTGTTTCCAAATAGTATTCTTGGATTGTTTCCTAAAGTCATTAATCAATCTATTCCTGTTTCTCATAATCAAACATCATTCTATCACAGCAATATAATAATAAATAAGGTATAAGCCCCAGCGATAGGAGCGCAAGAGTCATCAGGCACAGTGCCGAAGCACCAGCCTTTAATACCACAGAGTCTTCCTTTCAGATTACTCTATCACATAGCGGACAATTTTGTAGCAATAAGTTAAAGAACGCTTTTGGCGACAAGGTACAATCCACCCGTCGGTGCTCAGATTCAGTTTTCTAACTTCATCATCGAACCGCTCGGCACTTGGCTGTTTCCTTTGTCATCATGTTCATTCTTGCTACAATTTTAAATTTGATTAGTGATAGAATTATGTAATTCGACTGCAAAAGTAACTAAAAATCCCATTTCCGCCAAATTTTCATCGATTTTTTTAATTGAATGAGTTCTTTGCTTTATTTTTTAGTATTTTCCTATAAATTTTTCCAAATAAATGTTTGCTGTTTCAAAAATATTTCTTATCTTTGCGCACGATTCTAGTTAGTCCGTAAGGGCAGTGGGGTCATAACATTGTGGTAATAGGACGTTTACGAACGTTATCTTCGTCGCGTGAATCTCGCAAATTCAATCTGACAAGAAGATGCGCAACCGTAACGTCTGCGTTGGGTGTATTGTACACTGCTTATACCTTATTTATTATAGGGTCGTGGCATTCTTTACAATATTCCATGACGTGGGCTAACTCGAGTTGCTTATCCTTGTCAAGGCAATGCGAGAGCCCACGCGAGGGATAAGCGAGAAGTAGAGAACTCCCACGTCTTTTGCGTTTTATAAGGGTGCATAAATCTAAAACTAACCTGCCGAATTATGGGAGCCAGGAGGCAACAAAACTAAGAAAAATGAAGAGGATTATTTCTGTTATTCTGTGCAGCATGGTTGTCGTGCTGATGTCTGTTGTGGGATCAAGTCAAGCAAAGGCTTTAGTTCTTGCTACTGTGGCAATTGCTACTGATGATGACGATCGTGGTGACGAAGTAAAACTGACCGAGGCGGAGAAATACGCTGAGAAGATGCCGGAAAAACGTTCTGCTGGTAAGGGCGTTGCTCCTAAGGAGAGCATGGCTCGCCAATTAGCCCGTTTGGATGCCCGTGCTAACTTTGCCGAGGCAATCAGTGCTGCTGTAACCTCAGCGGCAAAAGATACAGGCGGTGACCTGTCACAGTATGCTGGTGATGATGAAGAGGGAATGAATGTAGAAGACGCAGCAAGCCGTGCAAAGACTTGGAAAGAAAGCATTTCGCGAGAGATTATCAACAATACTATTGAAGTGAAGAAAAACGTATTCTACAACAAGCGTACTCGCAAGTACACCGTTTATGTCTGTCTGGAGTATAATGGTGAAGTAAGTAATATGGTAAATCAGGTCGTTAAGAATGTACGCCAAAAAGTGTCTGACAAAGACCGCAAACGCATTGAGGCTAATCTTGATGCATTTGAACAAGAAATAGAAGCTAAACTGAAGACCAGGATTTCAAATGACAAGAACAATGAATAAGAGAAATTTCATGATATTTGCGGCTGCCATACTTATGAATTTGACAGTCCAAGCTCAGCGTCCCAAGTGGGTAAATAACACTCCTCAGGAGTTGAACAACACTTATCGTTTCGTAGAAGTCGTCTCGAAAGGAACTTCACTGACGGCCGCACGCAAGGATGCCGAGTTAAAGCTGGCTCAGGACGAGCAGTTGCAGAACGCTATCCGTGTGAATGTCGAGTCTGGACTGATGTCAAAGTATGGCGAGACCATTGTAAATGGGAAAGAAAAAGACAACTACAGTGACGATGCATACGTAAAAATGACATCAGAAGGAGAAACCTACAGATTGCAAGCACGAGTAGTAGACGAGTGGCAAGCAGGGAAAAGCGGTGGTATGATAAAGTTGCATACGCTTTATATGGTAGCAGTCACTGACAATCCTCAGTTTGACCGTACTTACCTATCTTCAAACTATGGCGCAGCACCTGTTTTTATGTCTCTTATTCCTGGCGTTGGCCAGATTTATAAGGGCAGCACTGTGAAAGGTGTCTGCATGTTGGCAGGTGTGGCTGCTTGTGGTCTTGGGGCATTACTTTGTGAAAATCAGCGCAAAGACTATCAAAACAAGATGAAAGAACAACCTGAGTTTGCCAAAGAATACAGCAATAAGAAGAAAAACTGGGAGACAGGTCGTAACATCTGTATAGGTGCTGCTGCCGCTGTCTATATATACAACCTTATTGATGCTGCTGTAGCCAAAGGAGGTCGTAAGGTTACCGTGAAACGTTACAACAATAGACTCTCTTTCCACCCCACGTTATCTTTGGATGGTGCTGGGGTTGCCTTAACGTATAAACTATAAAAATGACATACACAATGAAAAAAATTCTATTCTTCCTATCATGTTTGGTGGTTTCCGTGATAGTTACTAGTTGTGCCAAGGACGAGGACAATCTGAACGGTACCATCGCAGGTTTGGTGACAGACTACACAAATGCCAATTCGCCCATAGCTGGAGCAACGGTAACCCTGAGCACAAAAGGTTTAACCAAGACAACTGGTAGCGATGGCAGATTTGAGTTCAAGGGTATTGAACCAGGTACTTATACGCTGCAAGTATCGGCTAATCATTACCAAACTACAACAAAGCAGGTAACGGTTTATGCTGGCCAGACGGCCAATTGTGACTTCCAATTGTCTGCTGGTGCTGTCAGCGTAGACATCTCACCAGTGACGCTGAATTTTGGTAATAACACAGAACAGCTGTCATTTACCATCACCAATAACAGCACGGGTACGCTGACCTATACTATCTCAGGTATTCCAAATTTCGTTCAGGTGTCACCTACTACTGGCTCAGTAGCAGCTCGTGGCAAGCAGGCCGTAACGGTTACTGTTATAAATCGTGCCAGCATCACTTCTGCTCGTAATGGACAGATGACCGTGAATATTGGTAGTGACTCTTATACCATTAGTGTCAATGTGGAGCCTTATCAGACAGAAGCTGTCAACGTGGATATCAATCCTCAGGCTCTTTCATTTGACAAGGATACCGATCAGCTCAAGTTTACGATGTCCAGTAACTATAGTAAAGACCTGAGCTATACCATCAGCAGCAATCTGGATATTCTGACCGTATCGCCAGATAACGGTACATTAGCCGCACGAGGCAAGGCTGAAATTAGCGTGAGCGTAAAAGATCGCAAGAATGTCACTACAGAACGTAATGGCTCACTGACTATTAGCATGGGCGGCAACACATACGTGGTGAATGTCAGTGTGGCCAAGTACGAGGAAGACGAAACTCCTGCAACACCTATCAACACCAACCGAGGTTTACTTGCTTTCTACTCCTTCGACGAAAATAATGCCGACGATATGACGGGGAACAAGTATCATGGAGTAGTTAGTGGTGGCACATTTATTACTGATACCCCCAATGGTAAAGGAAAGGCGTTGTCCATGAAAGCAAAGGACTTTGTCAATATAGCTTATAACCCGCTCTCTGATAAAGAGACTCAAACGGTTAATATGTGGATTAAAGACTTTGGTACTGGTCCATTGTTTATGCTTACTGATGGCTCTTATTATTGGGCACCTTCTTTATTTATTAACAGTGATATGAAGTTGTCGTATATCCGTACAACAGGAACTAAACCAAGCAATCTTAATACAGTATATTCCACACCTACAAACTTAAACAGTTATTCAACAGGACAGTGGATAATGGTAACTATTGTTTTAACTAAAACAGGGCTTGATAGAAATCTAGCACAAGGAAATGCTGTTTTTTACATAAATGGTCGTCGTATCGACTCAGTATCTAATTCAAACTCATCAAGAGGAAATTCTATAACGATAGGTGGAAAATTTGATACAATGTGGAATGATGCTTTTAAGGTTGATAACGTCCGCATTCACGGCGTAGCCTTGACAGACGAGGAGATAGAAGCCATATATAACGCTGAGAAGCTATAATCTTTAATTTATTCCCATTACCAAGTACGTAGCCCGTACAAGGTAATGGGATTTTTTAATCATAGACAACATGAACATCCGCACTATTCTTTCTTTGTCCCTTTGCCTTTTCTCATTCTCTGTTGTTGCACAGAATAATGGCGGGAAATTTCAGCAGTTCCGGCAGAAGAAGCAGCAGAAATTTCAGAACTTCCAGAAGGAAAAACATAACAAGTTTGACGAATTTCGCCGTAAGTTAAACGAGGACTATGCCATCTCGATGGAGGAAGGCGATAAATGGGACTTCTTTGATGTGGAACCAGCAGAGAAACGCCCCATTGAGAAGGATGTTCCGCCCGTTATCTATGATGAGCAGAAGCACAAGAACCAACAGGACAGGCAACAGGCTATTGAAGTGGTTCCGTACGAAGAACCAGAGTCAAAGTCTCAGCCAGAACCTGTTGTGCCCATTCCAGAGAACGACGAAGCGAAGGGCTTCAGCACCTTCACCTGTTATGGTACTAAGATGCAGGTGAGATGGGCTGACTTGCAGTCGTTTAAGATTGGTGGCAACGACGATAAGGCACTGGCCAACGCTTTTCGCAAACTGACAAACACGAAGTATAACAACCTGTTGAGTGACTGTCTGCAACTGCGTAAGAAACATAATTTATGTGACTGGGCTTACTACAAGATGCTGGAAGCACTGTCTGTTGCTGCTTGTGGAAAGAATACCAATGAGGCAACGTTCGTTCAGGGCGTATTGTACCAGCAGTCGGGCTATACCATGCGTTTTGGAAGAGACAAGAGTTCAAAGAAGCTCAGTATTCTCCTTAAGATTAATGGCATTGCATATAATGTCAGTCCCATAGTGGTTGGAGGTAAAACCTTCTATGTGTTCAAGGATACCAAGGAACAGCAAATCAAGGTTTGCAATATGGCCTACAAAGATGAGCGAGACATGCAGATGGAAATAGACAAACTGCCTCTATTGGATAGCAACTGCTCGGACATAAGGAATATTAACTCGATGTCCTATAATATTAAGGTGAAGTCTGCTATCAATAAGAACCTGTTGAATTTTATGAAAGAGTATCCTAGAACCTATGATGGCAAAAACCAGCTGACTCATTGGGTTTATTATGCCAATACTCCTGTTAGCAAAGAAATGCAACAACAGATTTACCCGCAACTGAAAGAGCGCTTGCAGAACGTCAACGAGTTGACGGCGGTCAATATGCTATTGAACTGGGCACAGACAGGCTTTGAATATGAGATTGACGAAAAGGTTTGGGGATATGAGCGTGCTTTCTTTGCAGAAGAGACTCTTTTCTATCCCTTTAGTGACTGCGAGGATAGGGCAATACTCTTCTCTCATCTGGTTAGAGACTTAGTAGGACTGGATGTCGTGCTGGTCTACTATCCTGGTCATCTGGCGGCTGCTGTATGCTTTAACGAAGATGTCAAGGGGGATTTCCTGATGTTAGGGAAGCAGAAGTTTGTCATCGCAGACCCTTGTTACATTAGGGCACGCGTAGGTAGCACTATGCCTGATATGGATAACAAAATAGCTAAAATCATACTCTGCAAGCGATGAGGAACAACAAGAAGAGGTGGACAAGTTGGAAGGTCGTGGTCTCTGTTGCCGTGAGTCTTCTAATAACGTCAGCTAACTATGTGGCTGGCAACACTTCTTTTCCGTTGCCTGACGAAATGAAGGTGTTACAGAGTTGGGACCAACTGAAGAAATGGATAAACATAGATAGGGACAGCATCCCCGACGAGGTGATGCTAATAGACGTATCCTACGATAAACAGTTGGCAGACTACATTGTCAATGACATTCCGGTAGGTCAATATGCTATTACCAATCGCCAAAAACTCTTTGACTTTCTGACAGCAGCACGACAGGCAGACAACTACAAATATATAATGCTTGATGTTATCTTTGGGCGAGGCATTAGGAGTCCACAAGACTCGGCATTGTTCCAGTTGATTACTTCGATGAAGCGTATCGTTATTCCCGTTCACCAAGATGAGCCACTTGAAGATAGCATTCTCTATCGAAAGGCCGCCAATGCCGACTATACAGTAACATGGGAGGAAACCAACTTCGCGCGTTTCCAATTTATCCACGACGGTGTACCAAGCATGCCGTTGCGAATGTATCAGGAACTTAATGGTGACAGTATTCGTCAATGTGGTTTTCTTTTCTTTAGTCAGGGGTGGCTGTGCCGTAATGGCATTACGTTGAAAATGCCCATCCGCTTTACGGCCGATACAGAGGAAGAAGGACATCTGCAAAAAATCAATGTTCTCCACTTAGGATGCGATGTGTTGGCCTTAGACTCGATAGTTCCAATCAGTGATGAGATAAAAAACAAGATTGTGGTTATTGGTAATTTTAGCGAAGATATTCATGAAACATATGCTGGTCTTATGCCAGGCTCCATCATTTGTCTAAATGCCTACTATGCCCTTCTTCAAGGCGACCATGTCTTGTTGGGGCGTTATAGTGGTGTTATGCTGTTCTATCTCTTCATGGTCATACTCTATTTCTTTATGTCTATGGCATATTTGAATGGATTCTCGTTGTCAGACAAGACACAAAATCCATGGGGAAAGTTGTTGCTCTCGCTCGTCAGTATCAATGTCTTGTTTTGGATAATCGCAATACTAGCCTATATTCTACCCTTAAATATTGTTTATAATGTGTGGATCCCCATACTTGCATTCTCTCTATTAGATTTTGTCGTCAACATCTTAAACAATAACAAAACCAATAAGCATGAAAAGAATACTATCCCTGCTGCTCCTCTTAGCGGGACTTCTGTCGATTGAGGCAGCCACTTACAAAATTCTACGATTAAACCATACGCTAATATTTATCAATGGCAAAATTGCCAAGGTGGGCGACACATTCAGTGATAATTCCGTCATCCGCTGGACAATAGACAAACAGGCCATGCAGGTAATGGACATGGACAGCAAGAAACGCTATCTCATGGTTGCCAGACCATCGGAAAAGAAGGAGTTGACAGCCCTTGAGATTTTGACCCGTACCAATCATCTCAGTACACATGCTCCTGGAGATGACGTTGAACCGTTTGACAAATTGGAAATGTCTATAGCCCCAGCCTATGACTTGTTCGACCATATAACTATTCCTACAGATATTACGGTCAACGATACTCATTATTTCCGTGCTACATACGACTATGGAGACACCCGCATTACCAAGCGCCTGAAATATGAGAATGGCAGTATCATCATTGACAAGAGTCTCTTCCAAGTTGACGATAAGCAGCTGGAGCCTCGTGACATTACCCTAGGTATAGACTACGTGATTCGCACACCAGCCAATGCTGTATTCATCAAAAACAACATACAGATAACAGTAGTTCCAGAAAATTTAGAATGAAGTTCTATGCGCTCAGCTCAATACATCCTATTCACATGTCTGCTTGCCATTCTGCTTTTACTTCTTGTGATGGTAGGCTACGATATTATATTGTACCTGTTTCCCAAAGGACGGCCGTTGACGTGGAATCTGCCTGTCTATCAATGGACAGGCATTGGCATCGTTGCTTTCTTCGTACTTGCGCGGTTCTTCAATAAAAATCTGAATTGGTTCGCAACGTTCTCGCATGAGTTGACTCATACCGTTGTCTCTATCCTGTTGTTCCGTAAGATTCACTCTTTTCAGGCAGGAACTGGAACTGGTGTAATGTCTTCAAGTGGAAACAGCAATACGTTGGTGTTTGTGGACTTAGCTCCTTATTGTCTGCCCATTTTCACTTACTTACTATTGGCTATCCGCATGATGTTGGCCAAAGATATGCTGATGTATTATGATATCTTGATAGGAATGTCCATAGGCTTCCATGTTTATTGCTTTAGGACACAGACGGGTAGCTATCAGACGGACATCAACAAGCACCCGTTGTATTTCAGCTACCTGTACATCGTGACAGCCCTGCTGTTCAATCTCTGCGTTATCCTTGTCTCTTATTGGAATGGCAAGAATGTCTTCACCGCTTTCTGGTATGTATTTACACAAATGTGGGAGACATGTACATCAATACTATAGCTATACTAATTCTGAACTAAAATTCCAACAACAATGTACATCTTCATTAAATAAAGAATCCGCTATTCTATCCCCTATATAGTTTCATCTATAAACACCCTTATAAGCTCTGTGAAAGTGATTTCGCGGGGCTTTTTGCGTCCATTCCCCTCTCCAAAAGCTGAATTTTTTGTTATTTATCCTTAAATCTGTATTATTTTTGATTGATTTTAGATACTAAAATTGTACTTTTGCATAGGGTAT
>JAFVHO010000192.1 GCA_017474485.1 Prevotella sp.
GACAGGTGCACCGAAAAAGTGCTTCGTAGAGCGGTGGCCATAGCCGTCGCCCCAGGCAGCCTCCAAGCTAGTCTCGCCGTCCTCGAGTCGCTTCAAGGGATATTCCATCACTTGGTAGGGCTTGCCCGTCTCACCATTCATATAGACCAGGTATTCGTCGCCTTGATGTACGAACCACTGGCCGGTAGAGGTGGCAGGCAGGTAGTTTTTCGAGGCATCGCCTATGACTTGTGTCGTTCCGTCGGCCATGTGGATAACGGTGCCGTCGGAAGCGCGCATGACAGCCTCGGCTTTGCCGTCCTGGTCCCAGTCGTAGGCAACGATGTTCTGCTCGTTGTTCTGAAAGTCGGCCATGTTTGGTCCTAAGTCTACCCACCACAGCTTCTTTCCGTTCAGCTTGAACACCTCAATGATGAAGTATTCTCCGTTGTAGCCAGCCTTCTGGTAGTTCGTTCCTGCCCAGCTGGCATTGTCGAACTTCATGAGTATTTCCAGCTCGCCGTCGCCGTCGACGTCTGCACAGCAGGCATCGTTAGGAACGTAAGTCGATGTCAGCGACCCGTGGTCGGGGGTTATCTCCGTAAAATTCTGTGTCCACGGAGTGATTTCCTTGCTGCCTTCCTGTTCGATGCCGCGGACTACAGCCTTGACCGTGTACTTGCTGCCCGTTGTCCCGGCAGCATCGGTGTAGTTTGACACGTTCTGATTCTCCGCAATTCTCGTGCCGTCGCGATAGAGGTTATAGGTTACGTCGTAGTACTCCTCGCCCATGATGCGCCAGGAGCAATATACGCCACTGGTGGTCTTGATGGCTACGAGTCCCCGGTCTAACTGGTCTGTTTTTCGCTGTGCGTTAGCACCTGATACAAGCAATGTCAGCAGTAGTGACAGAAAAAAGCAACGTTTTATCATAGTTTGTTTTATAATTTGTTCACATTACCCTGCAAAGGTACGAATAAGTAAGTAAATGACCAAGAAAAAAGCTGTTTTTCTTGTTTTACTGGTTCTTCTGCAATTTAGTCGAAACATCATAATTCTTGACAAATGAAACGATTTGATTGCAGCCCCAATTCACTTACTTTTCTGACTCGGCTCATTTAATCAATTTTCCCGGGTCATTTAATCGATTTTCCCGGGTCATTTAATCGATTTTCCCGAGTCAATAATTTGAGGATCTTGTGTATTCATTACTATCCTATCTGAAATGTTGACAAAATCTTCAACTAAATTGCAGAAGAACCGTTTTACTTTACCACGACTTTCTTTCTGTCAATGATGTTGATGGCTAATGCCTGCCATCTACGATGCAACATGTCTGGAACCACGGAGATAATATGTCCAATATCATTTCCTTTATCGCTATAAAAATCATTATCTATGACAGTTGCAAATGCCTCAAAGTTAGTTCTGGTCTTTCTTGGCATAGTCTATTAAATAGGTAATGCCATTTGTCTTTACATCGTAAGATTTTCCATCACATGAGAGTTCTTTCACTATCATGCTGAGTGACAATTCGTCAGTAGCCCTAATTACAAAGATAGATGTCTCCATCAGAGCTGACACTTTATAGTCCTTCTGCTTGACGGTAGTGGTAAATATCAGGTCTTTAGGTTGTAAGCTCAGGACAGCATTTCCGCCAACGATAGCCATGTAGTCTACATCCATAGTAAACGCTGCGCTTCCGGCATTAGCCTCAGCTTCGTCCAGTTCTGCCTTGTCAGTGAAGATCCGGCTTAGGATGGGTTTTAGCGGGAGTGGCTTGGTAGTGATGTCGTTGGCTATGGTGACAGATATCTTCTGGGGAATATTGTCGACCATGATGTTACCTATATAGGTGCCTTTCATCGTGTCATAGTAGTGTTGAGCGGTATCCACGTCCATCTCGGTAGGGGTAGTTTCCGAACAGGAATAGCAGCAAAGCAAGCAAACAAAATAGAATAGTATTTTTTTCATCGTGTCGTAATTATAACGTTGTTGCATTAATAGATTTGTTACCTTACCATCAACTTCCTGCCGTTCTGAATGGCTATACCTTTTGCATTGGAATTGGTACATCGGCCCTGGAGGTCATGGCATGATGGATTGCCTGATGTTGGTCTGCCGGTAGGAAACTGTACAGCCGTGTCGTCAGAGCTTTCCCAGGACCATCCCATCTGACGTTCTGCCAGCACGGAACCAGCCTTCGCCCGCATAAACGGCATCTCGGGCAGGTTGCCGTCAGCGTCGCGCTTGGCAAACAGGGTTGCCGCGTCGGTCGAGACAAACATAGCGGCACTGACTGACACAGCAGCTTCTGTTGGAGCAAAGGTGTTGTTCTCAATGGTACACTGGGCTGCATTGCAATTGGTCAGATGACCACCTCTGGAAGTGTCGGTGAAAGTGTACGATACATTGTTTTTCAAGATATGCCCGTAACCAGGCACGTCAATGGCCTCTTCGTCCGACTTGCGATTCACCATGTTGTAGTTGGAGCGGTTGTACCACGACGAGTTGTACTCCCAGCGGCAACCGCCCATGTGGTGGTTGGAATACATGCCTTGCGACTTGTTGCGATAGGCTACGCAGTGGTGGATATAGTTCTGGGGACAGACTTCGGGACACTTGGTTGTTCCGGCTTTCATGCCATAGCCGCCAGCTTTGAATCCGTTGCCGTCTCCGGCTGATTGGAATGTCGTGGTGTCCTCTGCATTGGCTGTTGGCTGGAAGCCGTTATAGAAAGCCCAGCAGTGGTCGAACTCAACAGGAGCAAGATTGTTGATGAGGTCAAAGCCATCGTCACTGTTACGCCAGGCACGACAGTAGCGGATGGCGTTTCCTGTATCGGTAGTATGCTGGACGTGGATACCGAAGCCGTCCACGTTGCCGCCATATTCTCCCTCGCTGTAGTCGTCGTAGTTGTTGTAAGCGTCACAATTGAGGACCAGATTGTCGGAGCCTGCTGTCTGATAATAGCCGATTGCCATGCCGTCATGCATGGCAATGTTCTCAATAATGCAGTGAGAGCCTTTGCGGGCAGAGATACACTCAGACTGGGTATGTCCCTTGAGGCGTACCGGGACGCCTACAATATCGAAATTGCGCAGGTGCAGATAATTGGCTCCCAAGTAGAATGCAGAAAAGCGGTGCTGCCCGTCAAGCTGTAAGGCAGAGAAGTCGAACACGGGGCGTTCGCCGTTATAGCCCATTATGCAGGTACGCCTGGTGGCTGTTCCGGCTTTTTCCAATGCAAAGACATAGGCATAGGTCTTGTCGGTTTTCATAACCTGGTTGTCAGTCACGTGATAGATACCTCCTCGAAAACAAATGGTGTCACCCGCTGAAATCTTCTTGTATGCTGCAGGCAGCGTTGCCAAAGGGCTGTCTATGGTACCTGTTGCATCGTCATGGCCATTGGTGGCAACATAAACTACCTTGGCTTCCATGTTGCCAAACAGTATCAGAGAAAGAATGATGAAAGCAGCTCTCATAGTGGTGGGATATTTGCTGTTGTATTGATGATGCAGACTTTTTGGTTACGTTTGCAAAGTTACGAACTATTTTCCTTTTTACCAAACAATTCACGAAAAACCTTTTTGTCAATTATTTTCGGAAATGTTTCTTGTTAATTAGCAATTGTGATTGATTGAGTTAATGAGCGATTTTTGGGATAATTGACTTTGTTGTTGTTGTTTGAAAGTAAAATCCCCACACTCATGAGGAGCGTGGGGATTATATATAAAGCCTATGTCCAGTGTCTGTTAGCGAACAATGAACTTCTTACCCTGCTTGATGTAGATACCCTTCTGCAGAGTAGTTACTTGGACACCATTCAGGTTGTAGATAGGAGCATTGTGGTCAGAAACAACCTTGTTGTAAGGCAGTGTCTCGATGCCAGAAGGATTCTTTGACTTGAAGATGTCAATGCGAGTGATAGCAGTATCGATACGATAGAGACCGAAGATATCGGTTCCTTTCAGAACGATAGCCTGACCATCTTTGGCAGCAACACCATTGATCTGCTGGTTAGCATTTGCGACAGCAGTACCCAGATTCATAGCAAGATACTGTTCCTTAGCTTCAGCAGGTTTGGTTCCTTGTGGGAATATGGGGTGCTCAGAAGTCGTACCGTAATCGCAAATAAGATATACCATATAGAAGTCGTCGGCGGTCAAGCCATCAATACCGATATTACCGTTAGCATAGTTGATAGAGGTTCCTTCGTCAGTCTTTGTACCAGTGTTAATCAAACCGATGTTGTAGTTTACCTTCAGACCTGCAACGTCACTACCATCAGCAACAGCGGGATCAGCCTGACCAGTGTACCATGTATACATAGGAGCAAAGATGGTTGTAGCAACTTCCTTGGTGAGGGTAGAGGGCTTCAGATAGAAGCGGCGAATAGGCTCAACAATTTCACTAGCGGCCTCAGGACCATATACTACATATGTGTCATACTTAGGTGTTTGATCTTCGTTAAACTCGCCATTCTCGATACCGAACCACAAACGCTTACGGCCAGTCCAGTTAGTCTCACCGCTCGTTGATGCACTCTGAAGCGGATCAATCTCTGTAAAGCCCTTAGCAATCAAATCGGCCTCACTCAAATGCTGGAGGTCAATAGTCTGGTCAATAGCAAACTCAGTGTTGTTTTCAAATGTTACGGTTGTCTCTCCGAAACCATAGGCATGAGTGGTAACAGTCAAGGTTCCCTGTGTTTCAGCTGCATATACAGCACCGCTGGCAACCTCACCAGTGGACTTGTCACCATTGCTGTATTCCCATGTCAGGGTAATGTTAGGCTGTGTGGGAACGGAGGTGTTGTCAACCGTCATCTTCATTGACTTGCCGAAGCCTTCGCTCACCTTGATGACTTCAATAGCAGCAGCTGGCAGAGGAATAATCTCAGCAACAACGTCGTAAGTTACGTGCTCAGAAGTAGCCGTACCTGCCTCGGTCCAAACCTCCAGTGTGCCAGAAGTCTCAGTGACATATCTGTAGGGGCTCTC
>JAFVHO010000193.1 GCA_017474485.1 Prevotella sp.
TATAATAATGTGTCGCTCAGCGAGGCCCTGCTCCAGTTGAACAACGAGCAGACGGAATACGTCGTCAACTTCCTCTACAACGAGCTGGAGGACTTCCGCATCACAGCCACCATCAAGAATAAGAAACTGCCCGATGCCATCCAGCAGATGATAGGTTTCTATCCCGTCCGCATGACCGTGAAGCCCGACGACCGAGAAATCTATGTGGAGTGTACCCACAAGACCGACCGCCACCTGACGGGCACCATCATCGACGAACAAGGATTGCCGTTGGCATACGCAAACATTGCTATTCTTAACCCAGTCGATTCGACGTTGCTCGGTGGTGGAGTATCCAACGAGAGTGGATATTTCGCTATCCCCTACGAACAAGATAAAGTTCTTGCCCGCATTTCATACGTCGGTTACAAGACCATATTCAAGATATGTAACCAGCCCGAAGTAGGTACTATTCGCTTGCAGCCAGACAACTACACTTTGAATGGCGTGACCGTGAAGGGCTACAAGCCAACAATGAAGATGACCGCTGGTGGCATGGAAGTTGCAATTGAAAACACTATCCTTGCTAAAATGGGAACAGCATCTGATGTGCTTGGCCAACTGCCACGTGTGTCGGTGAACAATGATGCCGTCACCGTATTTGGTAAGGGTGCACCGCTCATCTATATCAACAACAAGCGCATGACGAACAGTCAGGAACTGCGCGAATTGAAATCGGAAGACATTAAGTCAATAGAAGTCATCACTAACCCTGGAGCGGAATACGATGCCGAGGTGGAGGCTGTTATCCGCATCAAGACGAAGCGCCGTCAATCAAGCGGATTCAGCATACGTAACGATGCGTACGGTTCATACAACAAATGGATGTCGGGCTTCGACCAACTGACCTTGAAATATCAGACGGAGAAATTTGAGTTTATCAACAGTACCTATGTTAATGCGGACAAAAGCGGTGAGGACAATCAACTTGATATAAATCTGTATACTGACGAGAACAAAATTCACATCAGCCAGAAAATCCCTGTTGAGATGAGCAATACGGCTCTATCGGAATATTTTGCCTCCGATTATTACGTTAATGACAGCAACTCCGTTGGGGCTTCGTATCAGTATTACGGAAGCTTGCATGGCCGCTCTAAGGGCAGCAGTCGTCAGACCATTCTGCGAAACAACCAGCCGGAAGGCATCGTGGATATGACGGAAGTTTTTGAGAGTGACTACCAGCGGCACACGGCCAATATCTACTATGTGGGAAAGATGGGCAAACTTGGGATTGATTTCAACGGCTCATATTTCAACTACCGCAGTGGAAGAGGTGATGAAGCAGTTGAAACAAGTATCGAACTGGGCAGTCGCAACGTTCACTCCGACAGCCGTCAGCATAGCCAGGTCTATGCAGCCAAACTGATGTTTGACTATCCGTTGCTGGGTGGTAAGCTGTCATTTGGAACAGAAATGTCAAAAACCAAGTCTCATGGTTTGTTTCGTAATCTGGAGCAGTACGTACCCTCTTCTGAGACGGATATTCACGAGCGTAATTTATCCGGGTTTGCCCAGTACGCCCTGTCGTTGAAGCGTTGGAGCATAGGGGTAGGCATCCGCTACGAAAATGTCGTCCGAGATTATTTCTCAGAGGGTGTAAGACAGAACGATGTCAGCCGACGTTATAACAACGTATTTCCCAATCTCTCGCTTTCATGGCAACGGAGCGAGTGGAGCCTGCAACTTAATGCCACCGAAAAGATGCACCGCCCCAGCTATAGAAGCCTGAGCAACTATATGCAGTATGACAATCGTTACCTGTACGAAGGGGGTAATCCGTCGCTGCTGCCAGAACGTGTTTATAATACAGAGGCTAGCCTTATCTACAAGTGGGTGTACGCCTCCCTCGGACATAAGTATGTGAAGGACGCAATGGTGTGGACCAAGTCGCTGCTCGGACAACAGGAGATAGCCTTTACTACCAACAGAAATTTCGACCACCAGCAGATGCTCTATGCCTCCATCTCACTCTCACCTCGATTCGGCAAGTACCAGCCAATGTTAGAGGTGAACTACCAGCAGCAGTTTTTCGACACGCAGGGCTATGGTTCACGCGAAGCCCTCAGCAAACCAGGCTTTGGTTTCAGATTCAATAACCGCTACGCGTTCACCGAATCATTGATGGCTACCCTGTCCTTGCAAGGCGTTACTCGCCAGTACGGCGGTTTCCGTATGAAGCGTGAAGGGCTTCTCGTCGACTTTACCCTGCGCAAATCATTTGCAAAAGACACGTGGGTAGTCTATCTTATGGCTTCTGACATCTTCAAGACTTGGCGAGAACGCTGGACGATGTATGGTCAGGGGGCAGAGAGTACAAAGGACTGCTACAACTATACTCGCAGCATTTCACTACAAGTGACCTACAACTTCAACGCTAAACGAAGTAAGTACAAGGGTACCGGTGCAGGTAATGACGAAAAGAACAGACTATAA
>JAFVHO010000194.1 GCA_017474485.1 Prevotella sp.
CATATCTTGTCCTTTCTTTTAATATTTTCTTTTATAATCTGTGTCATCTATATCATCTGTGTCAATCTGTGAAATCTGTGGCTACTTACGCACATAGACCTTCTTCGTATAGAGGCCGTCGAGCGTATGCACGATGTACAAACCTGAGAAGTCGGCCTGTACCTCCACCGTCTTACCCGGCTTCACGGAGAATGTAGCCACCGTAATACCAGCCGGCGTCACGACACGCATATCCTCAGTAAACTTCAGCGACGACTCCACATAAATCTTATCCTTCTTCGTCCAGATGCGCAGGCCACCGTTCAGCTCCTCCTTCGTCGGATCGCCATGCTCTTCGACACCCTGCAGGAAGTCTGACTTTCCGAAAACGATCTTGTCCACAGCTCGTGAAGGTGAAGCGGATGATACTATGAAGTACGGACGGAAGGCACTCTGAGATGCTGCCCCAGTCAACTTGACATAGGCACTGCCGTCACTGTTCATGACAAAGTCACCGTTACCTAATGTCTCGTTCATATAACTCGGCTTAAAGGTGTAGTTGTTGCCACTATAACTCACGACCTTACCAACCATCTCACCATCGCTCACGCTGATTATGGCGTTCTGCTTAGAGGCGAAGGTGATAATCTGCTTGTGAATAGTCTTCAGATTCTCAGGGCTATTGATATTCTCCTGAGGCCTATTGTCGGTCGTACCCGAAGCAAAGTTACCACTCAGATCAAACTCATAATAGGTCATGCCAGGCAGGCCAAGCAGATAAGGAGTGCCGTTGGCTAACAACGGATAGGCCGTGTACGAACGGGGCGTGCTGTAATACGTCTGATAGGTATCTTCGTTTTTATCGAGATGATTGTGGCCGTTAGAGAGTCCGGAATAATAGTAATCCCAGAGGAAGGTGTTATTCACCGTCTTCTCCTTATCGTCATCCTTACTCGTCGGATATTGGAAGTCGGCAACGAGCACATTGTTGTTACTGCCATCTGGCGTCAGTACGTCACCCGTCAGTTCGCGCAACCAGTACTCATGGCCTATCTTCGTGTGAGTGTCGTTCTTACTCTCTTCACTGCCACTGTAGAAGTGGGTGATCTCACCTTTCTCCTGGGTGGTCACCAGTTCAGCGGTGAACGGCAGGCTGATGCCCTGCCAGCCCTTCGTACGGTCGACGAACTCATGACTCTCAGGCTCCCTCTGATACCACATCCGCTTGCCTGCTTGGAAGGTGTAGGCCATCGGGGCATTAAAGTCCTCCTTGTCTACGAGGAAGTGGTCGAGCGTAGCCTCAAAACTGCCGCCGGTAGTTTTCTTGACCCAGTGACCTTTGATGCGGTCTGCCGACTGTATGGCCACCGTCCTGTACGTGGCGTCGGTTTCAGTATAAACCGGATCATAGAGGCTGCTGCTCACGACGGAAGCCGTCTTCTCTGCTGCCGTCTGGTTATCACCGACAGCCTCCGTATAGGCCAGCAGGTTCTTCGTCAGGTCGATATTACTGAATCCTGTGAGACCATCATCATCGAGCAATGGCGGGTAGAACTTGCCGTTATTCGTTCCCACATGGTAGCCGCCTGCCACATCGCCGTTGCTGCCCGTGAAGTCGATGGCCGTCATGTCCTTATGGGCAATGACTGTTTCATCATCTTTCTTCGTCTGGGCAAAGACGGCATAGGGGTTGAAGTGTGCGACATTCATCTCGCTGGAGCGGAAGTAGGCCGGAGCACGGTAGACGCGGTTGCCTGGAACGACCTGACCATCCGCATTAACGACGCTCTTTTCTTTGACGACCCTTCCGTTGTTGCGGTTGATGCTCGACGGGGTATCCTGATGCGTGAGACCCTCATGACCATAGTTCAGGGCCTGCCCGAAGAACAGATAGTCATCGGGCCAGATAGGATAGAAATGAGAGATGGTGCTTGTCACCTCACCCGTGTCCGGATCTTTGACTTCCTCCGTGTAACAACGTTCATCCTCATTCTCCGGAATCTCTCCGGCTGCATAGCGGAAGTCACCATCAGCGAAGCGATCCTCCACATATTTTATAGTACCTTCAGTATCCGTAAAACCTGTTGAACAGAATGCCGGTTGGCTTTCATAGGTCTTATACGGCTGGAGCGTCAGTTTATCGTCAGGGCCGACGGTATAGTAACGGCCGTCTAGTGTCTGCTCGTTCGCAGTTCCTGTCTGGTTTATGTAACGCTTATAGAGATAGAAGTTGTTCAGGTCGTAGGCCAATTCACCGTTGTAGAAGGCACGTAATGACATAGCAGTCGCTTTGCCGCGATCACCGCCAGAGGTGATGGTCTCTGCATCATCATCAACTGCGGGGTCATCACCAGCGATGTTGTAGAGGGTCTTATTGCCTTTCCAGAAGTAGGAGTTGACCAGCTGATAGCCGCTTTCAAAGGAAGGATTGCCGAAGACGGCATAAGGCTTATCACCCGTCACCGGTGTCGTTGCACTGGTCTTCACCCAGCAGCTCTCCACATAGCCATTACCGCGATCCACCACGCCGGCGGTATTGAACGAACCCATGACACCAAGGTTATAGACACTACCGCAGAGGCTGCCGAACAGCGAGTTGTCCAGACCGCTGATGGTATGGCCATCGCCATGCAGAGTACCCTCGAAGCATTCACTTCCGTTAGCAATCGGAGTCCACTCGTCAGGAACAGCCGGATCATCCGAGCGGCTGATGTCCGCACGGAGGAAGAACTCCAGGTTTGCACCACCCTTGACAATGTTGTCCAGCGGCTTATGACCTTTAAAGGTGCCAGCTTTGAGGAGGCCATATTTGTCCAGGTCATTCTCCGGATCAACGTCAAGTACACTCAGGTCGAACAGACTCTTCAGCAGGTCGAGGCCATTCTGTGAGGTAGCGGTGTAGTCGTTGATGTAGATCTTCGGGTCGCGCTTCACGTTCATGTGGTCGATGTACATGTGGTGGTCCTCATCGGACATCACGTCGGCCAGGTCGTGGTAGTTGGCCACGCTGACGGGCACGGCATTCGAGTATGTCCGGCCTAAGTAGGTGTTGGCATAGTAGGCGATGTACCAGTCGTTCTGATACCAATACAGCGGGTCGGTGAGCAGATTACAGTCGATACCGTTAGAATGGCTATCGGCATCTTTTGGAGTCTCAAACAGTTCCCAGCCCCTGCTGGTTATCTCGTAGGCGCCAGGGGTGACGCTCGGCGCCATCATCGAGATGAACTCTCCCGGCAGGATGATATCGGGCTTGGTGATTTCGCCCACGATGGGTGCACCGCTCTTGAACTGGAGGTGGATATTCACCACATGGCGCTCAGAGACTGGGGTCACAGTACCAGAGGTCGTCACCTCGTCATAGTCGTATTGATAGACCACAGTAATGATCTTCTCCTTCGAGAGGTCGTAGATATCACTCTCGCGGCTCACATAGAGCGTGCTGAGTTCGGTGGGAGAGATGCCATGGATGGTAAAGTCCTTCTGCTTGTTAACCAAACCAGTATAATTCGTATGACTGATAACAACACCTATCGGGACTTGGTCGTTAGTCTCGTAAGCGCCAGTCTTGATCGAAACAAGATTACCTTCGTTGTCATAGCCTGCTGTTCCCGCATGATTCGTCACAGCCACTCCAGAGCCGTTATATCCGACCTTATAGCTTTCGCGGCAATAATAGAAGAGCTGGCCGTCATCATTATCCCCAGGATCAGCAAAGGTCAACGTGGTAATGCTGCTCTTAGCATCTTCTGGCAAGCCACTGTAGGTCTGTGCATCTACGACAGTACCGACGGCATAGGCCGAGTTACCCACCTCGAATGACTGATGAGCCACATAGACTGTGTATTTGCCGTCATCACCTTTCTTGCCTTCCTTCACCTTGATGACAGTATAATGGCGCTGCTCATTGGGCAACTTCTCGTAGTCTTCACGATCATACTCCTTGTCATGCACCAGAGCGACACCATTATATGTTCCAGTCTCATCGCCATTGTAGGTAGCAGTATAGTCTATGGCCTGTGGGAGCGAGTAGCCGGCCTTATTGGTCAGTGCAGCCTCCTTGGTGGCTGTACTGCTGTCGTACTGGTACTTGTTGGCCACCAAGGTCGGATTCAGGTTTGTGTAGGTGGGATCAACGAGCAGGTCGAGGGCATCGTAATTGAAGGTGAATGCCTGCCGGTCCGTCTCCGACATGGAACTCCAGGCTTCCAGGCCACGGTAGTTCTTGCCGCTCTCGTAGAAATTGCCGCCGTACTTGCCTTCCACCGTACAATAATAAGCCGGTACGATATTATCACTAATCTCTTTTGCGATTCGCTTCTCTCTGTCTGTTGCGCCCTCCTTGTTGAATCTCTCATAATAGGCCATTTTCTCTGCCGCCGTCATCGTGGTATTCACAAGGATCATCTCTGTCTCGCTCAGTTCTATGGTGCTGGTGCAGATAAATGCCTCAGCGACCTTGCCGGCGTAGTCAGACTTCTTGGCTTCTGTATCAGAAATACGAGAACCGACATGCTGGTGGCGCGTCCCATCATCATCTGTGACGGTGACCTGCTGTGTCACGATCCAGGCCCGTTCAAACGTAGCCTGACCGGTAGTAGGTTTAGACGCGATGGCATCATAAGTGGCTTTTACATTCTGAGAGATGACATCGCCCTCCTTATAGTCATGCTGGCCAAGCACCTGACCCGCTGTACCTATAAGCCGATAGGTGGGGCCGTCTTCGAAATTCGATTGTTCGGAAGCATCCTTTTCCCCGAACGCCTTGCTGTTAATCTTTCCGTCTGTAGAGGATCCACTCTTGGGCGAGTACCACGTATTCCACATGCCGGGGTTGTTCACCTGATAGGTGAGGATATAGCCTTTATCGTGGCTCACACTGTTGGACTTGCGGAAGATGTACTCCGTGGTGGCGTTGTTCTTGTCGCCATCCTTAATCAGGTCGCCATCGGCATTGGTATAGGTATGGCTGCCAAAACTACTGAACTCGTCGGCGGTCATGACGTAGGAGCCAGCCGGATACAGTTCGCCACCGTCAATCCGTACGGGCACACAGTTCACATACGTCATCGGCACAAACAGATTCCTTTCCGAGCGGCTCAACTGGTACCAATCCCAGAAGCTGATGGGGTCATTCCTGTAATACGTCTTGTCGTTGATGATAATCTTCTGGTCGTCAGTCATTTTAACGCCATTCGACGCATAGTAAGCATAGTAATTAGGCTGTACGTTGAGTAACTTCATGGAGCCGTGGGAGGCTGCGGTGATAGTGAGCGGTATCTCCACGGCCTTGCTGTAAGCATTGGGAATGCCGGTGTAGGCGGAGATATACTGGTCGTAGACATACACCTCACCCTTGATATACCAATAGTGAGCGGGCATGGCACCTGAGCCGTCTGGATTGACAGCCCCTTTATACTTGGCACTGATGTTATAGCAATCGTCGATGATCGTCTGAGAACTGTGGACGAAGTTGCCCGAGGTCTCAATTTCCTTCTGGGTTTCTTGTGAGGATTCAGGATCTGTGTATGTGTAGTCAGCCTTGGTAGCGGCCCCGCTGTTCAGGGGGGTCAGCGTGGTGTTAGTAGCGTTAGTCGCAGTTCGCTTACCATGCACGTTCTTGGCATAGACGAAACCGCCGCCCATGCCGGGCTGCACATTGATGAGGTCGAGTTCAATGATACCGGTGACGGGGCCCCAGTCCTTCTCATACAGGCCCGTTCCGGTGCTCTTTTCAGTCGTCAGTTCCAGATAGACACCCGAGGCCAGGGCAACCTTGTTATGGCTCTTACCATTGTTACGCTTCCGTTCAGACTTGTGGGTATCTTTCCACTGGTAGAAAGTCTGTCCTTCGCTTTCAGGACTATAATTGCTTTCGACATTGTCTGTCTCTCGTTTGGCATCGAAGGTCACATCGCTGGTCAGGGCTCCGAGGTAGTTCACTATATTATAGATGCCGAAGTAGTTGCCATGCAGTATATTTTTTTCATCTATAGAAGCGGTAGAATAATCCTTATATTCCTTCTTGTTCAGTGACACCTCGCGCACACGGTTGATGGTGTAGTTGATATAATCCGCTTTCTCCGGCACACGGTCTTCGGCACCCTGCATCACCATACGGCTACCCCATACGCCGCAGAAGTCGGCACGCTGGATGCTGTTCATCAGACGCCCGGCATAGACGGGCAGCACACCGTTTTCCTTCCAGTATTCCGGATTAGGGATTTGCTTGATGCCATCTGGATCATTCGGGTCTTGCACGATCATGTCATCTCCATCATACTGACAGTCCTTAAACACGGTGAAATAGTCGTCGGCAGTGATGACAGAGGCTTTAATCTCCTTTCCGCTTTCTGTAGTAGCGGGCTTATAGTGAGTACCGTCTTTGTCAACACATTCCTTGATGCACATATATCTAAGCTCGTAGTAGGCAGCTTCACGGGCGGGCAGGCTTTTATAAGTATCTAAGCTAATCTCACTTTGAATATTATAGTAGTCGGTGCCATAGTTGGTAATGTTCAGTTCCCTATAGCCGTCGACCAAGGTCAGGTTGCCATCGCCATAGAGTCCACCGGTGTGTCGCGTTCCCAACGTGATCAGGTCGCGGTTATAGACATCGTGGATAGAGGCAGTGGCATTGCCGAACACAGAAGGATTATTAGCATAATTATTATGATGCGCATTATTAATGTCAGAAGATCCTGCCGAGGTGTTACCGCCGGCAAACACAGCATTATGGATGATGATACCCGTGTCATCCAAGAAAGCCCATGCCTGATCAGCAGCCTTGTTCTTTAGCGTATTGAGAGCCTCGATAGGTACATAATCTCCTTTTTTATACTTTGTACCGTTGATGGTGTATTCTGGGATATCCTTAAGTTTACACTGGGGTTCAATCAGTACCTTACAGTCCTCAGTAAGAGACCCATCATAATAATAATAGCCCTCACCGCTTCCATGATATCGAACACCCGACTTCTCGCCTCTTGCGACGGTGCCGTCAGTTTTCTCGAAGGCACTATACACATAACCGACATCTCCACCACCAAAGACATTACCGTCTTCAGAAACAAGATCTGTGCCGATCTCACCACCGTGAATGCGAACCTCTGTCTGGCCGAACACAAAGCCGTCAGAATCGAGCGTACCATGCTGGTCCAGGTTATCATAGCCTCTCCCGCCTCCAAAGACATTGCGAAGTACATGACCGCCGTACATCTCCAAGTGGGCCTTGCCAGCTCGGTAGATACCTTCCAGGACTTTTTCTCCCTTGTTATCCATGGTGATGGTTCCTCTGCCAATGGCAGCAATCTCTCCGCCGCCGAAGGCGCTGTTGCGCACGGTGCCCCCGTAGATTTTCACAATAGTCTTGTCAACGCTACTGTTGTCCACATAGCCACCACCGAAGAGACAGCCAGCTTTGGTAAGTAACGTGTTGGGGGCTGGCTTGGTATCATCCTCGATCTTAGGCACATACCCACCATCCTGATACTCATAACCCACATAGCCATTGTTGAGGGTGATATGGGCCGTGCCATACACGGCACCGCCCTCGCCGCCACCGTATGCATTACGCTTGATGGCGGGGAGGCCGTTAGTGAAACTATTGCCGTCCACGTCGCCAATGACCACATGGGTCTCACCTGGGATATCACCAGTGGTTAAGTCAGTGATACCACCCGCATGATAGCCCACGCCGCCTTTCCAGCCACCACCGTAGACATTACGCACCGTTCCGCCCAGGATATAGGCATTGGTACTGGCCGTGAAACCGCCTTTAGGGTTGGGGCTGTCCGATTTCGGATTGAACGCACCGACACCAAAGGCATCGGCAACCGTGCCGACAGTACCCGCAGTATAGATGTCCTTGACAACCGTTCCGCCCAGCAGGGCAAAGTATGTGGTGCCATAGACGCTACCACTCAAAGCGACGGATTCGTCACCCAAACCGCCGCCATAGGCATAATTTAAGACAGTGGCGCCCTCACTGATAATAACATTGGTATTGTATCTGTATTGCGTTCTTGCCTTTATCGCTTTATTTGCATCATTGTCTTCAGCAAGATCCGTGTAGTCGCGGTCATCCATCTCGGCCTTTCGGACGAGCGGATTGCTTAGGTTCGTGTACGGATTGTCAAAATAACCGGTGAAGTCATCACTGGATTGATCGGGATCGGGATCAGGATTATAATAATCGCCTATTGTCCAAGCATCCTTCCAGGCCGCCCTCCATTCTTTTTTATAAGAATCCTTCAACTCCCCATTATCCCATTTTTCAGAATCATTCCAATAACTATCTTCGGCCAATATCATCTCCGAGGTTTGATCCTTATTCTGCTGCATATACTCCTGAATACTCTCGGCATTGAGAACATTACCCTCCTTACCGCCTCCATAGACCTCATAGACATATGCTCCCTTCTTAAGATTCACCTCGGTGTATTCTGCCCAGGTATACTTACCCCGGCCTGCCCCATAGACTGTGCCATAATATCCATTTTCCTTTTTCACTGGCACGGAGATGTTGATCTTGGCATAAAGTGTGCGGCGCACATTATTGTTACTACCATAGATGGCACCGTTCACGAAGGCATCTTCACTTTCGTAGTTCACGTTGGACTCATAAACATCACATGGCGGTAATATCTCCGTACCATAAGCACCACCGAAGATGTTATCAATGTTGATGGTGGAGCCTTTTGGCACGTTGACCACGGTACGTCGCGTGATGCCCTCGCTATAGGAGCCGCCATAGACTGCACTGATACGCCCTCGCGCGAGGTCGATGATGGCCGAGGCTTTATCAGCGTTAAATGACTTTCCAAAAGTCTCTGTTGCGGTAAAGGCCATGCCCAGACCATTGTTCTGGCCACCTCCGAACACTTCGGTGTTTTTATATCTCTCATTGTCAGCAGCGATGTCGACCAACACATAACTCCGGTTCTGCATCTTATCACCGTAACGCTCTCCAGCATAACCCTCACCGGCTCCGAATATCTTGTCGACATGATTCACATGGTCTTCGTCACTGTCGTCAGGACGGAAATTGACGAAGGCGTTGTCAAGTTTGGGAATATCATAGCCTTGGTCGGCAGAGAATTCCACCTCATAGTCATAGTTACCGAAACAGCCTCCAAATATATTCTTCATCCGGCCTCGCCGGTATTCTATATAGGCATTGGCCTGAAGCACATCCTTGACACCATCGGCAGGGTCTGCATCTTTGGCATGAACCATTTTGAGAATGTCGTTACTGCTCACATAATCGGTGGTATAGTCTTTCTTACCCTTGATTTCACCGCCCAGGTCGTTGCCGCCATAGATATGGTCACGAAGATAGGGATAGCCATTAAGGCCCACATAGGTCTCTGTATGGCCGAGGATATCGGCATTACATGATCCTGCAAAGAGGTTGAAGAGGCGCCCGTTGTCCAAATGTACGTAAGTATTGCCCATGACAATACCGCTGAACCCGCCGCCATAGATGAACTCCACGTCGGGGAAGGCCTCCGTAGTAGACGTTCCCTCAGAACTGGATGCTTTGCGAACTGTGCCGGCATCTTCACCATGAAGGTTCACATAGCAGCTGTACTCTTCTTTTGCTCCTGTGCCATAAATATATTTATGACTCTCTTCGCTCCAAGTACCTTTGCCGATGGCTCCTTCATCACAGCCGCCGAAGACCTGGAAGGCATAGCCCTCGTTGATGTTCACCGTGGTACTACCCCAGATTTCGGTCTCCTTACCCTTGCCGCCGCCATACACGGTAAGTGCCTCGCCCAGCACATCCATACCCTGTTTATTAAGGATGACACCGGAATTACGTTCAGAGATGTTGTAGTCCTCCTTCTCATAGGCATACAGGATTTCATCGACATCACCAGCTTTAGGGGTGAACTGGGCGAAGATTTCTTGCCGATTGAGCAGAGAGCCTTTCAGGTTGATCACCACATTACCGTTCACGTGTCCACTCTCGTTACAGCCGCCGAAGATGTTGCCACCATAAAGACGACGAATGATATCTTCATCCGTTGCTGCTCCTGTCCCGGTGCCAGTGTCGGTCTTCACCCATCCATTGGTCTTCACGTAATAATTTGAGCCATTAGACACTTCTGTTCCGACAGCAGTAAACTCTTCAGCACCTGATGATGAGGTATAATAGATGTTGCCGGCTGTCAAGGTCGTTCCGTCGGCTACAGCCTCATAATCACCTTTGAACACAGTGTTCCACTCCAAGCCCGTTCCTTCGCTGTTCAGACGCATGGGCTTCAGCCGGATCTTCGAGAGGTTCATCACGATACGGTCGCCCGTATAGTCGGTCTCTTCTTCTGATCCCAAGATACCACCTTCGTAGCGGGCATTGTACTCCGATTTCGCCACATTGGCATTGTTACAGCCCGCCACTAACTTATTATAGATATAGACAGGTGCATTAGGCGTGATATTGAGGGTGCCTTCATAGGTCATGCTGCCTCGGTTACCGCCGAAGAAGAGCGATCCGATATATGAGGTATAGGGCAGATAGTCATCATCTACTTCCAAGGCAGGTTTCATATCCAGAGTCACACCTTTCATATAATTGGCGAATTCCTGCGGATCGTTTTTAAATCTCAGGTTAGAATAATCTGAATATTCTGTATCGGCCGAATAATACTTAAGGATATCTTCTGACACCATTTTTTCACCATTGTTACCCAAATACACATTTTCTGCAATGACGTAGGAGCCAATCTTCAATTCCACCAGCGGATTAGGGCGGTCTTCAGACTTCTTCAAGGTTGCACAGTTACCACCCAAATAGATAGAGCCTTTGATGATGGTTGGTTTCTCTTCTGTGCCACTCACACGGATGGAAACCTGCTCGGCATTGGGGCGAAGCGCATTCAATGCCTCCCAAGAAGTAGCAAAATTGCCTCCATCTGGATTTGTCAAATCATAATAATAATCGCCATAGACATCATCATACTGGTAATCATCTTGATCCGTATAAGCATAGGCCCCATTGCCGCCACCATAGACATCGCCACGGACACTGGTCCTTATTCCGACGGCGTTGCCAAAATACACCTTACCCCTTACATCGTTACCGCCATAGACATTGTTGACATCACCACCGGCAACAACCACGCGGGCAGCCAGGTCTAGCGGGAAATTATAGCCGTATTTATCTTTGAGGTCTTGGCTACTGACCATAACAACATCCTGATATTCGCCTGAGGCATCCTTTTTCATCGGACGGACATCGGCCATACGACAACCGCCGAATAAATTATCGACCACAACCGTTGAGGTTGTCGGAATCTCCAAGAACAGACCTTTCTCATAGATCATGCGACCACGGTTACCGCCGCTGTAGAGATGACGTATCTGACCATCCTGCAGATGCCAGGAGGGGCGGATGGCCATATCTGCCCGATTGTTGCCGCCAAAGAGGCTGCCAATCTGGAACTCATCGCTACCGGGGTCGGACAAGACAGAGAGCCCCATCTCTTTCAGACGGCTGGAGGTTAACAATTCTTCAGCTTGCCCTGCTCCATTATTCCGTGTGACTTGTGTGACCACCGCACTTTGGTTGTCCACACATATCACCGCATTCTCCGTCACTGTGGCGCCATTTCCACCGCCGTAAGCATCTGCAATCGTGCCGCCATGAATATCTATGAAACTCTTAGCGAGTTCGGGCTCCACAAAACCGGCATCGCCCGCAGAAACCGTTTTCGAGGCAATCAGTTTTTTATTGTTTACTATTTTATGACGATTCACACTATAGATATTGTGAGTCACTTTACCTCCATCCGCTTCTACTGTTTCATGTTCATAATCGCCATTTCCACCGCCATAGAGTTGACCAATGAAGATGTCACATTTGGCATTCTTATAGTCATCTGTTGTTTTGCCGAAGGCTGGATCGCCTTCTTGTGCCGCATTTATTTCCTCTTGCGTGTATTGAACCTTGGGAGCTTGCGAGACACGCACGAAACTGTTCCAGGAGTCGTCAACTTCATTAGTTGCAGCATCGTCTAATTTTGCTGGCAACCTCTTGGTCGCATTAGAGTTCACACCAACAACGCCCGCAATATCATTACCGCCATAGACTTGATTGATGACCATATCTCCGGAAGCATGTTCGCCGTCGATGTGGACGAAGGTGTTACCGCCCACGTTGGCCATGCGGGCACCACCGAAGACCTTCCCGGCCGGAAATTCAGCAGCTTCTGCAGACTCGTCGGCACGTGCGCCGATATCACCGGCGAGCACCGTGACGGTGGTATTACCCTGCACGTATCCTTCATTGCCGCCACCATACACATTACCGCCAATCTTGATCTGCCCCTGTGCCACCACCGTGCTCAGGAGAATCATCATCATTATGGTAACGTATCGTCTCATTCTATCTCTTCAATTCGTTTAATTAGTGAAATTCGTGGTCATTTCTCTTTCCACTTTCCTCTTTCCTCATTCCACTGTCACGGTCGGACTGTCCAGGTCCGGTTCCGACAGTACATACAGATACGTCGGCTTGATCGTAAGATTCAGGGTGTACAAATTGCCACGGTCCAGACTCTCTGTCTGGAACAGTTGCATGGGGTCGATCTTGTTCTCTGCCACGCAGTCCTTACGAATCAGGTTGCCTTTGTTGTTATTCTCCACAGTCTTGTTAGTGTCATATACGTCGTAGGTGCTACGCAATTTAAAATAACTTTTAATCTTGGGTACGAAGCCCAAGTTGTCGGTATATTCGTTACCTGTCGGAATGAGGTTCCCTTCGCTGTTTTCATAGATCAGTGCAAAATTTCCCATAGGCCCACCTTCCTGGGTGAACTCAATAGAACCGACGATGGGCGATGCCCCGGTGTTGTTTGCTTCCAGCGTCACCGTCGTTCGCACATTTTCCTGAACAGGCAGTGTGCAAGCTTGATCTTGATATGCCATCATCTCCAACTTCTTCAGTCTAATGGAGCGTAACTCAGCGTATTTAGCATCCACCCTGAAACGGAAACGCAATGCCGCATAGAGATGGTCGAAGAGTAGGAAGAGATAGTTGGGTTTGAGGCTATTCTGTTCGACACTGGAAGAAACTTTAAAATTGCAGTAAAAATCACCAAGTTTCATGGGGCTGACAGCAGGTACGGGGTCGTTTCCGTCATTCTTACTACCATGTTTGGCACCTACCACGATACACGGATCCTGATTCATCACACTGGCCAGGCCATCCATTGCCATAACAGCGCCATTGAGATAGTTGCCGTTTAAAGGAGTGATATCGACATTAGCCGCATTGTAAGGCACAATGCCGTAGAGGTAATAATTATCATCGCCACCCTCATCCAACGGCTCGTTTATCAGCCACTTGCCGTTGCCGTGATCATAAAAGAACTTTCGGACAAAGTGAGTCGTAACGGAAGTGAAAAACGCGCCGATAGCAGAATTGACATTCGATATATATATCCCGCTGGCACTTTCAAGGTCTTCGTAAAAGAAATATTTATCTGGTGCCCAAACGGGGCTGCTGGGTTCGTCACCACGGGTGCCTACACTCACCGGCTCTGTCTCAGTATAGCCAGAAGCGTATGGCGCCAGTTCCACCGTCACCACACCACGACTACTGGTAGCGTCATCGTCACTACAACCAACCGTCAGCACCACCGCTGCCAACAGCATCATTACTCTTACTATAATCGTTTCTTTCTTCAATTTTAAATCCTATTATTGCCTTATTATTGTCTAAACTTACCAATTATATACAGTATGATCCACGTTTTGACCTTCCTCCTCTTCCCATTTCTTATAGGCTGATATGACTTCGCCAAGTTCCACCCCCCCATCTTTGTTCACCTTAAAGATATAAGTGTATTCATATCCTGGCAGCCAGTCCATGAACTCACTGGGCACATAGGTGGATCGCTCGTCGCCGCTGACGTAAACCGTCAGCTCAAAAGCTCCCTGATTCCTGACGGGCAAAACTACATTGTCAGTCTTAGGAGAGGTGAAGGAGGTCATCTTATCACCGCCCTCACTACCTGGGTTACTTTCCCATGTCTCATCCAAGGCTGTACCCTGCAGGGGATATGTCACCGCAAATTCACCTTTGACGGATATTTGCCTGCCAATGGCATAGGGCTTGAATGCCGAAGACTCAATATTGAGATCATCTAAATCCACACTGGGGTCTGCAGAAACAAACCAATACCGCACGGTGGCGTAAGGTTTCAGGAACTCCAACTGCACCGGCTGTCCAAAAGGCTTCTGACCTTGAGCGGTATTGCCATTACTGAACCACAGATGGCTGTATAAAGGACATTGTTCGAGGCTCTTGGTATTGACAGTAAATGATAACCGACAGTACATGCTCTCTTCGGTCACCTCCACCTGACCCGCATGCGTTACACCGAAGAAGCGATAGGCAGCAACGCTCCAGTCCCAGTACTTGATGGTCTGTTCGTCTGATGAACCACTGAGCTGCTGATTCACATACTCCCAGTCGCTGCTGTTGCTGAGAGTGGTATTAGCCGTATTCGCTCTATGGTTGACAATATAGCCAGGGAAGACAATCTGTGGTTCAAGATAACCATTAGTACCATCATAGCTCTTGTTCTTATACCCCCAAACTGAGAAGGTTGTGACGCCTTGTTCTTCAAGAGGGATGGGGGCGCGGGTACCTGCCGGGGCCTCATGACCGCTTCGCGTCACATCCTGTATCTCTTGCTGCAGAGCAGAGAAGACAATCGGTGTCTTATTTTCCTCAGGCGTAACAGGGCCAGAGCCGGAACCGGAGCCTGAACCCGACGAATCGGGATCGTCACCGCCGCCACTGCACCCTGCCGTCAGCACCATCGCTGCCAGCAGGAGCCCCAGCCTCATCAGCCCTACCAGGCTCTTCAGCTCTCTTACTATGGTCTTTTTACTCTTCAATTCTCAATTATCATTTATCATTTATCATTTAGGCCTCAGGCCGACATTATTTTCCACTCATCCAGCGTCCGTTGCTTGGTGCTGAAGTTAATCCCGACCTTGTACAGGTGGCGGGGGTCGTTTTTGAAGGACAGCAGGTAATCCTTTTGGTCAATCTGTTCCAA
>JAFVHO010000195.1 GCA_017474485.1 Prevotella sp.
ATCTGTTCGAGGTCGATGGTGGAGATTGTGGATGTTGGTGTTAGGTGTTGGGGGTTAGGTGAGGGCTCAGCGGTGTTCTGCGCCAACAGCGGTAGCGTCTCCACACGCCATAGCAGAAGGCCGACAAGCACAAGCGCGATGATATGTATAAACCAGATTAAGACCATGTCAACAGCGAGTACATAGAGTACAAACAACAGCATGCAGCCGAGCGCCACCGCCTGGCACAACCACACCTTCTTATTCTCCAGATCGGCATAGTTATCGTTCAGCCAGCGTCCGTACTGGCGGATGGCAAATATCATGTGTACGGTAAAGAGCAGGCCGAGCAACATGAGGTATGCCGCGGTAATCTGCTCTATCAGTATACTGGGAAAGGCCATGTACGCTCCCCAAAGCGCCACAAACGGTATCAAGGCTACTAAGGCGGGCCACACCGGCCGGCGGCGGTCCTGAAGCATGGCCAGCAACATGCCGGCGAAGGTGACGAACAGCAACATGCAATCGACCATGACGATCACCAAATAGGCCACGGAATGCAGGTCGCCAGAGTAGATGTAGAAGAGCAGCCACCACACATGCGCCAATGTCGTTACGGCAAAGAATGATGCCGTCCAGCGGCGTAACCGCATTGGCGGCGTAATGCCCGGCGCAATGGCATTGGCCCGGCGCAGTAGCAGATAAACAGCAGCAATGGCAGGCACCACTCCCGTTATGCCATAGAGAATATAAAACAGTATCAACCCTGCTGGTATATCGCCAATATTCATAGGTTCGTATGTTTATTTCTTTTTATCTATCAACTGTAAGGCACGCTGGACAGCATCGTTACTCTCGTTGAAGATAGCGAAGTACTCGTCCATGTTCCACAGGTCGCGGGCTATCAGCGCCTTCATCTGTAAGCGCAGATAAGGCAGGGTGCGTTGCAGTTCTGCATCATCCTTAGGCGTAATCTTCTGCTTCTCTCCCTCAGCCCTGATATGGTCTATCAGCTCTTGGGGTACCTCGTAGTTCTGACGATAGTTCTCAAAGCTGGTGTATTGCTGTTGCAACGCCTTACGATGCTCATCGACATAGCGCAGATTGGCATTGATGATGATGCTCTTGGCTGCCAGCTGACGATGATACTGTGTATATTTCAGGGTGTCGAGGGGCACAAACTCGTCAGGCATGATACCACCACCGCCATATACCACACGATGCTTCTTCAGCGTGTAATACTTAAGGGAGTCGGAAAAATGAACGCTGTCGGCACTCATCAGCTCGCCACTCTTCAGACGATTATAGACATCCATCTGGTAGTCCTTCTGCTTACCCTTCTCGTAGGGTTTCTGGATGCAACGACCGGAAGGTGTGAAATAATGGGCAATGGTCAGACGAATCATCGAACCATCAGGCAGGTCGATAGGACGCTGAACCAAGCCCTTGCCAAAGGTACGACGTCCAACGACAATGCCACGATCGTGGTCCTGAATGGCACCAGACACGATTTCAGCAGCAGAGGCTGTATAGCTGTCAACCAATACGATGACCTGTCCTTTCTCGAACAGACCGCCACCCTTGGCCTTATACTCCATACGCTTCACGGTACGTCCTTCGGTATAAACGATGAGTGCATCTTTCTGCAGCAATTCGCTGGCAATATCGACAGCAGCCTGCAGATAGCCTCCACCATTCTCCTGTAAGTCGAGAATCAAGGTCTTCATACCCTCTTTTTTCAAGCGTTTCAGTCCTTCGCAGAACTCATCATGCGTGGTAGCACCAAAGTTGCCAATACGGATATAACCCACATCCTTGCGCAACATGTAGGTGGCATCAATCGACTTCACGGGAATCTTGTCGCGCGTAATAATAAATGTCAGGGTATCAGCAATACCTCGGCGCACGATGCCCAACTTGACTTTCGTACCCTTTGGACCACGCAGGCGCTTCATGATTTCCTCTTTCGACATTTTGACGCCTGCTATCGTCGTGTCGTTGACATAAACGATACGGTCGCCGGCGACAATACCCATCTTCTCTGAAGGTCCACCACTGACGGGCTGGATGACAAGCAGCGTGTCCTCTACCATATTGAACTGCACGCCAATACCCTCAAAGTTGCCCTGTAGGGGCTCATTCATCTCTTTGACCTCTTTAGGAGTAGAGTAACTGGAGTGAGGATCGAGCTTTTCTATCATGCCACGAATGCCGTCCTCTACCAGCTTCTTTTCGTCTACGCTGTCTACATAGAGGTTTGTGATGGCCAGTTCAGCTATCTGTAGCTTGCGTAAGGGAGAATCAGCACCGTTATTGATGCGAATCTGAGCACTTAAAGGTAAAAAAGTAAAAAGGTAAAAAGGTAAAATACCTATTACCAACTTGATTACCCTGTTACGATTATTATTGTTCGTATTCATTTCTGCTTTTTACTTTTTTACCTTTTTACCTTTAAAAGTCATAGTCTTCTGGTTTGTCTTCCTCGATGACAAGGTTGTCAATGATGAAGTTCTGGCGCTCCATGGTGTTCTTGCCCATATAGTATTCTAATAGTTTCTGTACTTGGTCGTTCTTATGCAGAGTTACCTGCTCCAAACGCATGTCTGGTCCGATGAAACCGGCAAATTCCTCTGGTGATATCTCACCCAAACCCTTGAATCGGGTAATTTCCGGGTCTGGTGCCAAGTCCTGAATAGCCTTTAGGCGTTCCTCTTCACTATAGCAGTAACGCGTAATAAAATCGCCCTTCTTACCATCCTCACGCATCTCCTTGTTCTTAATCTTCGTACGTTTGTTACGAACACGGAACAATGGCGTCTGCAGCACATAGACGTGTCCCTTCTTGATGAGCTCAGGGAAGAATTGCAGGAAGAAAGTGATAATAAGCAGGCGGATGTGCATGCCGTCGACATCAGCATCCGTTGCCACGATGACCTTATTATATCTTAAGGTGTCCAGACCCTCTTCGATGTCGAGGGCTGCCTGAAGCAGATTGAACTCCTCGTTCTCGTACACCACCTTCTTGGTCAAGCCAAAACTGTTCAGTGGCTTACCACGCAACGAGAAGACGGCCTGTGTGTTGACATCACGACTCTTGGTGATACTGCCGCTAGCAGAGTCACCCTCTGTAATAAAGATGCACGACTCTTCTTTGCGGTCGTTCTTCACATCAGAGAAGTGGATGCGGCAGTCGCGCAGCTTACGATTGTGTAGATTGGCTTTCTTGGCACGGTCTCGAGCCAATTTCGTGACACCAGCCATTGCTTTGCGCTCACGTTCCGATTCCTTGATTTTATTTTCGATGACCTCAGCGACATCCTGATGGATATGCAGATAGTTGTCGACCTGCTGTTTGATGAAATCGCCTACATATTTATTAATAGTATCGCCATCGGGCGACATCACCGTCGAACCCAGCTTGATTTTCGTCTGACTCTCAAAGACGGGTTCCTCTACGTTGATGGCGATAGCTGCGACAATACCCGTACGGATGTCGCCATACTCATATTTACCAAAGAACTCTTTAATCGTCTTAGCGATATGCTCCTTGAAGGCACTCTGGTGCGTACCACCCTGTGTGGTATGCTGTCCGTTGACAAACGAATAGTATTCCTCGCCATACTGGTTGGCATGCGTGAAAGCAATCTCGATATCGTCGCCCTGCAGATGAATGATGGGATAGAGGGCGTCGTTCGTCATACGGTCCTTCAGCAAGTCCTGCAAGCCATGACGCGAGAGGATGCGACGACCATTGTACATAATGGTCAACCCCGTATTCAGATAGGTATAGTTTCGAAGCATATTTTCCACGATTTCATCGTGAAACCTATAGTTCTGAAACTTCGTGTTGTCTGGCTCAAAATAGATATAGGTACCGTTCTCGTCCTGCGAAGGCTCTGTTACGTCAGAAATCAGCTGGCCACTCTCGAAAACGGCCTTGCGCACCTTGCCTTCACGATAGCTGCGCACCTCGAAATGGCTGCTCAAGGCATTGACAGCCTTCACACCCACACCATTCAAGCCAATAGACTTCTTGAAAGCCTTAGAGTCAAACTTACCACTAGTGTTCAGAATGCTGACACTCTCGATGAGCTTACCCTGAGGGATGCCTCGCCCATAGTCACGAACGGATATACGCAGGTTGTCCTCGACATTGACTTCGATACGATCACCTGCTCGCATCTTGAATTCGTCGATGGAGTTGTCGAACACCTCCTTCAACAGCACGTAGATACCGTCTTCTGCTGAGCTACCATCACCCAGACGTCCAATATACATACCAGGACGTAGACGAATATGGTCTAAACCCGATAAGGTCTGGATGTTGTCGTCAGTATAATCCGGGGTGTTAGGTGATGGGTGTTGGGTGTTAGCTATTTGTTCTTCCATATTTACTCCTTTAGTTGTATTGTAGAACGAAGTTTTGCAAGTTGTCGTATAATTGTTAATATTAAATTGTCAAAAACATTTAATTCTTCTGTTGAAATATATCCATAAGATTCCGCTAGTTCTAATTCGCTGGAAACTTCCATTACAGAACCATTTGCTATGTCCAAAAATCTAATTCTCTCCTTTGGGGCATATCGTCCAAATCCTTCGGCAATATTAAACATAACAGAAGTAGAAGCCCTTCGAAGTTGATCCGAGAGAGCATATCTTTCCTCAACGGGAAATTTCTGAAGCGTTCCTTTTATCTTTATTGCCAATTGTTTAGCGTTTTGATAAACCTCTAATCGTCTATAATAAAATGATTCCATCGTTCTTTACTAATCACTAACACCCATCACCCAACACCCATCACCCATCACCTTATTTACAATTGTTTCTTATAACATCTTCTACGTTTATGCTGTATATGCTCCAGATATTGCCACTGGCTCTGTACTTTCTCGTTGGTTTCCATCTCGACATTGGTCTCGCCCCACTTGAAACCGTATTTCTGGTAGATGGGAATAAGGTCGTAGAACAGCAGAGCATTGGCACCCTTCTGCTGGTATTCAGGCAGAATACCAATGAGCATCAAATCGAGGCACTCTGCCTTATGGAACTTCAACGCCCTCATACAATGCCACCAGCCAAAGGGCCACAGGCGTCCATTCTTACATTTCTGCAGGGCTCGTGTCATATTGGTAATCGAAATGCCCACGCCAATGACCTCATGGTTAGGCGTGTTCCAGTCTTCAATCAGACAAAGCATGTCCATATCGAGCATGGGGAAGTACATCTTCAGGTACTCGTCAATCTGACGTTCCGTCATCTGCGAATAGCCATACAAATGACCAAACGACTTGTTGACGACATCGAGTACCTTACGACCATATTGTTCCTTGCCAAACACCTGACTACGCTTGGGGTGCATAGGATGCAAATTATACCGTTTCATCACCATTTCGGCCACCTTGCGGAACTTTTCAGGCATACCCTCTTTAGGCACAATGAGCTTGTATTCCACGTAGTCGTTGTCCTTCTCCCAACCACCCAACTTCTCCATGTGCTGGGGGTAGTAAGGGTAATTATAAATTGTAGCCATCGTGCCCAGTTCCTCAAAGCCCTCAATAAGCATACCCTCTGGATCCATATCCGTAAAGCCCAACGGACCAATCATCTCCGTCATACCTTTCGAGCGTCCCCATTGTGCTACTGCTTCCAGCAAGGCCTGTGAAACCTCCAAGTCGTCAATGAAATCTATCCATCCAAAGCGTACACTGTCACGTTCCCAACTTTCGTTGGCACGACGGTTAATGATACCTGCTACGCGTCCCACAACCTTTCCGTCCTTGTAAGCCAGGAAATATTCAGCCTCACAAAACTCGAAGGCAGCATTCTTGTCCTTACTTAAAGTATGAATCTCATCGGAATACAGGTTGGGCGCATCGTAGGCATTGCCACGATACAAGTCGTAATGAAGCTGGATAAAGGCATCAAGCTCCTGTTTATTTGTAACCTTGCGAATTTCTACTGATGGCATAAGCGCATTTTCATATTTAATTTTGCAAAGTTATGAAAAAAAGCGCAAATCGCCAAAAGAATTAACCAATTTTACGGCAAATAAAGAGCCGATGTCCTCCATCAGCCATTGTTGTGGCAAAAATATATACATCGCCACCATCCTTCAATTTCAGCTTTTTGCGCAATTGCTCAACGCTCAAAGGGAAATTTCTGACACTGATATTGGCTCGTTCCAACCCCTTCAATGCTGCACGAAGATCTTGCTTATTCATCGATGAAATGGAGGAAATCTGAAAACACCTCCCAGGAAAATCGCCAATTTCATCGGACGACAGAAAGAGATGAGAATTGATGGCTACCTGCTTGACAGCGTATCGGTTTCCTACCTCTTCAAAGCATCCAGCCTTCATAATACTGGCATTCGGCTCATAAAGATAAAGAGGACTGGCAGTGAGCTCGGAGCTCGTCAAATATTCCCATACTGGGAAAATATTATTCCCAAACTGGGAACAAAATATTCCCTGGCTGGGAATGCGTGCCACACTCCTACCTTTAGGTGGGAGAATAAATGTGAAGCTACTAGCTCCGTTAACACATACCAAACGTAAGCCGTGAGACTGCTCTTTACTTAGTAACAACAGGAGTTCCTTGCACTCGTTATCTACACTGACAATATGGACTTCAAAAACATATTTCAAATCCTCTACTGCCTTGCGCCAATCCAGCATAGGCGAGAGTTTAAGCATCACACGATTGGCTTTCTCCATCAACAAGGGCAGGAGTTCAAGCACATTAGGCGAACAATCTTCTATGCCATAGGCACGTCCACCATGCTCGTTCCTGCGAGCTGGGTCCATATAAATCAGGTCAACGTGTGGTATGGTGGATAAGTATGTTGCTGTGTCACAGCAACACACAGAACACGCCAAGCCTAAAAGTTGGAAATTCTGCGATGAAATGGCGCAAAGCTGCTCGTACTGTTCGACATAGGTACGCTGATGGAAGCCTTGCGAAATCCAGTAAAAGTCGACGCCAAAACCTCCTGTCAAGTCCACCATACTCTCGCCCTCGCCAGCTATCTTGCCCTTATAGCGGGCTGTCTGCTCAGAGGAGCATTGTTCCATATTGAGATGAGGCGGATAGACGATACCCTCGACAGCTGCCCACGAAGGCAACTTCCGATGAGCAGTCTGTCTGCCTGCAATCTGCTGCAAGGCCATCTGAAGGTCTACATCAGCATCCTTCGCACCTTGCAAGGCCAGCTTCCGCACGTCATCGTCAGCATGCTGACGAATGAAATCCCACGTCTTCTCATTGATTAACATGCTGCAAAAGTACGAAAAATATTTTAAATTCTTAATTATCAATTATCAATTATCAATTATTTATATTATCTTTGCAGCGTATTAATACATTATTATTATGAAAATAGCTTTAATCGGCTACGGCAAGATGGGAAAGATGATAGAGCAAATAGCCCTGAGCCGTGGTCATGAAATTGTTAGTATTATCGACATTGACAATCAGGATGACTTCGACAGCGAAGCCTTCAAGTGTGCTGATGTGGCGATTGAGTTTACGGCTCCGCAGGCTGCCTATGGCAACTATCTGCGCGCCTTTAAACATGGTGTAAAGGTTGTTTCAGGTTCAACGGGTTGGATGAAGGAACATGGCGATGACGTACGTCGTATGTGTTCAGAAGAGGGACAGACGCTGTTCTGGGCATCGAACTTCTCAATTGGTGTGGCCATCTTTAGTGCCGTCAACAAGTATCTGGCCAAGATCATGAACCAGTTCCCACAGTATGATGTGGAGATGGAAGAAACCCATCATGTGCATAAACTCGACCATCCCAGTGGCACAGCTATTACGCTGGCTGAAGGTATTTTGGAAAATATCGATCGTAAGGAGGCTTGGGCAGAAGATACCACTGATCCCAAATTGCTGCGTGTCGACCATATCCGTCGTGGTGAGGTGGCTGGCATCCATACCATTCGCTATGACTCAGAAGCAGATATCATCACCATTACCCACGATGCCCATTCACGTCAGGGCTTTGCTCTTGGTGCTGTTCTCGCTGCAGAGTACACCAAGGACCATCAGGGACTTTTGACAATTTCAGATATGTTTAAATTTTAATTAGCAACGGACAACAGGACTTACAGGACTGATTCTACAGCGAAAAAAATAAAAGTCCTTTAGTCCTGTAGTCCGCTGCAAAAAAAGAAACTATGGAGAAAAAGAAAAAGCTGAATATGAAAGTGCAGTGGGCCAAATTTATTGGCGTGCTGGTACTTTACCTGCTGTTCCTATATTGGGTTGGCTCATGGTGGGGACTTTTAGTGATTCCTTTCATTTATGATGTTTATATCACAAAGAAGATTAAGTGGCAGTGGTGGAAAGAGGCTGAAGGGCCTGTGAAGTTCGTCATGTCGTGGGTCGATGCCCTAGTATTTGCCCTGGTAGCTGTCTATTTCATCAACCTGTTCTTCTTCCAGAATTATGTGATTCCATCGAGTTCACTGGAGAAAAGCCTCTTGACAGGCGACTATCTTTTCGTATCAAAGGTGAGCTATGGTCCTCGTATTCCAGAGACACCATTGACGATGCCATTGACCCAGCACACAATGCCTCTGTTCGAGTGCAAATCGTATATTGAGTGGCCCCATTGGGACTATCGTCGCGTGAAGGGTTTGGGCAAGGTAGAACTGAACGACATCGTTGTGTTCAATTTCCCTGCTGGCGATACCATCTGTTCTGCACCACAGTATCAGGCATACGACTATTATCAGATGTGCTATCAGATTGGTTATCAGATGTATCCGCAGCGTCCGAATCCTGACTCACTGACGCAGGAGCAGTTGCCTCGCTACTTTGAAACCATCTATCAGGCTGGTAAGCAGGTTATTGAGCAGAATCAGCAGGAATATGGCATCATCGACACACGTCCCACAGATCGTCGTGAAAACTACGTCAAGCGCTGTGTGGGTCTGCCTGGACAGACATTGCAAATCAAAGACCACGTCATCTATCTCGATGGAAAGGCCAATAAAGAGCCAGACAATGTACAATATACCTATTATGTGAAGCTGAAGCAACGCTTCGATGATGACCTGATAAAGGAGTTGGGCATCACGATGGAAGACCTGACCAGCCTCAACACACAGGGTTATATGCCACTGACCAATCATGCTGTCAAAGAATTGAAGAAACGTACGGACATCGTGGAGAGTATCACTCTGAATAGGGACAGCAGTACGCTAGACATCTATCCGCTGAATGGCAATATGCATTGGACACGCGACAACTACGGACCCATCTGGATTCCGAAAAAAGGCGAATCCATCGACCTGACGCTGAAAAATCTGCCCATCTACGAACGTCCTATTCGTACCTATGAAGACAATAAGCTGGAAGTGAAGAATGGCAAGATATACATCAACGACCAGGAAACCACGAAGTACACCTTCAAGTTGGATTACTACTGGATGCAGGGTGACAATCGCCATAACTCGCTCGACTCGCGTTATTGGGGCTTTGTGCCTGAAGACCATATCGTAGGCAAGCCCATCTTCATCTGGTGGAGCTCCGATCCTGACAGGCGAGGCTTCTCAGGTATCCGTTGGAATCGACTATTCCGATTTGTCGATAATATAAAATAGGTATGGCAAACTGGCTGAAGTACGTGATAGCATTTGCATCAGCATTCATACTGATGCTTGCTATTCGTACGCTGGCCTTTTCCATACATGGTGTAGAAGGTAATGGCTTGGCACCACTCTTTCAAAATGGTGATCGACTGCTCATCAATCGATGCAGCTATGGCTTACGCATTGAGGGAAACGGCATCCTGCCTTACAGCAGACTGATGCGCAGCCCTGTCAAACGGGGCGACATTGTCGCCTTCAAAGTACCCTGCGATTCAGTCGCAGGGATATTCATCGCCCGCTGTAAGGCTATTCCTGGCGACACCATCAGTACACAAGAGGGACCACTGCTAGTGCCTGGTCTGAAAACCTGTGCGAAAAAAGACTACTACTGGCTGGAATCCATCAATCCCAACAACCCAGCTGACTCACGTCATATTGGTTTCATACCAGAGAGCCATATCATTGGCGAGGTCATCTCAGTACTTTATAATCGTAAAAACATTCGTCTGCAATGAGTACTGCCCTACTCCAAACCACCTACTTTGGTCCGATACAATGGTATCAGAAATTGTATCGCTACAACCACTGTATGATAGAGCAGTATGACTCTTTCCAGAAACAGACCTATCGCAATCGTTGCGTTATTGCCACAGCCAATGGCGTACAGGCACTCACCGTGCCTATAATTCATAATGGAGAATTGAAAATTGAGAATTATGATATGACACAAGATAATACTGCTGCGAATAAAAGTAATCACAATTCTCAATTCTCAATTCTCAATTCTCAATTAGTTAAAGACCTTCGCATCAGCGACCACAACCAGTGGCGACGGGTGCATTGGAACGCTCTGCAGAGTGCCTATAGCGAGAGCCCGTTCTTCGAATACTATACTGACGACCTACACCCCTTCTTCGAACAGAAATACGACTTTTTGCTCGATTTCAACGAAGCTATCCGACAGAAAGTCTGCGAACTCATTGATATCCATCCACAAGTCTCCTACACGACAGAATACACATCATCCATCCAACATCATCCATCATCCATCTCCGACTTCCGTGACGTTATCAACGCCAAGCATCCGTTGCCTGATGCTGATTTCACGCCAAAAGCATATTGGCAGGTCTTCCAGCACAAACATGGTTTCCTGCCTAACCTCTCGATACTCGACCTACTATTTAACATGGGACCAGAATCTATTTTTTATCTATAAACCCTATTTATTAATTTAAAAACTAAAACATTATGAAGAAAATTAGTTTGAAAGTGGCTGTATGCCTCCTCGCAGGAAGCTTCCTGTTCAGTTCATGTTTCGTTGGTAAGTATGGCCTTTGGAACAAGTACATCAACTGGCAGAATCACATGTCAAGCAGTAAGTTCCTCAATGCCATCGTTGGTTTCATCCTCGTTCCCATCGTTGGTAGTATTTGCCAGTTAGTCGACATTCTGGTACTGAACACCATCGAGTTCTGGTCTGGTTCTAACCCTGTTCAGGCCAACATTGGCAAGACTCAGCAGGTTCTTGGTCAGGATGGTCGCTACTATGCTGTTACCACACTGAAGAACGGTTATGAGGTAAAGGCTCCTACTGGTGAGATTACCTATTTCTACCACAACGACGAGGACGACTCTTGGTCAATGGTACAGGATGGCGTAACAAAGGAACTCTTCCGCTTCAACAAAGACGGTAAGACTATCCAGGCCAACATCAATGGTCAGACCAAAGACCTCACTTTGGACGAGGCTGGTGTCTATCAGGCACGTATGATGGCTAACGATGGTACATTCTTTGCCATGTACTAAGCATTTAAGCAAAAAATTTGCTACTATTAATACCCGCAATTGTTAGTATTAATAGTAGCAATTTTTTTATTGAATACTTTCTGTTACTCGTGCACATAGAGATCCCATCCGAGATAGGTCTCGATGGCCTCGTTCAGGATGTCAACCACATCAGTGCGACACATGGCTACATGGTGTTCAAAGCCGTTCTTGCAGATATACTTCATCAGTTTCTGCAAGTTGTCAACCTTCGTCACGGCGATACAGCCATCCATGCCGTAGGGATCGTTAGTAATCTGACCCTTGCCTAAGTAGGCTTTAATTGTGCCCTTAGGATCGTCCGTCGAAATACGGAAGAAGGTGAAGGGGCCTTCGCTGACCTTGGCATAGACAGCACCAAAGGTATTAATCTTGCCTAACGTACGACCAAGGACGCCCAAAGGACCAAGTTTCAGGTCGCCATTACCCACAAACTGTTTGGGGAAGTTGCCACAATGGGTGCAGACACACTTGTTGCGATCCTCAGCGAAGTTGTTGTTCCAGTCAAGCAGGGCAGGTGCATTCTGCGAAGCCAACGAAAGGGCATACATCGAAATAGCTCCAGCCAAGTCCGTCTCACAAGCTGCAGGAATCAGCTTTTCGCTAAGCATCGACATGGTAACACAGGGCGCACAACCATAATTCTGCTCCAACGAATCCCAACACTGGATAGCCACAGCCTGCACATCGTTAGCCTCAATCCAGTTCTCGACTGCTACGCTGAACTTAGCCTGCAGACCTAACTTCTCCTTGTAGTTGTCTGGCACCTTAGCATAGTTACAGGTACGATTGCACATTTCAATGAACTTGGGGTCGTCGTCCTGGATCTTCTGAGCAGCATAGAGAATCTCGCTCAAATCAGCAGGAACAACGGTAATGCCGCTACGCTGTAACAGCTTTTCGCTGGCACGACAGGTGTTGAAGCCCAAGGGACGTGTACCAATCTGTCCCAAACGACAATGGCGCAGCCCATTGACTACGCGACAGATAGCTGCAAAACGGTCGATGTCCTGTTTCAACAGAGGGTCATATATAGAATAGGTATGCAGGGTGGTGTCCGTAAAGGGAATTCCATACTGATAGAGGTTATTGCACACGCTGATTTTGCCACAGAAGGCATCACGACGCGAGTCAAGATCTACCTTGTCGTTCTCGTCATCACAGGCCTGTACCATCACAGGCACATTCAGGTCTGCATCGCTAATCGCATTGATGATGCCTATCTCGAAACCGAAGTTAGGCAACGACACGATGATGCCGTCAATCTCGTCACGATGCTCACGGAACTGCTTTGATACCTTCAGTCCGTCCTCACGAGTTTCGATACTCGAACTCCCTGTAGGCGTAGCATCCTCAGGCAGGATAATGTACTCATAGCCCCCCTCGTCAAGTGTCTTCAACAACTGCTTACGCACATCCTTGGCAAGCTCTGAATTAAAATAGGCGCGCGTTCCGATAATCACGCCAAAACATGTCTTTCCGTTTTTCATAAAGTCTTTAGTCTTATACCGTTTCCACTTTCAAGAAAGACGTACAAGCCGACTATTTGACCTCAAAGCCATCTAAAAAACGCCCGTCTTGTCATACCCCTCATTTCCTCTTAACTTCCGACGGCAGTATGCCAAACTCCCGCTTGAAAGGCTACATCGGGAGATGTGGCCTTTTTATTGAATCTTAGAAATGTCGAAAAATATTTGGACGGTTGACAGATTATTCGTATATTTGCAGCAATATACTAAAACAAGAAAGAAAAATGATGAGAAGATTTTTAGCAATCATAGCGTTCCTGCTGACGGTATGCGCCAGTTGGTCACAAGACGGCGTCGACCAGCAACTGGCGCGACACAATTTCTTCTATGCCGGGCAGAGCAAGCAGCGGCGTATGTTCATAGTCAAAGACGGACAAGTGAAGTGGGCCTATCAGGACCAATTGAAGAAGGGTGAAATCAGCGATGCCGTGTTGATGAGTGACGGG
>JAFVHO010000196.1 GCA_017474485.1 Prevotella sp.
GTTCCACTCAGCCACCACAATGCCGAATATCATGTTCGATGCATCGGGGACCTGCTCGACGTTGTATTCCGAAAGATTCTTGGTTGCCATTATTTTACTGATGCACGCTCAATGTATGCGTCAATAGTCTGATACTGCATAGAGTTGAAGTACTTCTCCTTAACCTCCTGATACAGTTTCAGAGCCTCGTCCTTCTTACCCTGGCTCTCCAGAATCTCACCAGCCTGAATCAGGAAGGTGGGAGAGAGTGAGTTGTTGTCAGCCATCTTAGCAGCCTTCTTCAGGTGCTCGACAGCCTTGTCCAACTGCTTCAGGTTGGCGTATGCGTTACCAAGAGCACCCTCGGCAGCGGGCGAAATCATCTGATCGTCCTGACCGCTGAATGACTCCAGAGCGTTGACAGCCTCCTGCCACTTGCCCAGATTGGCCTGACACAGACCGATATACAGCTGAGCCAGATTACCGGCATCGGTAGAGCTGTAGTCGCTGGCCACCTTCTGGAAACCGGCCAGTGCCTTGTCGTACTGCTGCTGGTCGAACAGCTCCTGGCTCTTGGCGAGCTCGGTGCTGGCCTCGTTGGCACGGGGCTCCAGATAGTAATTGTTAAAGAGAATAGCGCCTACAACGATTACAATGATTGCAACCACGGCGCCGATGATGGCCTTCTTGTTCTTCTCGAAGAAAGCCTCGGTCTTAGAGACCTGCTGCTCCTGTGCGGGAGCTGCTTTTACATTCTTGTTTGCCATTATTTTAAGTTGTTTTTTGTTACTTAGACGTAAATCGGCTGCAAAGGTACGAATAAGCGAGCAAAAAACAAAATAATTTCAGATTAATTTTCATTTTTCTTTTTTTCTTGTTTTGCTTGTTATTTCAATTTTTATTTGTATTTTTGCAGCGTGAATACAGAAATGTTTCCCTATATATCTATTAAACGAGAGTTATGAGACTGTGCTCAACTACTTCAAGGAGATCAATGCCGTGCCGCGCCCCAGCCGACACGAGGAAAAGATGCGCGAGTACCTCAGGGAGTTTGCCCAGACCCGTGGCCTGAAACTGATTGAGGACAATGGTAACATCATTATCTACAAGGATGCCACAAAGGGTATGGAGAACGTCCCCATGGTGTGCCTGCAGACGCACATGGACATGGTATGCGTGGCTGTCAGCATCGAACAGGCCTACGAGGTGGGTACATCGCCCGTTGTGAGCGACCGCTATTCCTCGTATTCCGCTTGGACGGCCGACCTTAATTCGTCATTGATGCGTGAGGAGCGTGAAGTGTGGAAGTTGCTGTTCGGCACAGAGATGAAGTTCGTCATGGTGGGTGGTGGCATGGAGACCTCCAACTTCGCCGTGAGTTACCCGTCCATGCAGATCTTCACCTTCGGTCCCACCGTCTATGATGCCCACACCGTCAACGAGCACGTGGGAATAAGCTCGATCGAACACAATTGGAAATACATCCTTGAACTGCTGAAGAATATGTAACTTACATTATGCCCAGACAAGCACATAAGACAAGTGGTAAAAGTAACAGATCAGAGAACCGTCCCCTGATCTGCTTGTCCCAAACATTAAGTTGGCGAATGGCTCGTGGTTTCCAAATTATCTGAGCCATGGGTGACGATCTCTTATCTGTTGTCTGACCTCATTCCATGTACATCCTACTCCATCGTTCATGGCTTCAGCAATCAATGCGGATTTGTAGTCCTCAAACTCAGCAGGATCTTCCGTATAGAATCCATCGTATCCATCAGGATATTTAAACTCCACGATGGGTGCTGCATCTTTAGAGGCATATTCTACTGCTGCCGGTTCACAGGCTCTACCCACGTATTCCTCTTCGTCGAGAATTGGATGTCTCTTTTCTTCCATAGTCTATTGCATTTTATGTTGCAAAGATACAAAGTTTCAACGTAACTTCCAAATAAAACCTCAAATACTTGTCAAAGGGCACCGTAATTGTTTGCCTTTTCTTCTATAAATAAGCATGAAAAAAGTTGCGGAAATATTTGCATAATTCAAATATTTTTCGTACCTTTGCAATTGTGATAAAGATCACAATTGCGACCATCGGCTGCGGCTCGGAAAAGCCTGAGCAAGCTCAATTTTCACTCGCCTTGCGCGATGGTTGTATCATGCGGGATTTAGGCCACCCGATGTAGTTGGCCTGACGAGTTTCTAATACCATAAAAAACACAACAAAGGTATGATAGAACTGTATTTGAGTAAGGTGACTGAGAGTTCGGAAACCGAAACCGCTGGCAAGTACTACGCCAGGGTAGATTACAAGGAGACGCTGAGCGTCCAGGACATGGCTCACCACATGGCTGAACACAACACGGCCTTCTCGGAGGGTCTGATCACGGGTATCTTGATTGACTTCGTGAAGTGCGTGCGCGAACAGGTGCTGATGGGTAACACCGTCAAGATTGACAACCTGGCCATCTTCAAGGCTTCGGTGGAGGCCAACGGTCTGGATGTGCTGTACGATGCGCAGCAGGACAAGGTGGCTCAGGCTACGATGGGCGTGCTGGCCCAGGGTGCCAAGACTGGTTCTGCGGTGAAGACCGTGAAGCTGCTGGCTCAGTCTACCGGCGACTTTACGCGCGAGGAGCTGAAGAAGGACGTGAAGTTCGGTTGGACGGACAAGGCACAGGCTGAAATTGCTGCTGCCAAAGGCGAAACCAGTAACGCCCCTGCCAACACTGGTGGAAACACTGGTGGCAACACTGGTGGCAACACCGGAGGCAATACTGGCGGTAACACAGGAGGTGACAACGGTGGCGGCGACAACGGAGGCGGCGATGGCCCCAAGGACGACGAGGATTGAACCTCGGGAGATGTCTGACGTCTGAAGTCTGATGTAAGATGGAAGATGTCTGAAGGAAGAAGTAAGATGTTAAATTTGGGCCTACTTTTTGGTGGGCTCAGATTTTTTTCGTACCTTCGCAGTCGCAATGATACTGAAGAAGCTGTCGATATTGAATTATAAGAATATACGCGAGGCTACGTTGGAACTGTCGCCCAAGATGAACTGTTTTATCGGTCAGAACGGGGTGGGCAAGACCAATGTGCTGGACGCGGTGTATTACCTGTCGTTCTGTCGTTCGGCCACGAACCCGATAGACTCCGCTGTCATCCGGCACGACGAGCCGTTCTGTGTCATTGAAGGCGAGTATGCTGACGAAATGAGAAATGATAAAGGAGAAATGAGAAATGAAGATTCACTCATCATCTCCTGTGGCATGAAGCGTGGCATGAAGAAGCATTTCAAGCGCAACAAAAAGGAGTATAAGCGGCTGAGCGAACACATCGGATTGATACCGCTGGTAGTCGTGGCACCGTCGGACACGCTGTTGATTGAGGGCAGTAGTGAGGAGCGCCGTCACCTGATGGATATCGTCATCTCTCAATTCGACCGAGGGTATATTGATGCCCTGACACGTTATAACAATGCCCATCAGCAGCGCAATACATTGCTGAAAATGGAGGATGCGGAACCGGACCCGATGCTGATGGACTTGTGGGAAGAGCAGATGGCTGAGGCTGGTGAACAAATCTACGTCAAACGTAGTGCCTTTATTGAGGAGCTGACGCCCGTATTCCAAACGTATTACCAGCAGATTTCTGAGGGACGTGAACAGGTGGGCTTGCAGTATGTGTCGCATTGTCAGCGTGGTCCGCTGTTGGATGTGATTCGCCGCGACCGTGCGAAGGATCGGGCTGTCGGTTATTCGCTGCACGGCGTCCATCGCGACGATTTGGTGTTTACGTTGGGCGATCATCCCATGCGTCGTGAGGGTTCGCAAGGACAAAACAAGACTTATGTCATTGCCTTGAAGCTGGCGCAGTTTGAATTCCTGAAGCGTACGGCCTCACAAACCACACCCCTGTTGTTGCTCGACGACATTTTCGACAAACTGGATTCGCATCGCGTAGAACAGATCGTGCGCCTGGTGTCGAGCGATAATTTCGGTCAGATTTTTATCACGGATACCAATCGCGACCACTTAGACCAGATATTGAGTACGTCGGCTCTGGATTACAAGATATTCCACGTAGAAAACGGAGAGATTTTGAGTTAAGAGTTAAGAATTAAGAATTAAGAGTTAAGAGTTAAGAATTAAGAATTAAGAGTTAAGAGTTAAGATATGTTTAAGCGTAACGTACAATCGGTCAAGGAAATCATCCTTCAGGCTCTACGTGAACAGGGACTGGAGACGCCACTTCATCAGAAACGGCTGGTGGAGGCGTGGCCACAGGTGGCAGGACCTGTCATTGCCCGTTATACGCTGAACACGTACATATATAACCAGACACTCTATGTACGACTGTCGAATCCAGCCCTGCGTGCTGACTTGAGTATGCGGAGGCAGGAACTGACAGAGAAACTGAATGCTGTTGTAGGCGAACAGGTGATTACAGACGTCAGATTTGGATAATCTGGTCCATCACGACGTCATGTTCATCACAAGGTACATGGTCGACCATCTGCCAAGAGAAACACAAACCTATCTTATATAAATGAGGAACGCGGGACAGGAAACGGTCGTAATAGCCTTTGCCACGTCCTAAGCGGTGCCCCTCGGCATCGAAAGCCATGCCTGGCACAATGGCAACGTCTATGGCTTCGTAGTCGGTAAAGCGTTCGCCTGTTGGCTCCAGAATTCCGTAAGCACCTTCTTGCAGGTCTTGTGGCCCCGTGTAGCGGCGCAGTTCCATATCCCTGTCGTTGATGACGCGTGGCAACAACACCGTCTTGCCTTGTGCCACCAAATCATCCATCAATGCTTGCGTAGGAACTTCGTCGGGTAGGGCGCTGTAGAGCAGGATGACGTTGAACGTTGACCATTGAACATTTAACGTTGAACGTTCTCCTGTGAGGTGTTGCTGTTTCAGCGTCCTGATATGTTGGCGAAGCTCTTGCTTGGTCATTTCTTCTTCTCCGGTGCTTTGGGGAATGCAGCATTCTCGCGGAATACTTTCAGCGTCTCCGTGATGGCAGGGTCGTCGCTGTTCAGATACTTCAACCACGCTTCTTCGCTCATCATGTTATAGACGATGCGGCTGTTGATGAAGCGCTCTAACAGTTTGTACGACTTCTGTATCATCAGATTGCGACGCTTCAGACCGTTCTTGTCTGCATAGGTGGCAAACTTATCCACCATATTCTGCTTCTGCAGGTACTTGGTCATCTCGTTAACAGACTTGATGTCCTTGAGGCTCTGCCGGTTAGCATCGGTATATTCGTAGGCATACTGGATAATCATTCCTGACATCGTGGCCTGCTTATAGTAGGAAGTGACATCGGTGGTGTCCTCAGCCACGAAGATGTCAGGGGTAATACCGCCGCCACCGAATACGGGACGTCCAATGGCCGTATGATACTCCTTGCCCTCATGTTTGATACTGTCCTGTGAGAAGAATTCACCATGCTCATAACGTGTCAGTATGTCTTCCTCGTAATTCTTGTTGTCGCCCGAAACGTAAGGTTTCTGGATGCAACGTCCCGATGGCGAATAGTAGCGGGCAATGGTAAGACGAATCATGGAATGGTCGTTGAATTCGATGGGCTGCTGAACCAGACCTTTACCGAACGAACGGCGTCCGATGATGGTGCCTCGGTCGTTATCCTGAATGGCACCAGCCAGAATCTCTGATGCTGAGGCAGACCCCTCGTCAATCAGTACGACAAGTGGAATTTTCTGATATGAGCCTCGTCCGTCGCTACGGTATTCCTGACGTTGCGACTTGCGGCCCTGGGTATAGACAATCAGGCGATTCTTGGGCAGGAACTCGTTGGCAATCTGTACGGCTGACTGCAGGTAGCCACCCGTATTGCCTCGCAGGTCGATGGTCAGGTTCTGGAAGTCCTCTTCCGACAACTTAGCCAAAGCAATCAACAACTCTGGATAGGTGTTCTCGCCAAAGTTCTTGATGCGGATATAGCCCGTCTCCTTGTTCAGCATATAGGCAGCCGTGACGCTCTTGGTGGGAATTTCGCCACGTGTCACCACGATGTCGCGAACCTTCTTTTCACCATAGCGCATAATGCCCAGCTTGACCTTTGTGTCCTTCGGTCCTTTCAGCTTGTGCATAGCCACCTCGTTGGTCAGGGTCTTACCCGTGAAGTTCTCGTCGTCAACCTTCACAATTTTGTCGCCGGCTATGACACCGGCACGCTCGGCAGGTCCGTTACCGATGACCTGTTGCACGCGAAGCGTATCCTGACGAATAATGAACTCAATACCCACACCAGAGAAAGAACCGCGCAGATCGTCGTTGGCCATTTGTACGTCATTGGCTGATATATAGACGCTGTGTGGGTCAAGCTCAGCCAGAATCTGTGGCACGGCTTTCTCCACCAGGTCGTTGACGTTGACAGTATCCACATACTGGTCATCAATGATATGCAGCAGGTTATTCAGCTTGTTGCTGCTGGTATTGATGATACTCAGACGGTTGCCCGAGAAGTGGTTGGCATAAAAAGTTCCAATCAGGATTCCTACCACTACGCAGACAGCCATGATGATTGGCATGAATCTGTTTTTGTTGTTTGCCATTGTTTCTTTATTGCGTTATTTCGTTATTCCGTTATTCCGACATTTCGTCACTCCCCGAGGTAAACCACCTCGATGCCTGCACGTTCCAGCAGGTCAACACCATCCGTCAGACGGTACTTTTCGCCATAGACGACGCGCTTGATGCCCGATTGGATGATGAGTTTGGCACACTCGATGCAGGGTGATGCCGTGATATAGATGGTGGCGCCTTCGCTGTTGTTGCTCGAACGGGCCAGTTTGGTAATGGCATTGGCTTCGGCATGCAGCACGTAAGGCTTCGTCACGTTATTGTCATCCTCGCAGACGTTCTCGAATCCGCTGGGGGTGCCGTTGTAGCCGTCGCTGATAATCATGCCGTCTTTCACCACCAGTGCACCGACTTGGCGTCGTTGGCAGTAACTGTTCTGAGCCCAGATGCGGGCCATCTCCAGATAGCGCTGGTCGAATCGTAATTGCTTCTCTTTATTCACTTTTTTACCTTTTTACTTTTTACCTTTAACAATCCCGTTGCGCTTGAGCAAGGCGTCAATCGTAGGCTCACCGCCACGGAAACGCTTGTAGAGCGTCATAGGATGTTCCGTACCACCCTTGCTCAGTATCTCGTCACGGAAACGCTGGGCTATCTCCTGATTGAAGATGCCGTGTTTCTTGAAGACACTAAAGGCATCGGCATCCAATACCTCCGCCCACTTGTAGCTGTAGTACCCAGCCGCATAGCCACCAGCCATGATATGCGAGAACTGTACGGTCATACACGTATCGGGCAGTTGCTCACCCAGATTGGCTTTCTTCCATGCTTTCTTCTCGAAGGGAATGATGTCATCCTTGAATTCGTCCTTCTTCGTATAGTATGCCATGTCCAGCAGACCAAACGAGACTTGTCTCAGACACGCCGTTGCCGCCATGAAGTTACGGCTCTTCACAATCCGTTGAATAAGTTCGTCGGGCAATGGTTCACCCGTCTGATAGTGGAAGGCAAAGGTGCGTAGGAATTCCTTTTCTATCGCGAAATTCTCCATAAACTGCGAGGGCAATTCCACGAAGTCCCACCAGACATTTGTGCCGCTGAGGCTCTCGAAACGCGTGTTGGCAAACATGCCGTGCAGCGAGTGGCCGAACTCATGCAGGAAGGTCTCTACCTCGCCCAATGTCAGCAATGCAGGCTTGTCTTCCGTAGGTTTCGTCAGGTTCATTACCACGCTGACGTGCGGACGGACGTTCTCACCTTTTCGGTCGATACACTGTCCCTGATACTCCGTCATCCACGCGCCACCCTGCTTGCCCTTGCGGGGATGGAAGTCGGCATAGAAGACAGCGAGGAATGAGCCGTCCTTATCGAACACCTCGTAAGCCTTGACGTCAGGATGATAGACGGGAATGTCCTTGTTCTCCTTGAACGTAATGCCATACAGACGGTTGGCCAATCCGAAGACGCCATTGATGACGTTTTTCAGTTCGAAGTAGGGTCTGAGCATCTCGGCATCCAGATTGTATTTCTTCATCTGCAGCTTGTGCGAATAGAACCCTGAGTCCCACGGCATCATTTTATCTTGCAGCGGACGACAGCGGACTTTCTCGGACTGTCCGTATAAGTCCGCTGTTGTCCGCTGCTTATTAAATAACTTGCGCAGTTCGTCGCGCTCCTTGATGGCTGTTGGCTTGTAGGCATCAATCAAGTCGTCCAGCAAGCGATAGACGTTGCGGGCGTTCGATGCCATGCGACGTTTCAGCACGTAGTCGGCATAGGTCTTGTAGCCCAACAACTGCGCAATCTCGCGACGCAGGTTGATGAGTCGCTTGCAGATCTCCAGATTGTTTTCGCTGTTGTCGTGCGTACAAATAGTGTTACGCGCCATATACAGCTGCTTGCGCAACTCCCTTTGTGTCGAGTAGGTCATGAAAGGCGAGAACGAGGGATAGTCCAGCGTGAACACCCAACCCTGCTTGCCTTGTTCCTTAGCTGTGAGGGCGGCAGCCTCGCGGGCTGTTTCAGGCAGTCCGTCTAACTGTGCCTCGTCGGTAATGTCCAGCGTAAATGCTTTTTGTTCCTTCAACAGATTCTGTGAGAACTGCAATGAGAGTATCGATGCCTCTTCTGTCAGTTGACGCAGACGCTCTTTGCCAGCTTCGTCGAGCAATGCACCTGAGCGTACAAATCCCTCGTAGCAGTTGTCGAGCAGCATCTTCTCCTCAGGCGTCAGCTTGCGGTGGTGCAGGTGTACGTAGCGAATGCGCTCAAACAGCCGTGGGTTCAGACGTACGTCGTTGGCGTGTTGCGTCAGTATGGGTTGCATCTTCTGGGCCAGCGCATCCATCTCGTCGTTTGTCTCAGCGCTTAACAGATTGAAAAATACCGTCGAAACCCTTGACAGCAGGTCGTAGTAGCCCTCGTCCTCCTCCGTATTGATGATGGTATTGTCGAAGGTGGGTTTCTCCGGATTGTTAATAGTTTTCTCTATCTGTTCGTTATCTCTGCGGATGCCTTCCATAAAGGCTTCCTCAAAGTGTTCAAGTTTGATACGGTCAAAGGGCACAGCATCATGCGGTGTCCCGTAAGGCTCAAAAAACGGGTTGCGATTCTCATTCATACTAACGCTTTCTTACTATATGGCGTGCAAAATTAAGAAAAAAGTATGAATAAGCGAACTTATTGCAAAATAAATTAGTATTTATTTTCATTTCAGGCCCATTACATCAGTAGGCGTTCGAGCATTGGTATCTCGATACGTCCGCGGTGAAGGGTCAGAAGTTTGTCGGCCTGCATCTTGTTAAGGGCATGACTGATGTCCAGTCGACTATCGTTGAGTTCTGCTGCTATCTGGTTCATCAGAATATAGAACGTCTTAGGGCCGGCAGGGTATACGCATCGTGAGAAAAAGAAACGTGTGATGCGGTCTCGCAATGACTGGGGAGCTGACCGCCAAGCGCGATGGCGTAGGCGTTGAGCATCGGCAGCCAACAGGTTAAGCATGTTGAGACGGAACACCAACTGGGTCTCTAACAGCAGCATCACTTCCTGCTTGTCGATGGTGATAAAGTTGCAGTCCGTAAGGGTCTTGAAAGTCGACGTATAGCGTTGGGTAAGTCCGAAAAGTTGCTCGGTTTGGATGGCATAGGGGGCATTGACTGTCTCGCAGACGCGACAGGTGTGGTCATCGCTGACGGTTTCTACGGAAAGGGTGCCTGTTGTCAAGAAGATAAGATGGTCACAGACGTCCCCCTCCTTGACAATACGCTGTCCCTCAGGACGTTTCGAGAAACCGAATTTGGTATGTCCAACAACCTCCATCAAGTCAGCATGGCTCATGCCCTGAAAGAGCGTGAACTGTAACAGTTTGTCGTAAATTTTCAGACCAGAGTCCATGCCTTATTTGACGATTTTATCTTTCAGCGATGGCGAGTACCATACAGTCAGATTGCCTTTGCGATCGGTGAAAATAAGGTAGGCCATCAGTTCCTTATGACGTTCCAGAATCTGTTTGGCACCATCCATGCCGAGCACCATAAATGATGTGGCATAGGCGTCGGCCTTGGCACAACGGTCTGTCAACACGGTAGCTGACAGCAGAGTGTGTTGCACGGGATAGCCCGTCTTGGGGTCAATGGTGTGTGCATATTTCTTACCACCTTTCACATAGAAATTGCGATAATTGCCACTAGTGGCCATTGCCTTGTCCGTTACGTTAAGGATGGTCTGCAATTCATGGCTTTCGTTGAGCGCATCTTCGTTGGGTTTATTGACGCCAATTCTCCAGGGCACGCGCTCTGGATTGATGCCTCGTGTGGTAATTTCACCACCAATTTCTACCATGTAGTTTTTGATGTCGTGACGTTCCAATAGGCGGGCCACTACGTCGACACCGTAGCCTTTGGCGATGGCTGAAAAGTCGAGCATCATGCCAGGCTTCTGCATCGTGATGGTCTTGTCCTTGAGGATAACATGTTGATAGCCTATCAGCTGGCGCAGACTGTCAACCTGTTCTTTGGTAGGCATCTGTTCGTTCTTAAAGCCAAAGCCCCACGCATTGACCAGCGGAGCCACTGTGATGTCGAAGGCGCCATCAGTATCTTCCGATACCTGACGGGCCAGTTTGAACACGTCTATGAAGTCGCTGCTCAGTTCAGGATTCTCGCCATTGTTCAGACGGGCTACTAATGACTGGCTATTGAACATCGAGAAGTCAGCGTCCACTTTTTTCAGCTCTGCTTCAATCTCCTTCTGCAGATCCTCGCCATATTGATAGGTCACGCTATAGGTCGTTCCAAATATCAGACCCGCATTCTTCTGATACGGCGTCGACTGCTGTTGGCGAATGATGAGAACGGTGCCAACGATGAGCAATACGAGAAAGGGAATTTGCCATATAAGGCGTTTATTTCGGTTATTAGTCATAGCTATAAATTAAGTAAAATGGTAAATGTTAAAACGGGTAAATATCTCAGATGTCAATGATGACATTAAAATTTGCTGCCAAATTGTCTTTGTCGTTGATGCCGAAGCCGGGCACATACCACGTGGCACCTAACGTACCGTCGTTACTGGAAATGCAACGCTTGTATCGTACCGTCCATCCTAAATGCAGAGGGCCGAACACTTTGGCGTCGATGCCCAATACGGCTTCCAGCCAGTGCATGTTACACGACATGTCCTTGATACCAAAACCTGACTGCGACATCCATATTGGGTCGGGCAGATTTTCACGGATAATGTCGACTTTATAGCTCGTGAAAGCATAACGGAAACCGGCATAGATACGGTTGGACTGATGCTTCTTCCTCAGGATGTTCCAGTCCATACCCAAACGGAAATAGGGTGCTGTGGTCTTGTAGGTCAGTTTCGTCACCTCGTCATTCTCGTGGTTGGCGTGTCCCAGTCCCAATTCGAAGACGGGAAACCACTGGTCGTGCAAATTAATACGTAGAGCACCTTCGTATTCGCCGTGGTCGCTAAGCATGAGCATGGCAGGACCTACAAGGTCGAATGACACCGAGAACCCACAGAACAAGGGAATGGAGTCTTTCTCCATGGTGAACATCTTGGTGACCTGTGCCCGTGTGCTGCCCAAGCCCATCAAGAGCAACATCAGACTAACGGTTAGCCTTGAGATAGAGCTTGAAATGAGTGGTCTTTTGGTCATAGTTCACATGGGGATTGTTGATGGCAATAGAATCTACTACATGATGCGTAGTACTCACTGCAGTGATGGTATGAAAGTACGATGCCTGACAGTCGACGGACTCGAAATGCGGCATGTCTTCCTTCTTGATACGGATGGTGTCGTAATGTTTTTTGCCCGTAGAACTTCTAATCAGCAAACATAGCACGTCTTCTGGCTGTGTATAGCTGATGGGCAGATCAAAGGCATAGGCTGATGAGCCAAAAAAGCAGTTTAGCTCAAGATTGCCTTGGATTTGTCGGCTGATGACTGTATCGACACCGTCGATTCGCTGTGTCCATACCCACATAGTATCCTTGTTGAGGGTATCTGGAGTCCCGTCAGCTTTCAGCAGGGCATAGTAAGTCCTGACGCTGTTGTTGACGGGACAGTCAATCGACGTACAAGCTGCAACAGCCATACCAATCAGGCACATCACGATTATTTTCCGCATCTGATGTTCTCTTCTATTTGGTATTCGTTACGTCCGGCACTGTTACGACTGATGAGATCGCCCAAGAATCCTGCAAGGAACAGCTGTGTACCAATCATCATCATGGTCAGTGCGATATAGAAATAGGGCGAGTTGGTCACCAGTCGCATGGGAACACCCTGATACAGGGCCCACGCCTTCTCCACACCTAAGAATAGGGCAGAGAAGAAACCGATAATAAACACGATGGTGCCCAAGAATCCGAATACGTGCATGGGCTTCTTGCCAAACGTGCCCAGGAACCACAGCGTCATCAGGTCCAGATAGCCGTTCACAAAACGGTTCCAGCCCATGAACTTCGACTTGCCGTACTGGCGTTTCTGGTGGTGTACGGGTTTCTCGCCAATCTTGTCGAAACCAGCGTTCTTGGCCAGATAGGGTATGAAGCGGTGCATCTCGCCAAACACTTCGATATTCTTCACCACCTCCTTGCGATAGGCCTTTAGACCGCAGTTGAAGTCGTGCAGGTTCTTGATGCCGCTGACCTTACGGGTCGTGGCGTTGAAAAGCTTGGTAGGGATGGTCTTTGACAGCGGGTCACCTTGACTGCGGTTCTGTTTGTAGCCACTGACCAGGTCGTACTTCTCCTCCATAATCATCTTGTACAGCTCGGGAATCTCGTCGGGTGAGTCCTGCAGGTCGGCATCCATTGTGATGACGACGTCACCCTGAGCCTCCTTGAAACCACAATACAGGGCAGGCGACTTGCCGTAGTTTCTACGGAACTTGATGCCCTTCACGTGCTCTGAGCGGGCAGCCAACTCATTGATGACCTCCCATGAACGGTCGGTGGAGCCGTCGTTCACGAAGATAACTTCAAACGAGTAGTTGTTTGTTGCCATCACGCGCTCTATCCAGTCGTAGAGCTCGGGCAGCGACTCGTCTTCATTATAAAGAGGTATTACTACTGATATATCCATAATTTTCAATTTTCAATTCTCAATTTTCAATTCCCTCTTCATCAGTGCGGCAGTAGGCAGCCCAAGGATGAATCCCGTCGATATGATGACAGTCAGCATATTAACTGCATAGTCTATGGGACGCATCTTGGCCATCTCTTCCATACTCTGACTGATTTCGTCGGCCATACCATACAGCTTCACTACTTGTCTGCCTTCTTCTGTATTCAGCATGTCTGTCAGTTTGCTCATCAGATAGCCGTTGTCCATGAAGTTGAAATAAACGAAGACAGCTGCTGCCAACAGCAGTCCGCCATAGAAGTAGGTCAATACGGTGTATCCGTAGGCACGCATAAACGAGATGATGCCCTCGCGAGCTTCGTCGCGGAACTTGCGCAGTCGATTAGCGGCATAGAATGGTGATAAAATAATGAGTAGCACGGCTATCATTCCCAATATCGGACTGTTCAGCCCCTGAATGTAGCATGCCATAGCTCCAATCCACAACAGCGAGAGCAGGGCCCCGTCCTGTCGTGCAAAAGCCTTTAGTTGTTTATATTCCTCTGGTGTCATAATCGGGTGCAAAGGTACGAAGAAGTTAAGAGTTAAGAGTTAAGAGTTAAGAGTTTTTTTATCTTTTATTGTTAATATTCCTTAATATTCCTCATTTTCTTAATTCTTAATTCATAATTCTTAATTAAAAATGATTACCTTTGCAGCCGCAAAAACGGGCAGTCCTGTACGGCCAGCTCCCTCGGAATCCCCCAGGATGGGAACATAGCAAGGGTACTTGGTTGTAGCGGCGCGATGCAGACCGCTGCCCACCCGCCTCTTTAGCTCAGTTGGCCAGAGCACGTGATTTGTAATCTCGGGGTCGTTGGTTCGAATCCGACAAGAGGCTCAAAA
>JAFVHO010000197.1 GCA_017474485.1 Prevotella sp.
CATGCCAGATGCGCACCTGGTCGGCGAAGGCCTGTATCTCGTTGCCCTTTCCCACGATGAGCCTTGAGCCCTCGATAGGCGGCACGTCGCGCTCGGCACTGACAGCCGTGCGCTGTCCGTCCAGGTAGAACGAGGCTGCCTGTCCGCGCACCACGTTCAGTGCCACATGGTGCCATCTACGCAGGTCGGGGAAGTCCTCATGGCTGGCCACCACTATCGACTTCTTACCATAGTCAAGCACTATGCTCTGCACACTGTCGTAACGCAGGCGCAGTTTCGACTCATCGGCCAGCAGGTCGCCGTCGACGGTAGGTGTGGCGGTCTCGAACACCACCTCGTCCTTGGCGCCGCTCTTGTTATACCACATCTCGATGGCATAGCTGTCGCCCTGTCCGGTGCCGACACGTGTGATGTCGGCCTGGGCGCCTTCCGGCTTGTTGATGCGCAGCGAGTAGTTGCGGTTGTTGAGCGTCCACGAGTCATACACCGTGAAGTCGTGCGTGTGGCGGGTGTCGGCGGCAACAGAGCCGTGGCCCTCGTCCATGGGCCAGTAGTTGGCCAGTCCGTAGATGTAGTTATCCTTGGCCTGATACTTGGTGGCGGCGGCCTCGTGTACGTCGTGGCAGATGTTATAGAGGCTCAGCCCATGCATGTCGGCCCAGATATGGCCTAAGTAGAGGTGGTTGTCGGAAGCGTAGTTCACTACCTGTTTGTTCTCTGCCGTCACGGGCTCGTTCTCAAACAGGTCGACGGTGGTGGTGCCATACTGTGCCAGGATGTCGAACGTCATCTTGGCGGCATTGTAGCTCAGGGCAAAGAACACCCACTCGTCCTTCGGCACGGTGTCTGTGCTGACAAACTGTGCCTTGGCAATGGTCACCTTCACGTGACCCGCGTCGTCGATGCCCAGCGCGAAGTTGTCCGTGCCGGCGCCCTGGTGGAGGATGGTGCCCGGGTCGTGCCAGTTGAGCCAGAAGTCCATGGCGAAGTCGCCCTTCAGGAACACGGGGTTCACCGTCCTCGGCATATCGAAGAAGGGGATGATCTGGTAGGCCACGTCGTGGTTCACCTCGCTGTTGTTCAGCTTGGCGGTGACGATGACGTTGTCGTCGCCCACATAGCCCGGCACGATGTCCTCGTTGAACTCGATGGCCAGCTGGTCGCCATAGCTCAGGATGCCGTTGGCAGGCGCGGGTGTGTAGAGGCTGCGGGGGCTGCTCATGTCCTTGATGACAGTGATGACGTCGCTGTACACGCTGACCAGCTCCGTGCCGTAGGGCGTGGTGGTGAAGGCACGGAACTGGTAGTCGCCCTCAGGGAACGAGAGGTTGCTCTTCATCTTCGCGGCATATAGCAGGTCGCCCGACTCAGGCAGCAGGGCGTTGCTCACGGTGTCGCGGCCGATGGTGTCGGTGGGATTGACCCACCAGGTGAACAGGTCGGTCCACTGCGTGTTGCCCTGGAAGCGGTACTGCACGCCGACGTTCTTCAGGTTCTTGAACTGGCGGTTGAAGTTGGTGAGCTTCATGTCCAGGATGCCGTCCTCGCGGTCGTTGTTGAGCACGGGCTCCTGGATGGCCAGGTCGATAGGCGACGACGACGGCTTGAAGTGGGCGTTCAGCGTCACCTCGTCATAGATGTCCTCTGGCTCATACTGCGAACAGAAGCGCAACTTGATGCCCTCGTAGTCGAGCAGGCTCTGGTCGGTCTGGCGTATGGTGATTTGCTTGGTCACCGTCTCGCTCTGGGGCAGCAGGATGGAACGCCCGCTGATGGGCACGCCGTCCATGAGTATCTGCAGGCCGTTCTTGTTGGCACTTTCTACTACCACGACGTCGTAGCTGAAGTCGGTGCCCTGATGCACGCGGGCCATATTGGTGCAGTGCAGCGTCAGGTTAGCCTCCTGTCCGGCGGGTATGTCGGTCAAGGTGATGTTCTTCGACGGGGTGTTGCCGCCGCTGCTGATGCTCAGCATGGGCTGCTCCATCTGCTCGGTAGCGTTGCCAAGGGCGGTGCCCGGCTCGTAGTAGTGCGTCACCTCGGCACCCTCGTAGGGGTTGTAAGTCTGTCCGCCGTAGAGATAGAAGATGTCGCTGGCCGACTTGTCGCTGCTCTTGAACACATTGATGGACAAGTCGGCATCCACGTTGCCGTCGTTGAGCACGTAGGTCCATTCGCTGAAGTTGTTCGTCTCAGTGGTGTTCTGGCTGGCCTCGCCGCCGCCGGCCTCGAAGTCTATATTCACGATCATGCCCGCTGCGATGGCTGCGCTCGCTTTAAAACCGAAATGCTCGCCTAGTAGCAGGCCCATGCGCCAGGTCTTCACGGTGTCGTTCACTTCGATGTGCTCGTTGCGCAGCGAGTAGGTGTAGCTGGATCCGCCGTCGATGGAGTAGTTTTCGAGGTTGCCTCCACGGATGGCCTCCACTTTCTGCTTCTCGTTCTTGGCCAGCACGCTCTTCCAGCTGTTGATCTGGTTCGTACACCACATCACGCTGTCCACCTCGCTCTCCTCCTGCTTCGGCGGACGGTACCAGTAGTAGGTGCCTTCTTTGCCGTAGTTGGGGTCTGTCTGGTCTATCCACGTCAGGTAGGCCGTCTTGCCGTCGCTGCCTGCATAGCCCTCGGCCTCGCCCTGCGAGCTCACGCGCTGCAGGTACGACCGCCGCATATCTTCCCATTTCGGTATCATCACGTTCTCTATCTCGTACTGGCTGTAGCGGAACGCCGTACTCACTTTCTGGTCGAGCGAGAGGGCTTCTTCCAGTGCCAGCGCGTATTTCTTGGTCGTCGGGTCTTGCTTGATGAGCAGCTGGCGGCAGGTGCCGACGAGGAAGTTGGTCGATGTGCCTACAAACACGTCGCCGTCAGGCCCGATATAGGGTGCTTCGTCGCTGGTGGAGATTTCCTCGAACGTGGTGGTCACGGTGCTCTCACCCGACGTGTAGTCTTCCTCCCACTCTACATGGGTGCCCCAGTCGAACTGGTTCTTTATCTCCTGCTCGGTAATGACCATAAATCCAACTCCAGTTGCGGATGTCAAACTTCCACCGCTGATGACGTTGTTTAAAATCTGGGTGTCACCATAGTCAAGCTTGGTGTTCATCTTGGAGGTGGTGGTGACTTTGCCTTTGGTGAGCGTCGTCTTCGACTTGGCACCTGGCGGGTCGCGCAGCACGAACTTCACCTCGTCGGGGCCTTTCGTCACGAAGTTGCTGCCTACGGGCAGCGCACCCAGCACGATGGCATCGACGCCGCCCACGTTGTGGGTACGGCCGTCTTTCTGCAGGCTGATGCCGAAGTGGCGCGTATAGGGGCTGCTGATGTTGGGCTTGCCCACTTTCCATCGCAGTATGCCCTCGCCGTTGTAGTCCATGTCGAGCTTGTTGGTTTTCAGCTCATAGACGTCGCCGGCTTTGTATCCGCTGCTTTCGTCATCGACGGTGCATACCACCGACTGCTCGGCACTCATCTCGTTGGCGATGGTCAGCTGCTGACCGTCCAGGGGGATGATGTCGGCCACCTCGGTACTGGCATCGCGGTTGTAGTATGCCTCGTAGGCGAAGAAGTGGTATTCCACCGTCTCGTTCATGTTGTAGACGGGATAGTCCAGCAGGTAGCTGACGTTATTGTCCTCTACCGTCCAGAGGTTGCGAACCTTCAGCGTTTCGCCGGTGGCTTGCGGTATGTCGATGTCCTTGATGCCATAAACGCCCTTGGCGTTGGGCTGGCCGTTGGCGTACTCCGTCACGTCAAGCTGCGGCTGTGCAAAGTGGGTGAACACCTTCTTCGCAACGTAGTGGTAGGGCACCTTCTCTTCGGCGCCGCTGCTGCCCACCTGCACCAGTGTGTCGGCCAGCTCATTCTGTGGGTTTGTCAGGTCCACCTCGGGCAGTGTGGTAAACTCAATGTCGCTGTTACTGGGTATCGCGACGCTCTTCACGATATACTTCAGCGGAGGCAACAGGGCCGAGAACTCACCAGTCAGTGAGTCGGTGCGTATGGTGATGTATTTGGCATCGGCCCCCGTGCCCGTCCATGAGCGGCTGTTGACGGCCGTAGTGTCGCTCTGCCAAACGCGTTGCGTGGTAGCCGACGTGAGGTGGTCGTCCTGACAGTTGAACATCAGTTTCTCGTTGTTCAGGCGCAGCATAATCGTAGCCATGCCGATGTTGTTCTTCGACTTGCCGAAGCCAACGGCCAGGGTGTCGTTGCGCTCTCCACCGCCCACACGGCCCACGAAGTTCACCAGCGTGGCATCGGAGAAGTCATGCGTAACGCTGCCGTTGAAGTCGTAGGTATCTTTCAGGGGGAAGCGGCCGCCGTCGACCATCGTATGGCCGTCGAGCCTGGCCTCCACGTAGTGCTTGCCTATGGGCACTGACATGCTGTAATAGCCGGTCTCGTCGGTTCTGATCAGCTGTCCTTCGCGGCTCTGCACCATGCCGTCCACGTAGAACATGGCTCCCTCCACGGGGATGTTGGTGCCGGCATAATAGATGTAGCCCTCCATGGGGAAGCAGGACACGTCCTCGAAGTCGATGTTGTTGGCCGTCAGGCTCGTCGGGCTGACGAACATCGAGCGCGTGCCGGGCGAGAACTCGTGGATGCCCAGCTCGGGCACAATCTTGTAGTTGGTGCCGCCCTGCTGGAAGGGGATGCCCTTGATGATGTAGTCGCCCTCGCTGTCGGTCATGCCGTAGAGCGTCAACAGTCGGGGCACCTCCCTGCGCGGCACCGCGTTGGCGCCCACCTCAGGGTGGTTCAACTGGTAGATGCCGTCCTGACAGGCGATGTCGAAGGCATACTGCCGCACCTGCTCGCCCTCGTCGAGTGGCCAGTAGAGGCGCAGGCCGTCCTCCGTGCCGCCGAGAATGCGCGTGTAGTTGCTCTCCACGTCGGCGGACTTCAGGGCTCGGGTCCACAAGCGGATGTCGTCGACGAAGCCCTTGTAGGTGCCGGCCACGGCCTGGTTGCTGCCGCCGACGGCCAGCGTGTTGGTGCCGGCGGCGGGGATGGCTTTCCAATTGTTGTTGGCCACGGTGAGGCTGCCGGTGAGCAGCGAGTCGGTGCCCACGTAGAACGTCCACTGCTTCTGGCCGTCATAGACGGCGGTGACATGGGTGAAGTCGTAGTCGCTGAAGGTCAGCGCAGGATACTCCTTCACGGTGTAGTTGGCGGGGTTACCGCCCGACAGGTCGGCGGCGAAGAGGCAATAGCCTGTCCCCACACGCTTCACGCCCAACTGCAGGGCGCCGTTCAGCGTGACGAGGCTCATCTGGCTGCTGCCGTCGCCGGCGGGCTTGGCCCACAGCTGCAGGGTCAGGGGCTGCTTGCCGTTGAGCAGACCAGCGTAGGTGGCGGGGTCGCCCTGCCACAGCAGGCCCGTGCCTTCGTCCTCGATGTAGCGCGAGAAGTACTGCGCCCGGTCGCCCTCCTGCTCGGCTGTCGCCCTTACCAGGCTCACCCGCACGCCCTGCACCGCCGTGCCGGAGCCGAAGGCGATGTGGCCGGTGATGGTGCCGCGGGCCTGGGCGAAGCCGGGCTTGACGATCATGTCGCTCTGCTTCAGCTGCTCATCGCACAGGGCACCGAAGGCCTGCACCGCATATTCATAGTAGGTGCCGGCCTGGGGGCGGTCGTCGGTATATTCGTATTCGTTGAAGGTGCCATGTGTGGAGCTGCTGAGCGTCACCCAGTCGGTCTCGCCCACGATGCGCCGTAAGACGCGGTAGTAGATGTCGTGCTCCGTGTCGGGACTCTCCACCTTCCACCGCACCACCACCTTCTGCTCCTCGGTGCCTGTGGTGACCTGCACATCGCTGATGTAGGTGCTGGAGGGCAGGCTGGCGCCGAGAATGTCGGAGCATACCTGGCGGTTGTTGATCATGGCGCTCACGCGGTACTCCTTAGGGTCGCAGGCCGAGCCGGCGAGCCGCACCTCGGCGGTGTGCTTGTTGGGGTCCAGGCTGAGCTGCTGCTCCTCGGTCCAGGAGTTGCTGCTGCCCGCACTGCGGCTCTCCACGCTCCACTTCAGCCCGCTCAGGGGGATGTTGTACTCCCACGTCAGGTGTATCTTCTCCGTCTCGCTCTTGTCGTGCGACAGCTTCACCGGTGCGCTGAACGTGGTCTGCAGCTCGACTTGTTCCCACAGGTCGTAGGTGCTGTGGCTGGCCGACTGGCCGGGCAGGCTGGCCAGTCGGTCCTTGTAGCCGCTCTTCAGGATGTCGGGCAGGAAGATGACGCGGTAGGTGTATTTCTTGTCGTAGTCTATTTTGTCGTCGACCACCTGCAGGCTGGTGGATTTGCCGCTGATGTCCTTGACCACTTCATAGTTGGCCACGCCCTGCGTCGTCTCGTAGCGCACCACATACCACTGTCCGTCGGTGAGGCATTCCACGCTCTGCGCTCTGCTGCCGTCGTAGCCCGCCGCCTTTTCCTGACGGCTCCAGTGGATGGTGGCTTTCATGTTCCACTGGTCGTAGTCCACCCACACCTTCATGGGGCGGGTGTAGGGCTTCACCAGGACGCTCCCGGCTTCCGGCTGGTCGTAGGTGACGGCATTGGTACCGTTGGGCTTCACCTGTATGTGGCCCTGGGTCTTCACATAGACGGGCACGGTGTAGGCACCGCCGTCCGCGGGCCAGTAGCTGAACGACATGTCCATCTTGCCGTTCGTCTCGTTGGCGTAGCTCACCGTGCCGGTCTTCGTGCCGTAGTTGGCCGAGCCGGTCTTGTTGCCGTCCTTGTTGTAATACGCGTTAAGGCTATAGTACTCGTTGTCCCATAGTTTGTTGTTCCGCTTGTCGGGCATGCCGGCGGCCTTGAAGGCCAGCTTGCCGTCAGTGCCCCAGCCAACGGTGGGCTTGGGCAGCGGCTTGTCAACGGCGATGGTGGAGAAATCGAGTGCTTTCTCGTACTGCACCCAACCATTACATTCAAAATTTTGGTAATATTGCATGGTGTAATATACCACAATGCGCTTCACACCTGCATTGACAGCTTTTGCAGTTGGCGCGTATTGTAATTTCATCAGGCAACTATTGTCTAAACTTCTATCAGAATACAACTGTTCAGAGAGATTTACCTGTCCAAAACTCGTGTTCGTATTCGATGTGGTAATCTCCAAGGATTCTTTTTTCTTCTTCCACGTGGCTATCTCATGTTTCACATCATCTGCCGTTACAACATATATTTTTCCATCATACTCATGCCACCAGATATCAGAGCCAGTATCTACCCTATGCTTAAAATTCACCCTGATTTCAAATTCCCAATTGAACTGGTCATCGTCGAGGCTGAAGTGCTTGGTAGTCTTTAGGTATTTATAATAATTGGCTATATTATAATAAAACCCCCAGCTTTCGGTTTCGCCCTTACACGTGAAAGATCCGCCTCCTTCGTCGTTGGCCGTCTCATTCCAGCTATACTTAGTATTGGCCCACGCCGGACTTCCCCCTCCCACGAGGAGCATGAGCATGAGCAATAGCACTTGCAGCCCGAAGCCTCCGTGCCTGTTCTTAGTTTTTTTTCTCATATTTATTGTCGTTTAGTTTATTATTATTATTGTTATTATTATCATTATCAGCAGTGGATGGTCACAGTACTGGTGTTTCTGCGATTAGTAGTGCCATAATAAATACGTATTTAAGTTAAAGATTCAGTGCAAAGGTACGAAAAAAAATCCAATTATTCTCCCATTTGGAAGAAAATCTTATTGGAAAGGACGCATTTTGAGGTCTTTTGAGGTACTTATGCCTCATCAGTCTGTCATAATGCCCCTATCTACACGTTTATGAAAGTTCTTGCCGTGCAAGCGACCTAAGGTCGAGCGAAATACGTTAAATCTGCCCTCACAAGCCAAGGTAGAAAACACACAGGACCACTTTTCTACCGTTTAAGATTTAAATTGATGATTATCAACGTTTAAAACATTCGAAGTTTAAAATTTATGATTTGATAATTGAGAGTGATGAAGAGAGAAACGTGGAGACAGCTGATTCAGATCATCGTAACGATTTTGACAGCCATTAGTTCAACAGTATTGGTACAGTCATGCGGACTATTACATTAATTGTCATTCATTGTTCGGCAGTACGGCCCGACCAGACATCATCCGCCGCTCAGATAGATTCGTGGCACCGCCAGCGAGGTTGGAAACTCGGTATCGGCTACCACTACGTCGTCCGTCGTAACGGAGAGATTGAGCCCGGCAGACCTGAATGGATGGTTGGCGCCCACGACCTGAACCCCCACAAGGCTGCGATTAAGCGAGAGCAAAACCAAACTTGTTTGGATTTTGCCGAACGTGAGCAGGCTCGACCGAATGTCAAGGACTGTCCGTGCATCATTAATGTAGCTCAGGAATATGCTGACCTGCAGCCGAAGTAAAAAAGGGGGCGTGTCATTTTGACACGCCCCCCAAAAGGTTTTGCTATTCAATTAATTATCAGAAGGTCACAGCACTCTTAGACGATCCAACCTTGATGACAGAGTTGTCAGTGAACACGAAACTGCGACCGAAGGTGTACTCGCCAGAGTCCTCATCTTCCTGTGCTTCGAAGTACTGTATGCTGTCGCCAATCTTCACCCCTACCCAGAAAGGTTCGCCATAATAGTCAAGAACACTGATGTAGAGCGTAGTGCCATTGGCAACCTGTATACCGTCGCTGTCGATAGCACCATAGTATGCCTCACTCTGAGATGTGACACGGTACTGATCATCATCGTATAAAACCTTGACGTTCACTGTCTCACCCTGTTCGACATCCTTGAATGTGGCGGTCACCGTGACATCGGCATCAGGCATGGTGAAGCTGCCGTAGGTGCCATCGACAGTAAGGGGTACGTTGGCTTCGTTAGCATCTTTGGCCGTAACGGCATCAATCTTCTTGCCACTGGGAACGGACACCGTGAACTTTACGGTCTCACCAGCTGCATAGTAATGGCCTCCATCGAAGACGATATTGTCGCCGCCTGCATAATGGGCTGCAACAGCCTCGGCAGTAACGGTCATCGACGTGGCATCGTCAGGAACATGTACCTGAGCATAATAGGCATAACGATCGATGCCGTCACCATAGATGACAAAGTCGGATGTCTCACCCTTGTCGTTGATAGCCTTTAAAGGTTTGAAGCCTTGCTCGGCATTGGCAAAGAGATAGACATAGTCGCCGGGAATGGCCTTCGTCGTGGGAACACCATAATAGATGTCCTTATCGTCATAAATCTCGGCAGCTGAGATATGAGTGCTTGCTGTGTAGCTGACGGGAATCTTCTCCTTGAAATCAAGCGTAATCTCAACATCCTGCTCCGGCATAGTGAATATGACATACGCACGAGAGTAACATTCGGGGGTGAGACCATCAATATTAGAAGTTGCACCTGCCAGATAGTAGTCGGCCTTGGTATAGAAGGAGGCTACAACCTGTTCGCCGCCTATGGCATTCTCAGGCAGGCTGTTGGGCATATATCCTTCAGGGACATCGGTATTGATGAACTCGGTGTTCTTCCACGTAATCTTGCAGCGTTTGTGCTGAGTGCCGCTGGTACGCAGCGTCACATTACCCGTTACGTCAAGATAGTCAGGACGGACTGTCACCCTGTAGACATTGTCGAGCTGCGTGCGCTCAAAGTAACAGCCTTCAACAAAAGACAGATTCTGCCAATCACCATCCCCCATTTTGAACTCTACTTTATCGAGCGTATAGGCATCGGGAGTGCGCAGATAACAGTCGAAGTATTTGTATTTCTGGTCGGGACTGACACCAAACAACTCGACGCCATCAGCATTGTCTTCGAGGGTCATGGTATAGCCGTCTGCCGACAACTGCTGCTGGACAGCGTATGCTACTACTACGGGGAACGCCTTGTCGGGAACAGGTATGGTCATACTGATTTCCTGAACATACTCGTCAACACCTGAAGGAAACTCCGGCATATACACCTTGTCACCTACATGCACATGAATGTGCTCCATGTGATAAGCTGCAAATCCAAAATAAAGAGATGCTCCCGGTGTAAACGTCAGAGTCATCTGTTCACCATCATTAAAAGTCTGACCGACCTCAATACCATTTACCGAACTGATAAAGTCAGGTGTCAGATTAGTTACTTCTGTCACCGTAGGACTGCCGAACGTAGGATTTGAGACAGGATTGTCTGATACTGTACACGACAATAGAGTGGCACAAATGACGGCCACTACTACAAAAAAATACTTAAACTTCATTTTTAACCTGTTAATAATTTGCTAATAATATTATCTCTTTTGGCCTGCAAAATTAAGCATAAAGTCCGAATTTACAAAACTTTTTGCGCAGAAATCAACCTCTTGACTACCGAAATAAAAAAATCCGAGGCTCACAAGAGTCTCGGACTTTTTTTGTGGAATATCCCAATTAGCGGAGTGGCAGATACCAATTCTTGGTGATCATCAACTTCTGGCGCAAAGTATCATCAACCAGGCCATTGCGACGACTAATAGGATCGGCCAAGTAAGCAGGATCATTACGACGTAGGGCGACACGCATCAGGTCATAGAAAAGGTAACACGGGGTCAGGCATGCTGTGACCTCTTGTAATGGCATTCGTGCGTCGAAGGGATGTCACTTTACGGTCGTTCCGACGTCACTTGCAGGGGAAAAACGACTCGCATACAGGGAGTAAATGACGTTGGAACAGGGAGAGAAACGGTCAGTTGCGCGAAAGCAGCGGGCGTGGCTTTAATCAGCAGCGGCCGCTGCTGATATCAGTGGCGGGCGTGGCTAAAGTCAGCAGCGTTCGCTGCGTACCTATTTTTATACGAATGCACAGCAGACCCTACTGAATGCAGCGGAACCGACTATTTTGCAGCTTAATGCGGCTGCAAGTTTTTTTGTTATTCTTTTGGTACTTTACTCACTTATTCGTAATTTTGCCAACAAAATAGTGTGTGAAAATGAAAGTTATGCGTCTATTAAGATATTTGCATCTTTCGGTGATGGCGCTCGCTATCGTTGACGTGGCTGTTGCCCAGAGTAACGGCTACGCCAAGATTCAGAAGTTGGACAGTGTCCTTGCTGCCCGCTACTACCGTCAGGATAGTTTCGACACGGCCTATATCATGCGGCCTGCGACGAAATGGACTTTCACAGCGAGGATGAACGTGTCGGGGACAAAGATTAAAACCGAGGGAATGGCGGATGACCAACATTTCAAGTCGGAGATGGAGGCTAACAGGAAGGCAACGCTCAGTGTGGGCGTGAGTTATCTTGGCTTTTCGCTCAGTGCTGCCATCAATCCCGCCAAAATGTTGGGAAAGTACCACGACTATGAGTTGAACTTCAATTCGTATGGCAAGCGCTTCGGCTTCGACGTCACCTATCAAGATGCCAAGAACTTTACTGGCTGGCACGACCACGATGGCATGGAACGGATTGAGCTGCCTGATGGTTTGCTGAAAGTGAAAACACTGAACGTGAACGTCTACTATGCTTTTAACAGCCGCCGTTTCTCTTACCCTGCCGCATTCTCGCAGAGCTATATCCAGAAGCGGTCAGCAGGTAGTTTCCTATTGGCAGCATCAGGTCAGGGGCAGCACGCTACGCTCGACTGGGAAAAGGAGATGCAGTTGAAGATGACGAACATCGGCATTGGTGCAGGCTATGGTTACAATTACGTACCCATTCCCGCTAAGGCGTCTACTCGTAGCCTTACACCGGGCTGGCTGCTGCATATCTCTGCCCTGCCTACATTCATTGTCTATAGCAACACATCAATGACCTTTGGCGACACCCGCGTCCCCTTGCACTACCATTTCCCCGAGGTCATCATCACTGGGCGCGGGGCCGTCATCCGCCAATGGAACAACAAATTTCTTGGCCTGTCGATGGTGTTCAACTTCACCAACATCGGCCATCAAGAAAACCTTGCCGTACACAACATCAAATGGCAAGTCCGCACTTTCTTTGGTTTGCGACTATAGACGATAACAAGATTTTTTAGTCTCTTTCCCAATACAATTAGGATTTAATTCACTTCTATATCAACATAGGAATTGGGGTAATTGTCGCGCATAATATCAGGCACTATCTCACTATCACCAATTCCACTGACACCTGCAACTGTTAGCTTATAGAAGTTGTTTCTGACAACACCATAGCTCATAGGTCCCATCTGGTTACCAGCATTGATGCGGTGACGTATCCAATAGGTATAATAGGTCTCATAAACACCCATGTTGAATTTGCACTGCTTGATGCCATAATTCTTCAGTTGTGAATCTGTATAAGTCACCAATTCGTCAAGCATAAGGCCACTGGCGACATTGATCGCCTGGATAGAACCATAAAAGTTGTATTTATATAAATAAATGGTATGAGGCCAATATTCTGGACGCTGCTCTTCTATCAATGTTTTCGTCTTATTATCATAAAGGTAAACAAACACAGGACTTACAGCCCCCTTGAAAACGATACCAGGTGAATAGCCGTTCTTCTGACTGGTTCTGAAAGAGGTATTCTCCAGAATATAGACATATCCATGATTTCCTGCAGCAGGCATTGATGCAAAGTTCTCTGTATTAAATTCCCCAAACCAAGATACATAATGATCAGCGAATTTGTTAGCATCCGACATACTGGATGTCTTACGGTAGAAATACGGGTCAACTATATATTGGTTTCCTTCATCAGTATAATTGCTAAAATGGTTTGGCAGTTGGAATTGGGGTTGGCTACCTAATTCCGACATAACATCTTTATGCTGGAAGAGATAATACTCCTTGTTCAGATTCACCAATTTGTAATTGGTAAGGTTAACTTCAGCATACTTCTTGTCCTCATGCTTTAATTCAAATCCGTTCTGAGCTACACCTACCTGTATCTTTGCCAGAACACGTTCCAACTCAATAGCCATGACATATTTCTTGCCTGCCCAGGGTATTAAATCGATGGAGAGCTGCGAAGTGGCACGGTTTGTCATAACAGGACCTTTATCTGGAATATTTGCTTCTATACCACTTTGATAAGTGATATTGTCCGTCAGGTTAATGAGCTCGTCCTGATTGTTGATACTAATGGGAGAATAGTCGTAGTTGGCTATCGCAAAGACATTATATATCCCGACTCGAATGCCCAGCGAACGGATGATATACGAGATATCATATTGCTTGTCATATGAATCTTCATCTTGTGTCAAATCATTGATAACGGCCTTCGTGACGAATTTCTTGGTTTCTGCATCAAAAAAGAACAATTCGAGATGACTTACCGTATATTCGTTTTGGAAATAGTCTTCTTCTGAGAGATTGGGAGCTGCCACATTCAACCGTACAGATAAGTCAACAATATCTTCTGAACCATCGCCCTTTAGCATTCCCTGTAAGACACCATCAAGGGTATTGTAGTCCGCAATGGGTGAATCGGTATATACTGCCTGAATAACTCCCTTCTCGTCAATGACATAGGTACGCGGAATACCTCTAGTCGCAAACTGATAATAAAGGTCCTTATTACTGGCCATATAGACAGGCATTGACAATCCTGCCTTATCCCAATAAAGATTGACCTCTTCACGAGTTTGACTACGAGGAACGTTGAGTAGTGTTACAGATGTCTTATACTTCTCGTAAATCCGCTGAAGAACAGGAAGTTCTTTTTGACAATCAGGACAGGTCGTGTCGAAGAAGTTAAGCAAATAAACCTGTCCACCAAGCGATGATGAAGAAATCGTTTCACCATTAGCACCTATCAGCATGAACTCAGGAACAACATCTCCTACATTCACTAAATTCACAGAGGCACTATTCTGGTCATCATCATTCAGACAAGACGTCTGCATGAAAACGACAAGCATCATGAGAAGATGTGCAATATAGGATGAACTGTAATGTTTCACTTGATCAGAGTTTTAAATGGTTTTTGGCTCTTAAACGCCAACTGTTTACTTGTAACTGAATAAGTTGGTTCAAATCTCCTGAAAGGAAGAACACAATGGTATAGAAATCTTGTCTGTCAAGGTACTCCTGAACTGTCAATGGTCGTCCTAAGGCAGTGTAAAGAGCTCCTATCATACCAATATATTCTGGGAATGAGATATTAAAGATTTCTTCTCCCGTCGATTTTTTCTCAAGAATAAGGCGACAGTCCCTGTCTTCCATCAGTCGCAAAGTACTCACATTAAAGCCGACACCTTTTAACTGACCATACTCCGCATCATCGACCGTTACAGTCTGACGCACAAAAGGCTGGTAGGTTATCAGGTCGTCAGAGACCAGCATGTTATTGATATTCAAAACACCATTGGCACTGACCACTTTCATATCAAAGTCACTTGGACTTACTGTCGAATCACTGGACAACGGGACAACGAGACATGCAAGCTGATTCGTGTTCTTCGTCAGGAAGACATCATGCAAAGCATACGCATTGTCATAATGAACCGTTTTCAGACTTCCATAATACAAATCGGGCAATTGATCAGCACTATTCGACCCTGCCCCTGCCAACGAAAGCCGGAACTGGTCCATCGTACTTCTGTCACCGGATATGGAGTAGTGACTATCGGCGGTACCACTCCATACCACAAACTGATAATCGCCTTCAGGAAGTCCCTCCACCCTGATGCGATGGTTGTTGGCAAGGAGAAGACCTTTCTGCACTTCCATGCGTGAAACATAGTTCCCTTCTGCATCATATATATATACCACAACCTCAGAAATATATTCTGGTGCGGCCTCTACATCCAATATATTATAGGTATAATGCAGATTCAGCCAAAACCCAACAGCGCAGTTTTCCGTCTCATCCTTAACCCAAGTGCAGGATGAGAGCAACAGTATGCAGAAGAGGATACCTATCTGTTTCAGAGCACGATATTTGTAAGGTCTCTTACAATCCATGGTTTTACGTTTAGGACAACATTCATGTAAGCTTCTCCTTCATCGGGAGTATCAGGAGTAAAAGCATTCATATCCTCTCCCCCAAGATCTGAGACATTGGTAATCAGCATACGATAGAGGTTGTTGCGAATGACACCAAACTCCATGACTCCCATGATTGTGGGATTATTGTTGTCCAAGTGGCGAATCCAATAATTGTAATAGCAGCGATAGCCATCATCCGTTTTTTCAAACTTCTTGGCCTGAAGTGCACTTGTTGGCGAGCTAGAAGCAGCAACAGCAACCTTCAATGCATCTGCTGAGTCATAGAATTTGTATTCGAAGTAATATAACACCTCAGGATATTTCGTTTTATCAGTAATCAGCTCCAGCGTGTTTGAACTGTTTAAATGATAAACATTGTTATTGGGTTCAATAATAGCCTTGAACACCACACCAGTGGAATATCCATTCTTTTGGGCTGGTGCATACATGCAGTTCTCCAGGCAATACGATGTCTTATAATTAGGCGTCGAACTAACGGCATTGAACGACGTCCATTTTGCGGCATTGGGACCATTCAGGTCGACAAATGCATTCTCGTAGTATTTGTCAGCATTAGTGAAGGCTGATGCATCTATTGCCTTCTTGAAGAAATACGGATCAACGACATATCCATTGACATCAGCGACATTACCAAAATTTGTATTGATATTCCATTGTGGCTCGTCCAAGGATGTAAGAACGGCTGTATGACGGTATGAATAATAATACTTGGGCTGGTTTACAATATAGAAGCCATCAAGTGTTACAGTAGCATATTTTGCACCATTTTTGTCTGTCATTTCAAATTGTTCGGCAGACTTAGCTATATCCAGACGGGCAAGCACACGTTCGAGCGTTATGTTAACTACATTTGGTTCCTCTCCGTCCTTTTTGGTAATGGTTACCTGCACGTTGGCTGATGCCCGGTTCGACATGACGATACCATTTGAAATGTCCACTATCTGCCCCTGGATATAAGTAACGCTGTCAATATCTGCCAAGAAGTCATCTTCATTAGTCTTGTTAATCACCCTATCGGTATTGGCAGTAACGAAGATATCATATACACCTGGAGCCACAGAAAATTTATCAGACTCGTAGGTGATATTACCGTTTGCATCACTTCCTACATGTGTAAGATTGGCCAACAGAAAACTTTTAGCAAACAACTTGCTCTGATTGTTATATAAATACACTCTGGCATTGTTTACCTTATACTCGCTGGCAGTTCCTTGTACATGGCTATAACTATCTTCTGCACTACGGGTTATAGCGGAATAATTACTTTGTAACCTGAACACGATGTTGCAATTATCGCTCCCAAGTTCTTTCCCACTCTCTTGAGCTGTAAAATCTTCTGACTGGCTACAACTGCAAAAAGCAGTTACAGCAATGATTAGTAAAAATACGGATTTGTTAAGATGAATCATAAGTTTTTGTTTTATTTGTTTTTAATTTTTTCTATCTTCTTGAATTCCTCCAGCTGCATAGAAGCCTGTTTGACCCCTTGCTTCTGAGCTTGCTCAACCAGTTTAACGGCCTTTTCGACATCACCCTTAAGATATGCCACGAGACCTTCATTCATCGTCTTTTCAGGACAATTCTTTACTTTACGCAGATACTCGGCAGCTTCATCTGCCTCACCTTTTTTAATAGCCAGATAAGCCATCGTCAGGTTGATATAGGTATCATTGGGATAAAGCAGGGATGCCTTGCGGATAATAGAATAGTATTTCTGTTCGTCGTGGGCATACTTGTCTGCCAGTTTATAGATTTCGTTGAGACTAAGGTTGATAGGACGCGTCTCAAAAACGACCTCCGATTCTTCGACGGTAAAAGGTCTGACCGTATAAACTACAGTATAGTTAGTACAACGCAACGATGGGAATATGTTTTTCAGCACATAGGAATATCCTTGACCTGCCTCCCTGCGCATACGGTTTTCTTTTGCATCGGGATCAATCTTGGCATTAGCTATGCTGAGCAACTTTTCGCGCTGAGGAATACTCTTGTCTCTCTTCAGGTGCTTGATAAATCCATCCCAGTTTTCACCCTTGCCATGTGCCTCCATTCTGATTCCTTTTACCATACCTGCCCGCTGCAGATATTGGTTAAGGGCTTCGGTACGTTTCTCACTGAGTGACAGGTTATGAGCATTCGAGCCTTCGGGCGATGCATAACCTTCAATGACCATTTTGCGGATACTGACATTAGAGTCGTTCTTAACAATGTTCACTGAGTTATGTATCTTCTGCAACTCTGCTGGGTTGTTCATATAGTCTGGCAAGATATTCCACTTATTCACTACGAAGTTGAGATAAGCCGATCCTTTCTCTTCGCGAACCTTAACATTTTTGTCTGCAGGCGGAACCAGATAGACGGGAAACAGGTTAACCTTCACAGCGACTTTGCCGACTTCCACCGGTTGGGGACGCAATGCGCCGACCAACTCTTCACCTCTTGATTTCTGCCTGTTGCAAGCACAACTGAGTTTGCGGACTTTCAGCACTGCCTTCTCCATCCAAGGCTCATATTTCACACTACGAAGATATTCAATCTTCAAATCCTTACCTTTCTTTTTACGCAAAGCCAAGGCATCAGGATATTCATTTTTCAAATCACGCTCAAAGTAGATTTGCTGGTTACGACTATTAACAAAGATCAGTGGCAACTCTGCTTTACGCAATGAGGTAGTATCCACCAATTCTGGTGACAGAACAACCGACTGAGTAGCGGGAACATCCTGTATGGCAGTTATCTGTAAGGATACTACAACGTTGCTGTCCACCACTGCTATGGCAGAACTGTTTATCTTCATCAGATAATCGTATTTGGCTTGATTGGTCCTGACATCTGCTAAAGTGGAAGAAGCGGATGCCGTGACAGGTAATAGTATCAGGAATAGAATTCGGAATAGTTTCATGTCTAGTTGCTGTTAATATTAAAATACGTATGAAATACTTAAGCCTAATCTGGAGATTCCTATATAGTGATAGTCATCGTATCCATAATAGGTTCCACACTCCTCACAATCAGTCTTTTTGTAATTGATATAAGTATAGCCAACACCTATCTCCGCACCGACATTCCAGTGTTTGGCCAAAGCATATTCATAGCCACAGCCTATACCTCCGCCAACCAGCCATCCCTCGTAGCGCTTCTGCTTGAGCCCATTGAGCAAAGTAAACAAAACGGCTTGTCCGCCTAAATTAAATTCACCAGAATGAACATAGGGACCGAAAAAGAATCCGTTCATTACTTGACAGGGCCATATACGGTATTGAGCCTGAACCAACCAGTGCTTATGAACAGTTATGTTTCCTCTTTTCCAAGGTCGGATACTTCCATAAACATCCAACGAGGTTGACTTCGTACATGGAATTTCCACACCTGCCGATAAGGCCCCCGTAAAATCAAAAAGTATGTTATTGTTGACGGCTATTCGCTGCGCATGAGTCGAAACAGCCCCTGCAATTATCAACAACACAAATAGTACATTCCTTTTTATCATTAGTAATGCTAGATGAATAGTTATAGTCTGTATAATTGCCTACAAATTTAACCAAAAAATCCGAAATGTACAAGAAAAAACGTAAAATTTTTGTTTTTGCTTAAAAAAAAAGAACAAAAAAGAATAATTACTGCATACAAATACTATTTTTACTTAATGATAATAAATTGTGTTTGTTATTGCCGTATGTCAGGTTTCGTTGGAACGATAACAAATTTTTTTGTTTCCAGCCTTAAACCAAATAGCCTGTCAGTCATCTAAAAGACAGTATGAAGCAGAAACACAACGGAAAATTACAGTTATTATTGGCAGCACTCCTCATGACATCGATGGAGGCATGTGCCCAGTTTGGAGGATTCGGTGGTTTTGGTGGTTTCGGTGGCGACATGCCCGATATGAGCAGTATGTTCCCACAAGTGAAACACACCAAGGTGGAAGAACTTAAATCAAACCTGCCTGTGGTTTATATCACCACAGATATAGCCCTGAATGCCCAGAAGAAGGTGACTGCCCACATGAAATGCGATGGCTTCGATGGACCAATCTGTATCAAACTGAGGGGCAACAGTTCGTTGGGGTTCAACCAGAAGAAATACACGCTAGAAACACGCGACGAGAACGGCAAGGAACAGGATGTCGCCCTGCTGGGAATGCCTGCCCACAGCGATTGGGTGTTGCTGGCACCTTACAACGACGTATCGACGCTGCGCGACCCGCTGGCCTTTGAGTTATGGCGCGAGATGGGGCACTGGGGGCCTCGCACCACGATGGTGGAACTGGTGATGGATGGTGAATATCACGGCATCTACATCTTCTGCGAGGCCATCAAGCGGGGTGCAGAACGTGTCAACGTCAGCAAACTGAAGAAGACGGACATCAAAGGCCGTGACCTTACGGGCGGCTATATCCTGCGTATTGATACCTATAATGAAGACGATGCGACCTTTACGTCGAAGGTGCCAGGCATCGGCGACGGTATCATGACAAGTCAGGTTACCTGGTCGTGCATCTATCCGAAGAAAAAGAACCTGCAATCCGAGCAGTTTACCTATATCCGGAATTTTGTCGATTCTATGGAACTCGTCATCCAGAGTGATTACTTTATGGATTATGAGAGGGGTTACGCCCACTATATCGACGTACAGTCGTTTGTAGATTATTTCATCCATACTGAACTCAGCCTGAATGCCGACGGCTACAAGCGCAGCGCATATTTCTATAAGGAGAAACTGCATGAGGACGGTACAGGTGGCAAGATACATGCGGGGCCCGTCTGGGACTACAACCTTGCTTACGGTAACTGTAACTTCTGCAATGCCAACAACTTGGAGGCGTGGTGCTTCGAGGGCGGCAACACCAACCCCACTCCAGCCTTCTGGCAACGGTTGTTGCAGGATCCTGCCTTCAGGAAGGCTGTGAAGACCCGCTACAAGGAACTGCGCAAGGGCATCCTCAGTACGAAGCACCTGTATGAATATATTGATAATCATGCCAAACTGGTGTCACAGGCTACAGACCGTCACTTCAAGGAGTATCCAGAATTGTTGGTGAGCGGCGAGGGCGGTTCCCAGTTCAATCCTGTTGGCATGTTTGCCAACTATCGCGTCAGTTCGTACGACGAGGAGATTAAGGTGTTGAAGAAATGGCTGGCAGACCGTCTCGCCTTCCTCGACAAGAACATCGACCGCTTCGACAAAGACTGGGAACCCCGCATCCAAGAGCCCGTCGAGAAAAAGATGCAGTTCAATGGCTTCCCTGGTGGCGGATTCCAGTTTCCAGAGGGTGGCTTCCCTGGAATACCCCAAGGCGCTTCCCAGGTGGAGGTTTTCCAAATCTGCCCCCAGGCGGAGGATTTCCTTTCTAATTTTGGTGGTATTTGAAAAAAAATCCGTACCTTTGCAGACAGATATATAAAACTGTAATAAAAATGAAAGAATTAGCACTGAAGTACGGATGCAATCCCAATCAGAAGCCCTCGCGTATCTTTATGACAGAGGGCGAGTTACCTATCGAAGTGATTAACGGTCGTCCTGGCTACATCAACTTCCTCGACGCACTGAATGCGTGGCAGTTGGTGAAGGAACTGAAAGAGGCTACGGGCCTTCCCGCTGCTGCCTCGTTCAAGCATGTAAGCCCTGCTGGCGCTGCCGTTGGACTGCCACTGAGCGACACACTGAAGAAGATATATTTTGTGGACGATGTGAAGGGATTGGATGAGAGTGCCATTGCCTGTGCCTATGCTCGTGCTCGTGGTGCTGACCGCATGTCGAGCTATGGTGACTTCGTAGCCCTGAGCGATACCTGCGACGCTACGACAGCCCTGCTGTTGAAGCGCGAGGTGAGCGACGGTGTCATTGCTCCTGACTACACGGCTGAAGCTATCGAGATACTGAAGGATAAGCGCAAGGGTACGTATAATGTCATCAAAATTGACCCCACGTACAAGCCTGAACCCATCGAGCGCAAGCAGTGTTTTGGTGTGACCTTCGAACAGGGTCGCAACGAAATAAAATTGGACGATCCTGCCTTGTTCGAGAATATCCCCACACAGAACAAGACCTTCAGTGCCGATGCTAAGCGCGACCTGATTATCGCACTGATTACATTGAAATATACGCAGTCGAACTCAGTTTGCTACGTGAAGGATGGACAGGCTATCGGTATCGGTGCCGGACAGCAAAGCCGTATTCACTGCACCCGTCTGGCTGGTAACAAGGCCGACATCTGGTGGTTGCGCCAGCATCCGAAGGTGATGGCACTACCCTTTAAGGAGGGAATCCGCCGTGCCGACCGCGACAACACCATCGATGTGTATATCTCTGAGGACGAACACGATGACGTACTGCGCGATGGTGCCTGGCAGCAGTTCTTTACGGAGCAGCCCGAGGTGCTGACCTTGGCTGAGAAGAAAGAGTGGATTGCCAAGAACACAAAAGTTGCATTGGGCTCCGACGCCTTCTTCCCCTTTGGCGACAATATCGAGCGTGCCCACAAGAGTGGTGTTGAGTTCATTGCCCAGGCTGGCGGCTCTGTTCGCGACGATCATGTCATCATGACATGCGACAAGTACGGTATTGCGATGGCATTTACAGGCGTAAGATTGTTCCATCATTAAGAATTAGGAATGTGGAATGAGGAATGAAGAATGTTCGCTTGCAGCGATTGTCAATGAACGATGTGGAATTTTTCATTCAACACTCAAACATCGCAGCGAAGCGAGAATCATTCAACATTCCACACTCAACATTTTTAGAATATGAGTAAGGAATCAGACTTCCAGGAGATACTGGAGAATGGCATCAACTTCGGTCGTGGCGGTGGTCCTCGCAAAGAGGAGGACAAGGTGAAGACCAAGGCCAAGAAGAAAAAGTATATTACTGGTGCTCACGGTAGCGGCTCTGCTCGGCAGAAAGCCAAATACCGTGAGCAGCGGGCCAACCGCCATAAGAAGTAGGGGAAAAGGTAAAAAAGTAAAAAAGTAAAAAAGTAAAGAAAAACAAAACTACTGACGATATGAGAAAACTACTACTATTATTATTTACCGTAGTGACCATGATGGCTCCCGCCCAAAAATATGTCGGCGGCGATATCTCCATGCTTCCAAAGTATGAAGATGCCGGTGTAGTCTATAAGGACAAGGACGGCAATACCGTCCAGCCATTGACATTCTTTAAAGAGCAAGGGCTAAACGCTATGCGCGTACGCCTCTTCGTCGACCCTTCGCAAGACAACGACAAAGCCGTGTGTCAAGACCTCGATTACGTCAAGACTATGGGTAAGCGCATCAAGGATGCAGGACTACAGTTCATGCTTGACTTCCATTATAGCGACACATGGGCTGACCCTGGCAAACAATGGACGCCTAATGCTTGGAAGAATCTGAACGATGCCGACCTTGCCAACAAGGTCTATGAGTACACGAAGGACTGTCTGCAGCAGTTGAAGGATGCTGGTGCCGAGCCTGACATGATTCAGACGGGTAACGAGATATCCTATGGTATGCTGTGGGGAACACAGGCTGCCGTGGGCAGCAACCAAACCAACCGTTGCTACACCAGCAGCAGTTCTGCCAACTGGAACCGCTTCTTCAACTTGCTCAAAAAGGCTGGTCAAGCTTGTCGCGAGACGTGTCCCAACGCCAAGATAATCCTACATAGTGAACGAACACCCAAGCCTAGTGTTCTCACGGATTTCTTTGACAGGATGAAGAACAACGCCATCGACTACGACATCATCGGACTGAGCTACTACCCTGACCATCATGGCAACCTGGCCACACTGGAAACTGCCCTGAATACGCTGGAGGGCAAAGCTTATGGCAAAGACATCATGATAGTCGAGACAGGTTACAGCTATGCATGGGCTATTGGCACAGAGTTCAATTATACAGCCACCTACCCCTATACCGAAGAAGGACAGCGCCGCTTTACTGCCGACCTCGTTACCCTACTGAACCAACACAGCAGCGTAAAGGGTCTCTTCTGGTGGTGGCCTGAGGACAACGGCAACAAGCAAGTCACTAATAATTGGTGGAATGCAGCCCTCTACGACCACAATACAGGCAAGCCCTATGCTGCCCTCTACGAACTGAAGAACTTCGTTGGCGGTAGTTCAAGCATTGGTACCGTGAACCATGAACCATTAACCAATAACCAAACATGGTACACCCTGGATGGTCGCCGCCTTGCAGCCAAGCCATCAGCCAAGGGTCTCTATATCCATAACGGCATTAAGATCGTGATTAAATAATGATTCTCGCGTTGAGCTGCAGAGAGTATAAGCATCTGTGATGCGCTAAAACCCGAGGAGGGCGGCGCTTCCGCAACAACGGAAGGAGCCGCACGTTGTTTGCCGTCAGGAGCCTCGAATTTGAACTCGTGAGTGACACTCACGAGTTGAACGCCCTCAGTATTGAGTTTCTTTTTTAGCCAACGCCAGTAGTTACCTGCTCTTACATAATCAAAGTAACTTTTCACATCTTCCATCATCCATCAAACATCATACATCTTATTGAAATTGGTTCCAGTTCTCAGACTAAAGTCAGAGTGTGGCGGTGCAATCCGATTTCTAATCTCATTATACCAAATTTTATATTAATTGATGAAAAAACAAGAGAAAAATTTGGAAATGTGACTACAAATAGTTACATTTGCAACCAAATTCAGTTGCAATGAACAAAAAGAGCAAACTTATACAACGATTCAGGACCCTGCCCAGAGACTTTACCTTCGACGAAATGGTAGCAATATTCAAAGGCTGTGGCTTTACTCTCAGCAACAAAGGAGCAACATCAGGATCCAGAATAGAATTCATTAACGAAAACGACGGCAACAGTTACATCATGCACAAACCACATCCGTCGAACATCATTAAAGGCTATGTCATGCGACAAGTATATAATTATTTGGAAGTAAACGGTTATTTTGATAAAAAAGAGGACTAGTTATGGGGTATTTAAAGTACAAAGGCTACACTGGTAGCGTAGAATATAGTGAAGAGGACAACTGCCTCTTCGGTAAGGTTCAAGGAATGAGCAAGGATGCCATTACCTATGAAGGTTCAAACATTGACGAACTCCGTCAGGATTTCGAGGGAGCCATTGACGACTATCTGGCTCTTTGTGAGGCTCGTCATGTTAAGCCTCGCAAGCCCTATAGTGGCACATTCAATGTCCGAGTATCGCCAGAGATTCACAGTGCCATTGCCATGCTTGCCCAAGAGGCTGGCATCACACTTAATGCATTTGTCCGACAGGTATTGGCAAAAGAAGTGAAAGTCGCAGTATGACATTCACCTCTTGTCCCTTGTCATACCGATTTTGTCAATGGTTTCTCTATGATGGAAAGAAAAAAAAGATATCTTGTGGGGGTGACGAATTAACAACTGCCAACCGTGAACTAAAAAAGCCTTCTTTACCAAGAGTGAATCTGTATAACTATCATTATACTTATAATGACACTGGAGAGGAAGTGATGGAGAAAACGAAAGAAAGAGATACTCGTCCATGGAGATTCACTAAGGCATAAGTGTTGAAGAGGCGAGATTTAGTCATCACTTGCATCGAAGATCTCAGGTGGAAAACGAATCTCATCTTCTGGGTCATCCTGATATTCATCATAATGATCTTGGTAATAAGAGGCTTCATCGAACTGTTGGCTGATGCCTCGTCTCTTTACTTCTTGCATCTGCTTGACTATAGCTTTGTGATGAGTCACTACATAATCAAACATCTGTTGTGTAGTAGTTAGTTTCTCGTTGCAGTACCATTCAAAGTGCCCACTGATATCTGGCCAGTCATTATGTTTTCTGACAATTAGGTTACCACCAGATTCATCGACAACCTCATACTCTTCATTTTCCATTTCATAGCCAGGATCAATGTCAATCCAATAGAAGTATTTGCCCAAATCCAAAGGCCAATCTGTCGGCAAAGACTTTGGTTGCCGTTTTTCTACTAAATGATAATTCCCCTCTCGTTGAATCAGCGTACTTCTTTCTGGCATCTTGGCACTCTTTTTCTTGGGTTCAATCATCCAAGCGAAGCCAATTGCGTAAAAGACGAAAAAGAGAACAATGCTACCTCTAACTATATAATCCTCTGTTTTTTTGGACATAACTAATCTTTCCTGTTTGCAAAGGGACGCATGCCGCTATGTAATTCGCGAAATTCAGAAATCATCTTTTCTTCAACGCAACGAGGTTCTTCCTCAGATAAGACTCGCCAGCAAACAACTAACTCTTTTGCATCGCCCAGTTGCCAGATGCTTCTTCCTCCACCATGTGCTGCCTTTTGTCCATTTCCAAACCTGATGTATGTACTAAGCCGCTTATGTAATCCTGTTTTCTGATTAGATCCACCAGCCTTCCCTATATATACAATCTGTGTTCCGTCCACCCATTTTGCTTCCAACTCTGGTTTTGGATAACTGGGATACCTTTCTTCCTGACAGTCGAACGGCCTTTTCCCTAAAATAACAGGCTTTTCACTTTTCTCGCGTAGGACAACATATACGCCCATTTCTTTGGGAATATCCTTGCAACTATTCATTAATTCCAAGACAGTCTTAAATCCCACAAAACCGCATCTTTGTAATTGTTCCTTTTCTGTCATTATTGTTTGCTATTATCAAGTGATGCACACCAATATAATATGTTAAGCAGATCATAAATTAGAGCCATGTTTAGGTATGGGGCTTTACAATTTGTTATCTGCTTTTGGACGAACAATGGATTTCCAATTCTTTTCCTATAATTATCCTCACTTTCCTCTGGTATCTGATGATTGCCATTATTCGCAATATCGACACAAGAGTGAAAGCATCGCTGGACATGATATGGTACTACCCGTCCTTTCTTTCCCAATTCAATACTACATTCTCTTAGATTAGAGCCTATGAATGGAGTGCCATGTAAAATACCTGTATTTGTTAAGAATGTCATAACCTTGTCTAATATGAGACGTACATTCGCTGGTATTAATGGGTTCTTGAATAAGTCATCTTTGTACAGATTCTTTAGTAAATTTATTAGAAGAACATCTGTATTCCCCTCTTCTATACCAACATAAAAATCTATAACTCTCCCATATTCTTTTCTAATTCGATATTCTTCGGTATTCTCTATTTCGGCAATAATATCCTCATATAATTGGGCCGAAGCCTTCTGCAGTTCATAGAACCTTCCTCCAGATAGTCTAATTGCCTCACGTTTGTCCCATTTGCTAACCGGTCTTTTTCCTGTAACTACAAAAATCGGAGTATCAGATATTTTTACGATTTGTAAAAAAGCCGCGCTCAAATTCTGACTTTTGGGAGTTTCTTCTTCCATCTTGGGTTCAGCATTCAAAAAGATAGCATCCCAGTTCTCATGGGTATAACCTGAAAGTCTATTTCTGCATTCTTTCATATTATTACATGTAGTAATGCTGAGATTATTTAGATTGGTGCTCTTAATGAAAGTAAGCAAGCTTTCATCTCCATTGTTCATCCAAAGAACTTTAATCTTATCCATAACAGTTCCTCCTCTCATTATGAATTATCTGCCACTCCGTTACATTCATTCAAAAGTGCAAGCAGATCGTTAATGGATTTCTTATATAATCCACTTTGTTCAAGTTGTACTCGCCACATATCGTTTAGAGTAATTTTACGTGTTATTGGCAACTGACGTAAAACTTCCTCCTTTCCGAACAATTGAAGAGCAAACTCGAAATCCACTTGATATCCGTCATTTGGGACAAGCAGCATTTTGTCGTCAAAAATATAATTAACGTCCTTTTTAGGTTCAATGATTTGAGGACTCAGTTTTCCAGTTGTAGAAAGAAGAATGGCTGGTTTGTTCAATTCTGCAATATCTTTGGCAGTTATTGGAAAACGAATGTCAAAGACATCTGCAACCAAACACATTCCTGCTTTGCCATATCCTAACTTATGTAAATAATCGTTTGGATGTAAAGAATTCACATCACAAGCAGCATAAATACATACTTGTTCGTTCCAGCAATCATCCAAACCTTCGTCCATTGCATCCTCATTCATCTGAAAAGCCAAATGATGCTCACCTGGAAACAAGTCATGAATCAACATGTTGCAGACAGCAGCCATATCTGTTTCGTCAGATATATCCCATGCTGTCGCATCTACAAACTTGATACTTCCTCTACGTCTACGCGTAACATCTATAAGCAAGATAACCACATGATCTCCTTCGTCAGAAGGCCAAGAAAATGAGGTCGTGCAAACAGTATCGATAATATCTGCCTCAATGCACATTTTCCTAAAATCCTCATGTTCCTTGCTGTTCAGAACTGATGCCGGCACAGTCCAGAAGAATTGTTTGCTGTCTGTCAGTCTCTCAATGCTTGCCTCTTCAAACGGCGTGTCAAAAGGGGCAGGAATCAAATCGTAGCCCACATTAGCCGCCAAGTCTTTCAACAACTGTTCCATGACTTCAACATTCATCTTACTCATAACTCAATCAAATTTAAATCCAACAAAATCAATTAACGAGTGCAAAGGTCGGTGTTATCTGTGCAGTCTTTCTTCACAGACAAATATTTTTTCATGTTTTCTTCTATTTTTTCCATAATTTGCTGTCTATACCACTCTGGATAGAGCACTTCAACATCAGGAATGAAAGAAAAAAGCTGTTGGTCAAGTTCTCTTGTGGGACGTACTTGAATCTCGACAATGCCATTTTTATCATCAATGACTTTCTGCGATTTATGAATAGGCTTGGAAACAACGTATGGAAAACGATTGCTGGAGAAACGCAAACCAATTATTTCTTTATTCACATCGTCTTTAGGTATGGTGGCACCAATGACATCATCGAAATATGTAGAGAAATCATAAAGATCATTCTTCCTGAAAGGTTTCTCTGATTTCTCGTAATGATGAATCCTGTCCAGGGCCAAGTTACTGATTCTATTCAGTTCATCATTCAATCCATAAAGAAACCAACGGCCATTATATTGCTTGACATAGTAAGGATGAATGGTCATCATTATCTCTTTTCCCTTAAAAGTCATATAGGAAATATCTAAAGTCTGGTGATTGATAGTAGCATCAATGATGTCTGCTAAGTGCTCAATACCTTTCAACTGGTCATTCTGTTCAAAGGAAATAAGATGCTCTGTATTTGACTTTAGGCCAAAGCGGTACTCCAAATTGGAAATAACCTCTTCAAGCCACACATTGGCAGCAGAACCTCTAAAACGGCCCAGCATATCGATAGTGGATTGTAGTTTGTTAAGGTCATCTACAGACAGGGCATTTTCGTAAATAGTGTATTTACGGTCAGAGTATCGATAATAGCATTTCTTGCCGTCGTATGGATAGGCAACAATAGGTGCATTAAACGACACTCTATCGCGCATGTACTTAATATCTTCACGTATCTGGCGAATGCTCACAGTGGTACCAAAGATGTCAAATAACTGTTCGTTGACTTCGTCTAACAGGTCATCAATCTCATACCGTTTATGGAAATTGCTGAAGCATCTGTCCAGTATCTGATAACGCAATTGCGCATTCTTGTTCGTAGCCATTTTACGGGATGTTACATGTTTATATACTTCACCGGATTTTGGCTCTTGCCATAGAACGCTGAGACACTCTTTCCGATATATTCAGACTTAACGTCTTCTACACCTACGAACTCGCATCGGCCTTCGTATTGAAGAACCTGAGTGTATTTCCACTCTTTGGGTATGAAAACGGCTTCCACTACTCCATCTACAATAGATAATACATGAGTAGCCTTTGATGCTCTGTTTATATTCACAGCCCAATACTTGCGAGTCATCTCATAGAGATTCTCGCGCACTATCTTTCCGACTTTTACACAGATAATTCTGTCTGTGTTCTTTGGTAGTAGTTCATTATTCATAGCAATATCCGTCTATTCAGGCTTCAAAGTTACAAAAAGTTTTCGAATCTTGAACGTTTTCCAATATATTTCTTTGATAATTCTTTGAATGTAGGCAACACATTGATTCTCCCACAGCAAATCAATGTTTCACTCACAGCAACACATTGATTCTCTGATTGCGAATGGACGTATTGAAAAATACTGCGGGAGTAATGAAAAATACTACGGGAGTATTGGAAATTAAAGCGTACTTATTGCGCAAGAGGATATTCTATGAAAAAACGAATAATTGTAAAGGGCATCTCTGTTTGGTTGAAGAATCTCTGACTTGAAGGTGCAGAGTGTGGCGGTGCAATGTGAAAGGTTTGCTCTCCTACTCTTTTGACTTATAACATTAAGAGAAAAGCCATATCTCTAAGAGTATTATGTTGCTTTCCTTAGTCCGTCCTTACGGACTCAGAGTCCGAAGCCTGCGGACTGAGAGTTTGAAGCCGTCGGACTAAACACAAGTCATTGATATCATCATAAACGCGAAAAAAAGAGGAATTCGAAAATGTCCCTCACATTTTCACATCGCAGGCCTCAAAGGCCGATGTACAAAGGGCTGAGGGCACGTGAGGGACATTGGTTCTCCCTCACGTCTCCCTCACATTTTCGCTTTTGAACACTCACACCATTTTTTGGTCGAACTGTCAACCCGTTTAGGATTAAAAAACGTTTTCCTGTTTTTTTCGAAGGAGCCAATGTGACCCCAAATGTGAGGGTGGCGTGAGGGACATTAGAAGTCACTCACGTGCCTCAAACGCCCTACACATAAGGCTTTGAAGGGGGTAATGTGAATAAGTGAGGGACATTTACGATACCTGTTAAAAGTTCAGTTCTTTGCCGCGATAGAAATCGAGAAGGGCTGACTGATAGAGGTATTCGTAACGGGCCTGAACGAGATCGGACTCCGCCTTCAGATAGTTGTTCTTTGCCTCGTTAAACTCAGTGATGGTGGCCTTACCGTTCTCATATTTGGCCTGCGTCAGTGTGAATGCATCCTTACTGGATTGGGCAGCTGACTCACTGCTATGATATTTCGAATCGGCAGCAACGGCATTGTAGTAGACCTGCTGGATTTCCTTATAGAGTGACTTCTTTACATTCTCTAACTGTAACAGCTGGTTCTCTCTGTCAATCTTTGCGCTACGGATACTATTTCGTGTCTGGAAGCGGTTGAAGATGGGGACATTGAGGTTGATACCGATGTACTGCGAGAAATTGTTCTTCATCTGCGAGGCAAAACTCTCAGCCTTCACACCATTGGTCTTGTAATAGTTGCTCTGTAAGCCAGCGCTGAGGTTCAGTGTAGGATAGTTGCCTGCTTTAGCAATATCAATATTACGCTCTGCTGCTGTCAGTCGAAGTTGCTCAGCCTGTACCTCTGGCTTGATACCAAGTGCCTCTTGATAGATTGCCTCGGGAGAAGGAAGATAAGAGGTGAGAGATGAGAGGTGAGAGGTGAGAGAGGGGCGGACAACGGAGAAGCCCTCAGGTGAGGGGAGCTCTAAGAGCTGGGTGAGGGCAAGGATGGCCAGCTGAAGATTGTTCTCAGCCTGTGTAGCGGTGAGGTGAGCCTGAGCAAGCGTGGACAACTGCTGTGAGAGCTGTGCCTGACTGGCCTTGCCGTTGTTAACGAAAGCCTGAAGGCGGACTACCTGTTGAGAATCAATCTCTATTTGTCGTTTAGCTACATCTGCGATTTCCATATTAAACAGAATCTGCACGTATGCCTGTGCCACCTGTGTACGAATGTCGTTCTTGGCCTTTTCCAAATCCTTTGTTGCAGCCTCGAGGTTCAACTGGTTCAACTTGATTTGATTGGGAATCTGGAAACCCGTAAAGAGGGGGACGCTGGTGCCCAAGCTAAAACTGGTGCTGCTGGTAGAGCGGTTGGTATAGGTGTTGTCGAGCGTCAGACCACGTCCGAAGCTGAAACTCTCAGAGGCCGAGGCATTGAGGTCTGGCAGCCGCGAGTTCTTAGCAGTAGACAGCTGGAGTTCGCGCTGCTCACGATTATTCTCGCGCTGTTTGATGCTGATGTTATGCTCGACGGCATAGGTGCAGCATTCACGCAGGTCCCAAGCGCGGGTTTGGGCTATTGTATGCTGTGGCAGAATCGCAGCAAACAGTAAACTGACCAAAAGTTTCTTCATAACTTAATCCTCCTTGTTTTCGTCAGCGATTATTTCAGGACCGCGTACCTTGTCCTTATCTGTAAGGCCCTTCTTAATCTCGATATTCACACCATCAGAGAGACCCGTCTCGACGTAGCGGCGGTCGTAGTTTTTCTGCTTGTCGTCACCTTTAACAACATAGACGAAGGTCGAGTCTCCACTGAATTCGATGGCGCTTTCAGGAATAGTGAGCACCTTATCGGCACGAGCCAGCACAATCTCAGCATTAGCACTGTAACCAGAGCGAATCTTGGCGGCATCTTTCTTGGCCGCATCGGCATCACGAGACACCGTGACGGCAGCCTTGATTTCAAACTGGTTGGCACCATTGGTCTCTGTGGCCTTAGGCGAGATGTACTCCAAAGCAGCATCGAAGGTCATATCCTGCAAGGCACCAATAGTAATCTTCAAGGGGATGCCCATAGAGAGCTGACCCACCTCCGTCTCATCAATGTTGCCACGGAAGATGAGGTCGTTCATATTGGCCACAGTAGCGATGGTGGTACCGTCGTTGAAGGTGTTCGAATTGATGACTGAGTTACCTACCTTAACGGGAATATCGAGAATAACACCGCTGATGGTAGAGCGAATGAGCGTCGATGAAGCAGAGGCATTGCTCTTCGAGAAACCGTCACGAACCACCTGCAGAGCGTCCGTTGCAGCACCCAGCTCGTGCTTGGCCTGACGCAACTGCTGCGATACCTTGTCAAACTCGTCAGCAGAAACGAGCTTCTGGTCATAGAGGTTCTTTTCGCGATCGTAGTCGACCTTAGCCTGTTCGAGATTAATGTCAGCCAGACGCACGCGAGCCTCAGCATTCGACAGCGAACCCATATCGGGAATCACCTTCACTTTGGCGATAACCTCACCCTGCTGAACATAGTCGCCAGCCTCCTTCAGAATCTCTGTGATGATACCAGAAATCTGAGGTTTGACGTAGACCTCGTTGCGAGGCTCAATCTTACCTGTGATGATGGTCGTCTTCTGGAGGCTGTCCAGTTTAGGTGTAAACTCGGAGTACACAATCTCCTTGGGTTGGCTCTTCTGCCATAGGAACACGAAGGTTCCGATGAAAATCAGCGCGATAATTGCGGCGATAATCAGTTTGCTGTACTTTTTCATACTTTTATAGTTTTTATTCTTGTTTCTAAATTATTACTCATCACGCATGGCATCAACAGGTTTGATGCTCATAGCTCTAGCGGCAGGTGCAAGACCAGCCATAACACCCATTGTACTGACCATAAAGGCTGCAAGGATAGCTGTCCAGAAGCCTATCTGGAAGTGGGCTGCGACGATGCCGTCTTCCGTATTTCCCATTTCGAGCATCTGCAGGATTAGGACTCCAAAGAGAATGCCACTCATGCCTGCTACCAGCGTCAGTACGATGCTCTCCGAGATGATCTGAGAGAGTATCATCTTCGGCGTAGCACCAATGGCGCGACGAATACCAATCTCAGTGGTACGCTCGCGAACGGTGACCATCATGATATTCGATACACCAATAGCACCTGCCAACAATGTTCCAAGACCCACAAGCCAAATGAGGAAGTTGACACCCTTAAAGAGGTTGTCCAGCATCTGGAACAGCACCTCAGTGTTAAACACCATCGCGCCCTGTTCGTCAGTTGGATCAATCATGTGGGCACGAGCAATGGTCTCGCGGATACGGTCGGTAACGCTCGACATGACTACACCAGGACGGCCTGTCACGGCAATCAAGTCAACAGCATTACCGCGGTTATAGGTCTGCTGCATAAAGGTTAGCGGCAGGATGACGCCCGTACCGTTTTCTCCGCTGATGTTAACGCCCTCGCTCATATTGTAGTCGACACCAACTATCTGATAGTAGATATTATCGATGCGGATGCGTTTGCCACAGGGGTCGCCACCACCAGGAAATAGTTCCTTGTAGGTTTTCTTCTGTATGACGCACACCTTACGGTGGTCGCGAATGTCAGCCTCATCAATGTATCTGCCGTAGAACAGTTTCGGTTCGTTGACCCGCTGGTAGTCGGGCATAGCCCCACTGACGCCAACAGTGGCTTTGCGGTCTCCGTAATAAGCTGTGCCACCATTCGAAAAAAGCAGGGGTGTAATGACATCAAGTTCAGGGACGCTACGACGTAAACGGTCTATATCCTTGTAGTCCATATGCCAATAACGACCTTTACGGAAGCCCTTATATGCCTTGCTCGTAGGTTGTGCCCACACTAAGGCGCTGTTTGTGGCAAAACCCGCAAAGTTCTGCTGAAGCATTTCTTTCAGACCTTGACCACCACCCATCAGCGCAACGAGCATGAAGACACCCCAGAAAACACCGAAGCCAGTCAGGAACGAGCGCGATTTGTTACGCGTCAGAGTGTCGAGTATTTCTCTATATGTATCTAAATCTATTCTCATAACTTTTTATCTAGTAATACTAGTTATTCTAGTTGGACTAGTCGGCACGAAGCGCCTCAATAGGACGAATACGGCTTGCCTTATAGGCTGGGATGAGTCCTGCTATCGTTCCTGCAATGATCATTACCAGCGTGGCCTCCACACAGACATCCAGTCCGACTGTCGGATCAAGGAACATCGTAGCCTTGAACAATCCGGTATCAATGGTCTCGTGACCTATTGTTGCGTCCATATATTCATTGGCGAAGATGCCTAACAGCATGCCGATATATCCGAAAATGGTGGTGATAATCACACTCTCGATGATAATCAGTCGCAGGATGTTCCAAGGTTTGGCACCGATAGCCTTACGAATACCGAACTCATGGGTACGCTCCTTCACGGTGATGAGCATGATGTTGGATACGCCCACGATTCCAGAGAGTAGCGTAAACAATCCCACTATCCAAAGAGCAGTGCGGATAATGCCGATACCCTTTTCCATCTGCAGGTTCTGTGTGAAACGGTTCCACAGCCAGACAGCGTCTTCGTCTTCAGGATGTGCCTGATGTTCGGCATTCAGTCGGTGACGGTAGCTGCGCTCAAAATCCTCGTTAGCCTTCTCCGTCGGCAATCCGTGGAAGGTGAACTCGATGCGTCCAGCGTCGTCGGTATTAGCACCGTAGATGCGCTTGATAGCCGTATAGCTGCTGAATACCTCTGAGCGTCCATTCTCCTGTTCCTTATAAATACCAACCACTTTGAACGCAAAGTTTCCAACGTTCAGGAAGTCGCCGACGCGGCACTTCAGTTCCTTTACCTGTTTATTGCCTAACACCAGCACTTTGCGGCTTTCCTTCACATCAATCTCATTGATGAAACGGCCTTGCAACAATTCCACCTTATTAATTTTCGTATGATTAGGGTAGACGCCGCTGATGCTTGTTGACAGATATTGCTGACCAAAACTGATAGTTGATGACGTGTTGTACTGTGCACCTACCTCATCAACGTTCTCAGAAAACTCCTGCGCGGTAATCGTCATATCGCTCTCATGCAGACGGATGTCACGTCCTTCCTTTAGTCCCTGATAGGGTTTAGATGTCCATCCGCCAAAGACGACCATTGAGGACGACAGAAAACGCTCGCTCTGCTTCAGATTGGCATTAATGAGACCGTTACCGGCACCCAACAACACAATAATCATGAAGATGCCCCACGCCACCGCAAAGCCTGTCAATGTCGTACGGAGTTTATTCCGTCGCGCTGTCTGCCATATTTCTGTAAATATGTCTTGCATAGCTTACTTCATCATACCGTTAATGCCAAACGGGCTGGCATCGTGGTTCAAATTTTCTTCGATTTCTCCGATAATACCATCTTTGATATGAACAATCTTGTTCGTCTCATTAGCAACACCACTTTCGTGCGTTACCACCACGATGGTCATTCCATCGTCCTGATTCAACTTCTTCAACAGTTGCATCACCTCAACAGAGGTCTTCGAATCGAGGGCACCTGTCGGCTCGTCAGCCAGGATAATCTGAGGCTTCGTAATCAGTGCACGAGCAATAGCCACACGCTGCTTCTGTCCACCAGAAAGCTCGTTGGGATAATGCTCAGCCCAATCCAAGAGTCCTAAACGTTCCAGATATTCCAGCGCAAGGGTGTGTCGCTTCTTGCGCGACACCCCTTGGTAGAAAAGTGGCAACTCAACATTTTCTACTGCTGTTTTAAACGAGATGAGATTAAATGACTGAAAGATAAAACCAATCATGCGGTTACGATACTCGGCAGCCTTGCGCTCAGAGAGGTCCCAAATGGGCACACCGTTGAGTTCATAGATGCCTGAATCGTAGTTGTCGAGGATACCTAAGATATTCAGGAGTGTTGACTTGCCTGAACCTGAGGCTCCCATAATCGAGACGAACTCGCCCTTCGCAATGTCAAGGGTTATGCCCTTCAACACATGTAGTGGCTGGGCACCCTGATAGGTCTTGTGAATGTCTTGTAGATGAATCATGAAAACAAACTTTTTACCTTAATTTTATTCGTTAGACGGTGCAAATGTACGAAAAGTTGCAGTTCCCTGCAAATTTTTGGGATAATCTGCTGACAAATGTGACGAATGGATAGAAGAATAGTCAACTTTTAACATTTTGTATACTTTTAAAAGCCTCAGCAACGTCATCAATCGTAATGTCCAACAGCTGCATCTGACGGAAGAGTTCTGGCAGTTTTTCCTTCATAAACTCCTTCTTGCGCTCCTTCAAAATCTGCTTCTTGGCACCAGGTGTCACGAAGTAACCCAAGCCACGCTTATTATATATAATGTTTGCACGAGACAGTTCGTCGTAAGCCTTGACAGCCGTATTGGCATTCACCTCTAGCATCACCGCATATTCGCGCACACTCGGAATGCGGTCATCATCTTTATATTTTCCTGCGAGTATCTCATCACAAAGGCGGTCGGCCATCTGGATGTATATCGCTTTATCGTTAGTAAAAATCATATATTCAACCATTTATTGTTAATAACCTGCATACGCGTAAACAGCTTATAAGAAGCCCAGTAGTGGAACACGATGAGGGCACACAACGTCGTGTTAAGAATATAGAAGAAGGGGTGGAAGAACTGCTTATAGGTATGCGTCTTCTCGTCCCATGTTCCTGAAATGAACTCCACATCGGGCTTGATTTGGTTCAGCAGCATAATCAGCAAGATGCCGACAACGGCAATCGTAGCGCTGGTAAATAGGAACTGCTGGCGGCGGAACAGCGTACCACCTACGATATAGAGTGAGTGGATATAGAACACAAAGGTAAAGAAAAACCATACCATCTGCCAATGATCGAAAGCAGCTTGGCCAAAAACATCATTAAATATGATGGGAATACCCCAGATGATGACTCGACCAGTCACCCAGTCAACAAACACACGCAGTACATCAGCCAACATATAGGCA
>JAFVHO010000198.1 GCA_017474485.1 Prevotella sp.
CAAGGGCAAAAGCACTATCGTCATCACCGTTATATAGCATTTCCTGAGTCACCCAAGTCACCATGCAGAATTTCCTGTTTATAGGGGTTTCAAGAGAGTCAACCTCTCTGAAATGTTAAAACCGCTGAAGTCAAGAAATAAAAAGTTTTCAGCTATATAGTAGATAAACCACAAAAAAGCCGGAAGCGCAATGCCTCCGGCCTTGTTGTGATGCAAATAGATTGGCAACCTATTGTAGTGTTATTTTGCCGTTTTTGATGATAATGTAGTGGCTGGCAATTTTCGTGCCGCTGCTATTCTTCAGATAATACTCGAGAGTATAGTCCTTGCTAGTATCCAGTTGTGAAGTGTTAACTCCCCTGAATGATTCCTCAAAAACAGTTTTTGCCTTTGATTCAGAAACATTATCAAAGGTTTGCTCCAAATTTTTAAGAATATCATTCATCATCGAAACCTCCGTATCAGATAAGTCACCCTTATCAGAAACAGTAAAACCTATTGTATAGCTGCCTAATGAGCCTGAGTTGTTGTCATCGTCTGAACCACATGATGTCATAAAGCCAGCCATCAGCACAACTGTTAACATCATGAAAAACTTCTGCATTGTTTTCATTGTTTCTTGTTTTTATAAGTTATTAAAAATGCCGAAAGCACAATTGCTTTCGGCTTTATGATGTTTGCTTACTTGAGCTCGAACTTGTAACCGATAGTCAGAGAACCGCCATCGCAATAGTTCTTGTAATTGCTGCCACCATGCTTGTCAACTCTGGTGAAAGAGTAACCTCCACGGAGATCGAGGGTGATACCGTTATTGAACTCATAAGAGAGACCAACGGGAATTGCAAAGTTGAAGCTCTCGCAGTCGTCCTTATAGTCAACACTACCCTGCTTTGCACTTACCAGGAAACCAGGCTGTAAACCAACCTTCAGGGCAAAACCCTTAGCGACATAGAAATTAGCCATGACAGGGATGTTGATATAGTCAAGCTTAGCTGCATCTACATCCTTGAACTTCCAACCCAACTGCTCGTATTTCACGCCAGCAGATATAGAAAGCCAATCTGCGCTGGTGTAATACTCACCCTCAGCACCAATAGCAAGACCTACACGAGCGTCGTTACTTGTGCTAGTAGTTCCAGAAGTCTCACCTCTCCATGTACCTACAGAGAAACCAATCATTGGCTGAATGGTGATTGAACCAGCGTCGTGACGCATCTTCTGTGCATTTGCAGTCAGGCAACATACTGCCATTACTGCAATCATCATTAATTTCTTCATACTTGTTTTGTTTAAAATAAATTATTATTTCAGCTGCAAATTTAAACAATTTTTTTATAATTCCAAATATTATTGTCGAATTTTTGTGGTGTAGTACTTATTTTTTATGCCCTGTACCAAATACGTGGCTAAAAAGCCAACGAAGAAGATGACTGAGGTGCCCAGTACGATGGCTAGGTAAGGGTGCAGGTGGATACCTGGCAATGACCACATTTCGGCCAGTGATATCCAGCCGATAACCAATACGCCAGCAACACAACCCAAGAAGACAGCCAAACGACTAATCTTGGCAGGGATACAACCCAAGAGAAACAATCCAAGCATACCGCCTGAGAAAATGCTGGAGAGTGTCCACCATGCGTCGATGATGCTTTCTACGCTGAGCATGGCAATGGCTACACAAGCGCCCAAAATGCCTACGCCAAAACTGGAAAGGCGTACAATGGCCAACTCTAACTTCTGATGTTGATGATGGTCTTGTGGGTCGTGGTGGCGCAAGCGGTCAGCGACGTTGCGGGCTTTCAAAAAGAATGGACGCACATAGTCGGTTAGAATAATCGTGGCGGCACTGGTAACACTGGTAGACACGGTACTCATACCAGCAGCAAAAATACTCGCAATCAGTAAGCCTCGTAAACCAACTGGTAGGCCGTTGACGATGAAGTAGGGGAATACGTAGTCGGGCTTGGCCTGAATCTCTGCAGGTAGTGTGGCTACCCCTGCCTGGTAGTAGCTGTACAAAGCACTTCCGATGAGGAAGAAGAGTGCTGAAACGGGAATGAACAAGTAGCCTCCAAAGAGCGCTGAGAACTTCGCGTCCTTGTCCGTCTTGGCAGCATGGTAGCGTTGCACGTAATTCTGGTCGATACCATAGTTCTGCAGGTTGATGAAGATGCCATAAATCAGGCATACCCAAAACGTCGAAGTTGTCAGGTCGCTGGTAAACGCACCCAACGAGAACTTGTTGCCCATGGGTGAGTTGGCTGCGAGTTCAAAGGTCTGCATAGGCCCTTCAGGCATTGAGAACATCAGAATTCCTAAGCACAGCACGGCTCCACCTATTAATATAATACCCTGGATGGCATCCGCCCAGATGACAGCCTTCAGGCCTCCCATCATCGAGTAGATAATGATGGCGATGGACGTCAGAATGATGACGGTATGCATGTCCCAGCCCATGAGGATATACATAGGAACGGCCAGCAGATAGAGGATGGAACCCATGCGTGCAATTTGTGTCAACAGATAGCAGGCCGAGGCATACAATCGTGCCCACGCACCAAATTTCTCTTCGAGGAATGTGTAGGCGGAAACGCTTCCACTATGACGATAGAAGGGTACGAAATACTTGGCTGCGAAATAGCTTGCAATAGGAATCGACAGCGAGAACACAAAGGCATTCCAGTCGGCAGCAAACGCCTTGCCTGGATAGCCGATATAGGAGATGCTGCTGACGTAGGTTGCAAAGATGGACATACCCACCACCCAGCCTGGAATGGAGTGACCTGCCGATGTGAACTCATCAGCGCTGGAGCCCTTCTTGAAAAAAGAACAGCCAAACACCACCACGCCCAGCGTGAATGCGATGAAGACGATGAAATCAATCAGATGCATAGTTTGCCATTCTTGATGGGTAATGCGTCGAGTGCCTGACGAATCTTTTCACGCTCAGGAGCCTCGAACTTGTAGAATGGCGAGGCTACGAAGTCGTCGTTGATGATGCCCAGCAGGGAGAGGGCGCACTTCAGTCCTTTCAGATAGCTGGAACCATGCTTGCCAACAGTATAGATAGTCGTCGAAATCTGCATGATCAGTTGTTGTAGGTCGAGTACACGATTGATGTCACGCTTAGAAGCGGCATCATACATAGCCACGTAGAGCTCAGGAAACATGTTGGCACCACCGTTGATGCCACCATCGCCACCCAACAGCACGCACTCGCCCGTAATCTCCTCTGGACCTACGAGCATGGCGAAGTCTGGACGGTGCTGCATCTTGTACATCACGCTTTGGAAATAGACCGCATTGGCACTGGAGTCCTTGAAACCTACCACCTGTTCCAATTGGGCAATACGCTTCACGGTGTCAGGTGCAAAACTCACCTTTACGTGCGAGGGCATATTATATAAGAACACGGGAAGAGGCAGTTGAGGCACCAACTCCTCGTAGAACTGAGCCAGTTCAGGTTGCCCCGTGGCAAAGTAGTAGGGTGGGGCCGAGACGACACCATCGGCACCATAGTCAGCAGCTTTTTTAGCCAGTCGGATGCTTTCTTCTATTGACGTGTCTGTGATACATGCCAACAAGGGAAGACGACCACGATTGATGCGACACGACTCCTTAATCATTTGCTTGCGTATGTCATAGGAAAGGCTTTGTTCCTCACCTGTCGTGCCCAGCACGAATAATCCATGTACTCCACCTTCGATGAGGTGTTCAATGAGTCGTTCAAGGCTCTCTACGTCGAGCGTCTCGTTATTCTTCAGAGGTGTTACCAGTGGTGGTATGATGCCACTCAAGGGCTTTTTGAATTTTGTTTCCATCTTGTAGTTTGTTTTTATTTCTTCTTTTTAGTTTGTTTACTCTTGACAGTTTTTTCCGGTTTGGACGGCGCAGGCATTGGGTCCTCGAAGTGGTGATGTCCGTCACCAACGCTCTCGGCTTGTCCACTATAGGGCAGGTAGACATCGGCAAAACCACCAAGAGGAATGTCGATATCGAGTGTAAAGGTGCCGTTAGTGATTTGCCACGATACTTTAACTTCGCCATAGGCACTCATTGTTGAACCCTTACACCATGTCAGGTCGCCTACGGGGTGGGGATGTATCTCTATTAGCTCGCCTGTGCGACGAATGCCCAAGAGGTCAGGAATCAGGAAGTTCTCGATATGTGCCATCATGAAGTGGTTCATCGAGGATCCAAGATCAGGATTCCACTGCTCGGTTAACGTGGTGTGTCCCTTCTTGATCTGGTAGCCGTAGCCTGGCACGTCGTTGTGGTTCAGCATGGTGTAGAGCAACTCGCGTTGGTCGTTCTGTATCAGTACATTGAACAGATAGCGGTTGCCAATGTCGCCCGTCGTCAAACGGTTGCCGTGGGCCTTGATGTCCTTAACCAGATTCTGAAGCACAGCCTGATAGTCGCCTTCTGGTATCAGTTTCAGATAAAGCGGTAGGGCCAGCGAACACTGACTACCTGTAGCGTAGGTCTTGTTCTTAGCATCGTAGAAGGTGCGGTTGAAGGAGTAACGGATGCTGTCGGCACACAGGTTAAACCATTCGGCATCCTGCTTGTGCCCCAGACGCTTAGCCATCACATACATGTAGCACATCCACTGATAGTAGTGGGCTGTCGAGACAAGGGCTGTTGGTGTATTCTTCGAGAAACCCGCCTTGCCTGGACCATAGTCGTACCAGTCGCCCAAGCCCATATTCAGTATGAAGCAGGAATCCTGCGATACCAGATAAGCCATATAGCGCTTCATGGCGTCGTAGTTGTGGTCAGCCAAATCGAGGTCGCCATAGTGTTGCCAATAGAGCATAGGAAGGGCAATGATGGCACCACCCCATTCAGGCGACTCCTGGAACGGACGTGCCCACGTGCCCGTAAATTGCGTGTATTCAGGGGCTATCTCAGGCATCGAACCGTCGTCATGTTGGGCATCTACTATGTTCTGCATGGTCTGCTCAATCATTTGCCGTGCATCGTAGTTGTACACCAATGCCTCGCCGTTCAGCCAGTCTTGTTCCAGCCAACCCAGTTTTTCGCGTGAAGGACAATCCGTCCATACAGCTTGCCAGTTTGAGCGTATGGCGCGATCGATAATCTGGTGAGTAGCATTGATGCGTGGGTTAGAGCACTCAAATGAGCCTGTACGTTCTGCTGAGTTGTACACGAAGCACGACTCCACCTTCTTCAGCACGTCGATGTCGCCCTCAATCTGCAGATAGCGGTAGCCGTAGTAAGAGAAGCGCGGATGCCACACTTCTGCTTGTAAGCTACCCTTTAATATATAGGTGTAATAGTGCGGACGTCCCGTCTGTCGCTGATCCACCAATCCGTTCTTGTCCAGTGTCTCGCCAGGTGTGAGCTTCAGTCGCTCGCCAGCATTGCCACGAACGGTAATCTCAGGATAGCCAGCCAGATTCTGCCCCATGTCAAGCACGAGGATGGAGTCCTTGCGTAACGTCTGCTTCACAGGATAACGCTCCATAACTTTGGTGGAGTGGGCAATTTGCGGACGCAGGCGACCCTCTGGCCCTTCCTGTATCACCACTGGTTTCCACCCCCCCTCCGTCTCCCCCGAGGGGGAGTGATCTAAAGCCTCCCCACGGGGAGGTTTGGAGAGGGTCTCCAGACGGGCATCGTAGTCTTCGCCACCATAGATGCTATTGAACGTGATAGGACTTTCCGTCCACTGCCACTTTTGGTCGCTGTAGACCCGCTCACGCATGCCATCGTCATAGGTGAGATAGAGGAAATAAAGCAGGGTAGGAGGTCCAAACGATACCTTCAGTTTTACGTAGCGTCCGCCTTGCTCATTATAAAAACCGTTGCCCAACAACACACGCAACTCGTTATTGCCCTGCACAATCTGCTGGGTGACGTCGTAGACATTGAAAAACACCGTCTTGTCGTAGTCGCTCCACGAAGGGGCAAACTCAGAGTCGCCAACTTTCTGTCCATTGATGGTAGCTTCATAGAATCCAAGTCCACAGATGCGCAATTCGGCATGCTTGACTGTTTTGTAGGGCTTGAAGCTACGACGAAGGATGATGCTGCGACGCGATAGCGGATCGGCCTTGTCCCACTCAGCCTTTGTCTCTTTGATAACGTTACCCGAATATTGTCTTCCTTGAGGAATCTTCGCATCTTTGCGCGTGATGGCACCAATCCATTGGGCCCCACCGAAGTAGTCCTGTGCGAAGAGTAGGGGTAAAAAGGTAAAAAGGTAAAGAAGTAATAAACCGAGTCGTTTCATAAGACGTTGTTGATAATGATTTTACCTAAGTCGTTACGCTGTCCTACCAGTTTGCCGTTTATAAAAATGCGCAAGCCCTTGCCCGCATGATATCGAGAGCCATCCTTGTCCCATACAATGGTAAGGTTGCGGCCATGATATAGCACGTTGTCCAAACAGAAATAGTCCCACTTGTCTTTGGGCAACAGTGGGTTAACCTCGATAGCATTGTCCTGGCGTGGACGCAAACCGCAGAGTCCCGTAATCATCAAGTCGTTCCATGTAGAGTGGTTGTAATAACGGCTACGCTCTTGATCGCCTTTCAGCCAATATCCCGTGGTTTCATCAAGGTATTCGCCGATATAGGGCTTGCCTCTCATGTGCTGACTTTGCATGTACTTTTCGAGTTCAGCGAAATAAAGGGAGTCAAGACTATCCGTAATTCCATAATTCCGTAATTCCGTCATTCCGACGGGATAGTTGTTGATGAAATTGGCCATAGCGGTCAGCGTCTGACTGGTGGCAAAGGGCCATACGGCACCATCCCACTCACACTTACCCACACCATGCGTGCGGAACTGAGGATGACGACGTTCGGCAGTGGTCTGGCCGTAGGGAGCAGAGAATCCTTGTGGATTGCCAGCCTGAAGCCAAGCAATACTATATTTTGGGGTATCCTTGGCCATGTTGGTGTACCACGGCATGTAGCCAATGGCTTCACGAACGTTAGCGCAGGAGTCGATGCGGTGGGTCTCGAAAAACGCATGTTGCTCGTTCCATAATTTGGCGTGTACCTTTTCCTTCAAGTCGGCAGCTTTTTGGAAATAGGTGGCAGCTTTCAGGTTGTTACCTCCCAATTGCGCAATATTACCGATAGCCTTTGCATTGCCGTACATGTAGGCATTGATGCTGGGACGCAGGTATTTCTTTTTGCGTCCACCACTGATGGTTTCCTCCATAGCGTCGCGCACGTCCTCTTGCCAATAGAAGCCTCCGTCACGTGTATGGGTCGTTTCCCAATAGTTATACTCCCATTCCAACGATGGCAGCATAGAGACAATCCAGTCCTTGCGACCATCCACCAGATAGCGACCCCACAGCGAGTGGGCTATCCATGAGGAATAATTAGAAATCTTCTTCATGGGTTTGCCTTCGTTTCCCTTATACCAGGTATTTATAATCTGGTCGAGGTAGGTACTGTCTCTGAGCCAACGACTCTCGTGGATATGGTGGCCTACACCAGATGCGATGAGGTTGTATTGATCTGCATAGCTCCTATTCACCAAGAACTCAGTCATGGCATAGCCCACAGGTGTCTGTTTGATGTGCTTCCTGAGTGTCCACCAACGGAAATACCACATCTCTTCAAAGCCACGGTCAGGACAATCGAAGAGAGGTATGTTTTGCGTCATCCACTCCCATGCTTTTGCGTTGGGAATGGCCTGCACAATATTCTCGTCCTCCATCGTATTGAAGTAGTCGACGTAGTGCTTGTAGTCGTCGTAACGTAGGAAAGCTGGCGTGTGGCCGATGGTTTCGCCATCGGTATCAATGGCTTCCGTACGCAAAGCAGTAATGGCAAATGTCGTCTTAGGTTCTTGTTCGCCAGCATTCTCAAGTGTGCCGTCCCAATCGGCAGGGGTGTCGATGTCTGGGAAACGACGTTCAGAACCCGTGCGGAACATCACGCGCTCGATGCTCTCGACAGGAGCAAAGAACATACGCTGGCCGGCCTTTTTCCCATTAATATATACCTCAATCATACGCTTTGAGACGCTGAGAATAGCCTCGATGTGATAGATTTTGTTGGCCTCGTATTTGCCCAAACCACCATAGCGAGCGCCGCCCTTGCAACGTATGATGCCCTCGTTGGTTAACTCAATACGTGAGCAGGCAGTACCTTGAACATCGAGGAATTCAATCTGCAAGAGACCTGTATTGTTCTGATCAGCCTTCAAGTCAAAAGAAACCTTCAACTCCTTCGTGGCAGGAATCTTACGTTCCACGCGAGCATAATCGAAGGGGTCGCTATCGCTCAGCGTCAACCACCCGTTATTGAGCGAAACTGGCGCATAGACGGGAGAATAGATATTCCAAGTTGCGAGATCGGAAATCCCGCCCACTCTGAACTCCGTGCCGTCAGCATGATGATGCGCCTCTGTCTGGACGGGAACGGGGATATGTGCTACCCACATGTCTTCCTTGTTCATAGAGTAGGTCACCCAGAGATCAGAGTCCTTAGGTACGCCATTACCCTCCTGGATGCCTCGCACATACTGCGGTCCATAACTCTTATAGTTGCCGCCATAGCGCATAGGAGGAACCTCACCTTGAACTAAATTCAAGGTCACGTACTCATAGCCGTCCTTTGATAGCGAGATAGCCAGCGGCCAACGGTATTCCGAAGGATTGTAGACGGTGGCATAGGTGCCGTCCGATAGGCGCTGTCCCCATATCTTTGCGTTACTGTTCACAAAACCTTTGGCACGTTCAACAGGTTGTGCCCATGTCAATCCACCGTCAGCCGATGTTGACGTCAGTGCATGTTTCCAAAGAGCGGCAATCTGTCCGTCAGGCAGGGTGTAGTCGCAATAGGCCTTATATTCCTTATGCAGCGGAATTAAGGGATCATTGCGGTCAGCTTCCTCCACCCACTGCATACGATAGCGTGGATTGGCAAGAATTTCTTCGCAGGCCAGTTTAACATCCTTAGGCGCCTTTGTGTAGAAGGGAAATATACTAGTCTTACTAGTTTGACTGGTATAACTAGAATTTTTATAGATAAAGTGGATGTCGCCTAATGTGCCATCCTTCCTCACTTCGCGGATGACACGTCCCAGACCATTGCCGTCGTTGGGATCGTCTTTCTTGTCGAAGGCGACACCGTAGTTGCCCAGAGCCCATAACTGTCCGCTCTTCGATACATACCAACCCACACGTTGGTGCATGATGGCAATCAGATCGTGGGCCTTTTCTGGACGGTTGGGTTTTTGGAAGCCCTCTGGCACCTGTACTTCCGGAAAGAGAATCTGGGGGATGCTCCAGGTATATCCGTCCTTGGAGGTCTGATACATGGTGTGCGAAGATGGAACATGCTCGTCCTTGGGGTCGCAGAGGTAATGTACATAGAACTGGTCGTTCCAATAGGCCATCATGGGCTGGTGGTTATAAGTCCAGCCGTTGCCGTTACTGGCAGATGGATGCTCGCGATTGGCACGCAGAATCTGGATGTTATGCACACCCACTACAGGGCTGAGGCCTCCGTCATGACGATTGGGATTGCTCAGCGTCTTACCTGTATAATGAATCTTCTTGGCATTCAACAGTCCTTTCAGAATGGCTTCGTCAGCCTTGAAGATGGTACCGTGTTTGTGTAAATCTGGGACGATGACCTTATCGGAAACGTCTTCGAAAGTTACAAAGTCCTTGGTGAAATGGGCACCAAAATCCTTCAGACGATAACGGTCGTAGTAGATGAGCCAACCATCTTTCACCTTCACCGTCGTAGGCCCCTCCATCATCTTGCCAGTAAACGGTTCTGAGGCTTTCGACCAAGGACCATAGGGCGATTTGGCGTATGCCACCTTGATGTCACGTTCAGGACGGGTATTGTCCTTCAGCACCATCACATAGTCGTTTTTGCCTCGTTTTACCAATGTTGCGTCGATACATGAGAAGCCTGGCTCTATCATCAGCTTCGTTGGGGCAAAGGTTTTAAAGTCCTTCGTCGTTGTATAGTAGAGTCGATGATTGTTCTTGTGTTCTTCCTGCCCGTCAGGATATTTTCCTGGAATGCACGACGCCCAGATGATTACAGCCTGTCGCTTGACATCATCCCAGAATAGTTCTGGTGCCCAGACATTAACGGTTGTCGTGTCCTTCATGACCTCGATAAAACGCTGTTCGCTCCAGTGTACCAAATCTTTCGAACAGGCATAGCCGAAGCCTCGGTCACCTCGCCAGCTGGACGTCCACACCAAATGGAACATGCCGTCCGGCGTACGGATAATGCTGGGGTCGCGCATCACACGCTGATTTCCCACCTCAGGTTTCAGCCAGATGCCCTCGACCTGTTGCCACGTCCATCCGTCGCGACTGTAGATGAATCGTAGACCGTCCGTGGCAGGCTCGTGGAACGATGTAGAGATAAATACTTTATGCTGTGCTGAAGCCGTAAGAAGGAATGTCAGCATGAGGAGTAAAACACCAAAACGTTTCATCATGTACCTATTTTATTTCTTAAATAAAGACGAATATAGGGGTGGTTTGTAACAAAAAAGATTAAAAATGGTGGTATTTCGATTTAACTTTGCTACCTTTGCAGCGTCTAATAAGAAAAGTTTGATTATGAAGAAGACATTTATAACATTGCTGCTTATGACAGCATTCATTGCCGCTGAGGCTCAGCAGGTAATGCGCAAAGAGAAGGATGGTACCTATATCGTTAATACCACTACTATAGCAAACGATGTGGAGGGCTATGCAGGTCCTACACCCGTTGAGGTGTATATCAAGAAGAACAAGATTGTGAAGGTTGTTCCCTTGAAAACGATGGACGGTCCCAAGTATGTGGCAAAGGTCAAGAACGGTATGCTGACCAAGTATGAAGGCATGAAGATTGAGAAGAAGAATCCCCTGCCCAAGGTCGACGGTGTTACCGGCGCTACCTTTACATCAGACGCTATGCGTGAGCACATTAATCGTGCTATAGCGTATTATCAGAAGCACAAGTAAACAAGCATTTTTCTGTTTCAGTAAAGCAATATCAACCCCGCCACTGCACTGTATAGTATCATGTGGATGGGGTTGATTTTTATGACTTTTACGCCATAGAAAGCGGCTGCAAAGAGGAAACAACTAATGCAGAACTGCCATAGGTCTTCCTGTGGCGTGCTGAAGTTCTCTCGCGTACACAATAGCAGTGTGGCTGCAGCCAGCAGTCCTACCACGGCAGGACGTAGACCTGCAAATATGCCAGTCACAGTACGTGTGTGCATATACTTCATAAACATCTTACTGATGACAATCATCAGAATCAGTGAGGGCAAAACCAACGCGAACGTTGCTGTGGCTGAGCCGAGAATCGCCATCAGATGTCCATAACCAGCATTGTGAATAGCCGTATAGCCGCAGTAAGTAGCACTGTTGATGCCAATCGGACCAGGTGTCATCTGCGAGATGGCTACAATATCCGTAAATTCGCTGCTTGTCAGCCAGTGCCAGTGCTCAACAGTTTCGTGTTGTATCAACGACAGCATACCGTAGCCTCCCCCAAAGCCGAAGAGACCAATCTCGAAGAATGTAATAAATAATTTGACGAATATCATGCGACAATCCTCCCATAAATATAACCGCCTATTCCAGCAGCAATAATAATCCAAATAGGCGATACTCCTAATAGCCATATCAAAAGGGCTGAGACGATGGGAATCCATATCGTCCACATGTTAAGCTGTGCCCGTTTCCCTAAATTAAACGTAGGAACAGCTATCAATGCTACCACGGCCGGACGAATGCCCTTGAACATAGCTGCCACGTATGGATTGTCCTTAAACTGGCTGAAGAACATGGCTATAGCCAGGATAATAAGGAACGATGGCATGGCTGTGCCGAGTGTAGTGCAAATGGCTCCACGAGTCTTGCGCAACTTATAACCGATAAAAGTAGCGATATTGATGGCGAACACACCTGGACAACTCTGGGCGATAGCTATCAGATCAAGCATCTCGTCCTTCGTCACCCACTTCTTATTATTCACCACCTCTTCCTCTATCAAAGGTATCATGGCATATCCACCGCCAAGGGTGAATATGCCAATCTTAAAGAAGGTCTTGAACGATTCCCAGTAAATGTTCACTTTACTTTTTTACCTTTTTACTTTTTTACCTTTCCCTCAA
>JAFVHO010000030.1 GCA_017474485.1 Prevotella sp.
AGCCTTGACGATGAGCAGATAGTAGTACAAGCTCACAACGGTGTTGACCAAGGCTACAAAGACCACGAAGTAGGCCCAGAAGGAACCCTGTTCGGCGGCAGCCATGAACACGAAGAACTTAGAGAACATACCTGCAAACGGGGGAATACCAGCCAGCGAGAACAGGGCCAGCGTCATGAGGAATGACAGCTTGGGGTTGGTCTGGTATATGACAGGTACCAGTCCCTCGTCATCATAAGCAAAAATCGCCCATTTCATCGACAATTCGTAGTTTGAAATTAGAAAGAAAGTGTACGATTTTCCCGAAATGAGACTTTTTTTTCCTACCATGAGACTATTGTTATTATGAATTGTAGTATTTTTGCAGTCGAAAAGAACAACTATTGGCGAAATTGGAAAAATCTGAAATTACGATATATTAATTCCAAATAAATCATAAAACATGAAAAAGATTCTGATGACGCTCGCAGCCGTCCTTTGCTGCGCTATGACAACAACGACGCTGACATCGTGTAGCATCGAAGACAACCCTGTGAATAACCCTGTGGCCGAACCTGATAACAGGGCCGAGGCCACCATCATGTACTACGGCAATGGCGGCGGCAATGTGGACCTTGCCCTGTTAGCATCGCTGTGTTCATGTCATAAGGCTGATCCGAAGTCCTTCGAGAAAGTGAATTTCGTCTCGCAGTTCAAATTCTCTACCCCAAACAACATGATTATGAATAATTGGGTTGAGAATTTGGCCAAGTATCTGGGTAGCAATACTATACGCTGGGCCGTCAACCCCAATGAGCCGAATGCATATTATCGTTTGAACACAGTTAGTGAGTTCTATGGTGACTATAATGCTGACATTACAAATCCCGACTCGCTGACCAACTTCATCAATTGGGCTGCTAAGACCTATCCTGCAAAGAAGTATATCCTTGTGATGGCCGACCACGGCGGCGGCTACATGCCCAGCGACGATCTGCCCGAGAGCACCGCATCAGCTGCACAGCACCGCGGCTTGCTGTATGACGATGGAAGAGACAGCCGTCACTTTACGGTGAAGTCACTGGCACGTGGTATCCGACAGGCCAACGTCCATATCGAGACACTGTTCATGCAGGCCTGCATGATGAATAATATGGAGTATCAGTTCGAACTGAAGGACATCGTAGACTATATAGCCGCTTCCACCTACACCATGCAGTCAAATGTGTCGTTTAACGCGCTGATTGACGAATTTGCCAAACCACAGACGACGGAAGAGGCCCTGGCTGCCTTCTGTAAAGCTACTGTAGAGGGATGGGAAAATTCTGATGACGACAAGACTTATCGCGACCTGACGGTTACCCGTACCGCCAACCTTAACAAGTTGGGCGAGATGATGCGTGTGTTCACCGACCGCCTATGCGACACCTATGCCAACGGCACAGATGTACAGCGCCAGAAGATTGACAGCTGTACCGCCCGTGCCATCAAGGTAGAGGAGGGCAGACCGTATTACGACATTGCCAAGTATATTTCCAGTCTGATGGGGTCGCTTCCTGAAGTCTACGACGAACCGTTCGTTACGCAGTTAGCCGATGCCTTCAACAGCGGACTTGTCGCCCAGAACTATAGTCGCTACCTCACGGAGCACAACTATCAGGTTGACTATAGCGTGATGTTAGGTGCCAAGGGGTTCTATTTCTATACCCTATGGAAAACAGATGCGGAAACAGGCCAAAAGGTTCCGACCTATTCTCTCGTGTATTATCCCGACGGTAAGAGGGAGTGGTACGAATTAGTGCCCGATGAAAACTATCCCGGTTCCTACCTCTTTAGGTTCAATAGTGAGTCGACACCGTGGGGATCAACACTGGCCGATACCTACGAGCAACTTGAGTTCGACCGCATCGTGGGATGGAGCCGTTGGATTAAACTGAACGGTCAAATTCCCAGCCTGTTCTGTCCGCATGACTTGAATTTGGATCTCCCTGACGGTGACGTTTCGGATAACCCCCAACTCAGTCCTCGCTATTAAGAATTATCATATAATAAACCCCAAAATTGATTCAGATGAAAAAGATTACTTTGACGCTCGCAGCCGTCCTTTGCTGCGCTATGACAACATTATTGTTTACTGCCTGTAGTATAGAGGATAACCCAGTGCCTGAGCCTGTGTATCCTGAGACCCCCGGGCAGCGGGCCTTCTGGCAACAGTTTGACGGCTGGCAGACGGATAGCTGCACTGTTGGCGACGACTTCTTCATGCACGTGGTAGGCTCGTGGTGGAAGAACCCCGTAGATATTTATCCCCAAGGCCTGATAAGACATGCCGCCAAAGTCAACAACCAGCGCGTCAGCGAAATCATACAGACGAACACCAACTTGCAGCACCTGTCTAAACATCTCAAAGCAAGTCTGTCCGTGAATATGAGTAAAGAGGAGGTCGACCAGATGGTCAAGGCCAAGGTCGATGAGCTTTGGGCAGGCGCCACGACGCGCGAAGAGGCTCTGGCTGCCATGGGACGTGCCTGGGCACAAGGCTATACTTTTAAGTTCGAGCCCATTGTCGACATGATCAACGGTGAACCGACATGGTTGCTCACCGAAAAGATTCCTTCGTTCGTCACTGTCAATATGCTACAAAAGAATAAGGAAGAGTGGTGGCGCCTGTATGGCACACATCAAATAGCCGACATGACCAGTCGTCGCGCCCAAGACGCTTATGCCGACCTGGGGATCATTATACAAAGCATGTGCGATGACATCCCCCATATAGTGATTGACTATTATATTGCCGAAGAGATACTGGAGGCTCTTGATAACGAATGGAGCACCGTCGAGGGCATCAAGAACGAGATAGAAAGAAATGTCAGACTGCTGGATGGTGTGCTTGTCAGCGAAGACTGTCTGGCTGAGTACAATCAGGAGTTGTCCAAACTGAAAGAAGCGTATGGACTCACTAATGATTTGGTGTTGGACAGAAAAAGCATAGCCAATAGTATCGGGATGTACATGGGTAATCTTTATATCCTGAACGACTACAACCAGCTGTATATTACCCCAAAGGTTCGCCAGCAATATACCAAGTGGTGCGAACAGTTTCGTGAGGCCATGCGCCAGCGCATCGAGGCAAACACATGGTTAGAGAATGCTACGCGCCAGAATGCCCTCGACAAGCTGGACAATATTGTGTTCTATGTGGGTGGCATCAGCGTTATCCCCGATATCGTGATACCTACCCTGAACGGCAAGGACATCATCGAGGACGTCCACCAGCTCTACAAGGCTCGCTTGGATGGCTACTGCTGGGCTGCCACACAGCAGCGTGAAGTCGTTGCAAAGTTGGTGCAGAACTTGAGATACATACAGGACGCCACCATTGACAACGCCTCATATTCGCCCAATTATAATATTGTGAATATCAACCCCTCGAACCTCTGTGCACCCTATGTGCAGGATGACTATGAGGACGCTCTGGAATGGGCATTCATTGGCACCACCATTGGCCATGAGTTGACTCACGGCTTCGATAACAGCGGTTCGAAATATGACCTGTGGGGCAACGTGAAGAACTGGTGGACAGAAGCCGATGCCGCCAAGTTCACGGCACTGTGCGACCAGTTGACCGACCAGTACAACAACCTGCAGCTGATGCCTTGGGCAGATCCGACCCTATGTGGTGACGGTGAAAAGACACTGGGCGAAAACATCGCTGACATCGGGGGGTGCTGCCTCGCCCTGCAGATTCTGCTCAGCGAGCATCCCAATGCCACCGCTGCCGAGAAGAAGGCTCTAATCCAGCGTTTCTTCCAGGGATGGGCCATCCAGTGGAGCATTACCTACGACCTTGACTTCTTGAAACATATGAAGGAAGTAGACGTACACTCACAAGCCCGTGAGCGTACCAATGGCGTAGTGCGTAACATCGATGAGTGGTACGATGCCTACGATGTTAAGTCCGGTACGCTCTACCTCGCTCCCGATAAGAGAGTCAGAATCTGGTAAGAAGACACACTGCGTTCACGCAGTTACATTAATTTGACACTGATTGTACAAGTCCCTTCTCCATCAGAATGGGCATGCAAAAATCGGACAAAAATGGGGCTTTCCCATTTCTTGTCCGATTTTTTGTATATGTTCCTGACGGTTGTCTTAGAATACCGAAGCAGCAAACAGATAGTCGTAGATGCACGAGCAGATGCCGAAGAGGGCAATGCCTGCGGTGCAGAGAGCCAAAGCCACACGGGTGTTGACATCGGTCTTGAACGTAGGCAGCGGATTGTCAGAGGGCTTGATATACATAGCCTTGACGATGAGCAGATAGTAGTACAAGCTC
>JAFVHO010000031.1 GCA_017474485.1 Prevotella sp.
ACCTTCAGGTGGGAGAATGGCAGGTGGGCATCTTAAAGCCACAACCGTTCTATATACTGCCGAAATTGAACTGCGTCCAACTGTCGGCGGTGCTATAGGTAGGAAGTTTGATCCTGAGACTGGCACAGGATTTTGGGCTTTTAAGGATTAGTCGCTCCTCACTCTTTAATTCTACTTCATTTTATACTTTTCCATGTGAGTTAACTCAAATCGTCGTTTGAGTTAACTCGATTGATGATTTGAGTTAACTCTGCGTTTTTCGACGAACTCAGCTTGACTTTTCTTTCAATATTTTGAGGGTCTTGGCTGAAGCAAGGTCGTTGCAGCGAGCGAGCACGGCAGATGAAGGGAGCAAACTCCCTACTTAACGGGTTTTAGTGCCGTACTGCGAGGAACGCTGATACGGAGTTGTTCACTCGTGCGTCCGCAAAAAATGACTTAACGTGTACGCAAAACAGACTACCGGCAATAACATTACATTTCCCTTTTAAGCGTATAGGAGCAAGGGGCAGCGAGCGAGGAGCATGGAGTAGGGAACTGGGAATCAAAACTGGAAAAGAAAAATTCCCAGGTTGTTATAAATCAACCACTTGGGAATTTGTTTTGTGTCGACACTTGGACTCGAACCAAGGACCCCCACCATGTCAAGGTGATACTCTAACCAGCTGAGCTATGCCGACTTCTTTTTTTCGGTGCGCCTGACAGGACTCGAACCTGCACATCGTGAGATACTAGATCCTAAGTCTAGCGCGTCTACCAATTCCGCCACAGGCGCTAATCGACGAGTCAATTCCCTTTTGGGTTCTGTCTTTTGCGGGTGCAAAGGTACACATTTTAATTGAGAATTGAGAATTGAGAGTTGAGAATTTTTCTTTTCAGCCTATAATTTTTAATTTCTTAACAATTCACGGGCTTTCTCGATGATGAGGTTAAAGGAACAAAAGCGCGCGCAATAAAAAGTAAAAAGAGCAGGTACGCATCTCGAGTACCCGCTCTGAAAAGGATTTTAATAAACTAAACTAACTTACAAGAAACAAATCAAATATGTTATTTCTTACCACCAGCGGGGGTCGCCAGCCTGGCCCTTGCCCTTGAAGGTGACACCATCCTTGAGATGGAAGTCGAGGTTTTGTGGGTCTGCAAACAGTTCGTCGGTAGTGATGTTGAGGTGCATGGCATTGGTGAAGGGACGTGCATCTTCAGGGAAGTCGCTGGTCAGGTAGCAGCCAGAGAACTCGAGCCAACCGGAGTAGTCGTTGTAGCCTGCATTCATCTTCTGACCACCGTTGGGTCCACAGAAGATGGAGTTGGTGACCTGAGCCTCCTTTGGTGCACGTTTGTTGTCGGCACGAATCCATTTCTGCAGTTTGGTGGTGTAGTTGCAGAAGATGCAGCGGTCGAACTTGAAGAGATCTATCAGACAGCGCAGGTCCATGGTCTGGTCTCCAATCTCGCACAGTGTGGAGTTGGTGATGCTGATTGTCTCCATCGTAGTAGTATTCTTACCAATATTAATCATGCCGTAGCCACTGGTTCCAACGTTATAGACGATGCAGTCGTCGATGAGAATCTGGCGGAACGTCACATCGTCGTTGTTGACATAGACCAGTGTGCGTGGAATGTTGCGGATTTCGCAGCCCTGGAAGCTATAGGTGTCGACGTTGTTCTTGTCGGGATTGAACCAGTAGGCCTCGCCCATCTTGTCGTCAATGATGACGGACTGGAAGCAGATGTTACCCTTGTTGCCAGAGAGACGCAGTCCCTTGGTCATGTTCAGCACAGGCTTCTGGCCGTTGACCGTCTTGCCTGCAAAATAGACGTTGACGGCATTCTCAGGAATGCGCAGCTGGTTCTCGATGTCGTACTCCTGACCGCCAGTGAAGATAAGCGTCACAGTCTCGTCGGTAGCCTCAGTGAGCAGCGTCAGCAGGTCGTCGCCAGGATTGACTTCGATGGTCTGTCCGACGGCTGAGCCGAGGGTTCGGAACTTCCACGTGCCACGCAGGAAACCGTTGTTCAGAATCTGTGCTATATAGTTCGTGCCGGGCGTCAGTTCGCCAACGGACGTCTCGCCAGCCTGCTGCATGGCAGCAGTCACGCTAATGGACTGTATCCATGTGGTGTCTTTGCCCGACAATTGTCCTATCTTGATGTCTGATACGGCTTTGTCGGCCTCCCAGCGCAGATTGACATCGTTGATACCTGGTGTGACGGAAGTAAAGATTTGCTCGGCAGGTGTCATGAAACTCAGTCCGTACCAGCCCGATTCACTTCCCGTTCGCTCGTTGATGGCTTTGATGCGGGTCGAATAGCGTGTGGTGCCATAGAGGTCTTCGAACAGCTTCAGATATTCGGTCTGCACGGCAGTCTTACCTGCACTATAGGGTGTCAGCGTATCGGCCTTCACCTCCTCAGTACGTATGATGTCAGCAAACTGCATGCTGTCAAGACTAAACTCGAAGACGTATTTCGTAGCCTCGGCCACACCGTTGAACTTCAGTACGACAGATGTCGCCATAGCCTTCTCCATTTCGAAATGGGTGGTACGATACAGCCGGTCGTAGCTTTTGTCGACTGCCCAATCGTTGGCATCCTCGGTGCATGATGCGAGCATCATACTAAATATAAAATATAAAATATAAGATATAAAACCTTTTGGGCTTCTATATTCTTTTCTTATCTCGGTTTTCATAACTCTTCTTTTTTCTTTTTTATTTATTATTCAGGGCTTCGTCCGCATCACTCCACGCTGTGGTCATAGCCATACGAGTTCTTCAGGTAGCCATTCGACTTGTAGATGTCGTCGTAGTAGATGGAGAAGAAGTGGCGGTAGTTGCATACCTTGTTGCCCATGATATACGTTGCCAGCTTCTCCTGAATCTGCTGACCATACTGCAGTTGTCCCAGTAAAGCGCTATAGTCGTAGCTGGCGCGCAAGCCCGTGGCACAGAGCAGGATGCGTACCGATCGGGTGACTACATCGTTCTCGTTGTTCTCCTTGCGTACCCAGGTCAGTTCCTTGTACTGGTCGGGATCGGGATTGGCATTCAGTTGGCGGTAGAAGTTAACTGACGCAATGTCCACCTCGGGATAACCGCTCTCGCCGGTATGCATCTTATAATAGACTTTGTCGGGGAACTGGTTGGGCTCGTAGGTCTTGTCGAAAATCTTGACCGTCTGCTGGCCGTCGTAGATCTTCACCAGTGCCTCCTTCATTTCCTCTATCTTCTGATCGAGCAGTCCCCAGCGTACCAGGTCGAGTTTACGGATACCCTCACCGCCAAACTCCCATGCCCGTTCGTTGACAATAGCATTGAAGAAGTCGCTGTCGTAGTTTTTGATTTCAGGTGAGCCAGCACCGAAGGCACGTTCGCGTACTTTCTCTAAGGCTTCGCGAGCCGAGATGCCTGCCACCGTGCTCTGCGTGTCGGCTCCCTCCAAAGCAAAACGTGCCTCGGCAAACATCAGCAGCACATCGCTGTAGCGCATCAGAATCCAGTTGATACCTGTGTTGGGGCGTCCGCTGGCAGCCTTGGCCAGTGCCTTATAAGCATCGTTGGTCCAGAAATAACACCACTTGCCTAAGTGTACGTTCAGCATGTCGCCACGCATCTGCTCGCCCAGCTGGTTGCTCTCCTTCGTGAATTTAGGCCACCAGCAGGCATAGTCGCGGCGCTGGTCGGTGGGTGTGAACGAATAGAAGTAGTAGCCGTTGGTAGCCACATAGCTGGCGCCCCAGCCCGTATTACCGAAACCGATGTTGCCATCCATCTCGCGTCCCATCAGCGTACCTACGTCACCACTATACCCCAGTCCGTTGGCCACCTCAAACATGTTCTCGCCAAAGCCGTTATAGTCCAGATGGCAGACGGTACTCCAGATGTGTCCGTAGTCGGGATCGAGCTGGTGAGGATTCTGGCCGTCGCCAATGATTTCGGCACACTGCTGTTCAGCAATCTTGTAGTAGTCCTTCCAGTTCTTGACACGTCCCACATAGAAGCCGTTCATCTCGCCCATGCCTGCAACACCAGTGGGGTAGTGTTCGATATTCGAGTCATCGGTAAACTGATTGCCGTCGCGCACGCTCCAGCCACCAGCAAACAGTGCGATACGTGCCAACAGACCTTTGGCAAAGCCTTTGGTGATGCGTTCACAGGTATAGTCTGTCACCTCACCCATCCATGGCAGATATTCGATGGCCTCCTGCATGTCGCGCACCAGGGCGGCATAGATTTCGTCGCGACTGGTCTTGCCGGCATAGACGTTCGAAAGGTCGCTCTTCGACGTGCCCTCCTTATAGGGAATGTCGCCCCAGCGGCGCACCAGTTCGAAGTAAGCTATCGAGCGCAATGTCAGTGCCTCACCCAGATAGCGTTGCATGGTCTTGTTGCCACTCTTGAAGGCAGTGCTGTTGCGGATGCCCTCTACGGCCGTTGCTGCACGCTCGGCCATCTTAAAGATATATTGCCACTGCACGGTATGGTTGTACCAGTCGCTATAGTAATTGGCAGCTCCCGTGTCGCTGGTCAGCTCCTTAGAAGGGTCACTGTTATAGCCGCTGGCCAGTTCGATGTCGCTGACGCCCTGCCAGTTGACGGACATTTTCTGTCCATAGACGTATGTGCCTGCCAAGTCGCTATAGACACCCATGATGGCAGAGCGGGCCATTCCCTCATTCTCATAAATAACCTGTGAGGTCTGCTGCGAGGGCGACTCGGTGTCGAGGAAGTCGGCGCATGATGTAAGGAGGAGGGAGGAGGGAGGAAGAATGAGGGAGAATAGTCCTGCTGCCACCACTTGATGTATGATATTCTTGGTTTTCATAACTTTTCTTTTTTACTTTTTTACCTTTTTACATTTAAAACTTTAGGTTCACGCCAAGGATGAACGAACGAGCCTTCGGATAGGCCGAACGGTCGTAGCCCATCACCATATTGTTCGATGAGATGTTGACCTCGGGGTCCTGACCGCTATAGCCGGTGATACAGAACAGGTTTGTACCCGTGGCATAGATGCGCAGACTCTTTGCACCGATGTGGCGTAGCACGCTCTGTGGCAGCGAGTAGCCCAGTGTCAGCGTTCCCAGACGCAGGTACGAGCCATCTTCGACAGCCCAGTCGGTGGTCACGCTGTTGTTCATCAGCGGATGCCACATCGTCTTGCCCTGGTTCAGTTCCTGTAGGCGGACGGGGTTGGCATACTCGCCATTATAGATGTTTAGGCCCGTCGTGGGGTCGATGACGGTAAAGCGCTTGTCCAGCGTCATGTCCGTCGACATGTTCTGATAGCGCTTCGACAGGTCGTAGCTGGTATAGTCAACCTTATTGATATTAAGCACATCGTTGCCATACGACCAGTTGAACAGCGCAGTCAAGTCTAAGCCTTTCCATCCCATGTTGATACCGAAACCACCTGTATGCTTTGGCTGTGCATGACCTATGACTTGGCGGTCGTTGTCGGCATCCACCTTGCCATCGCCATTCAGGTCCTTCAACTTCAGATGACCGGGCCCGAACCATGCTCCCGAGCGCGACAGCACGCCCGAGCAATCTATGGTGCCTTCATTGATGTCCCAGCGCTTGGTAGTCTCGTTGAATGTAAAGTCGTCGAACGAATAGTAGCCGTCACAGACATAGCCATACATCAGACCCACCTCGTCGCCTACGAATACGCGATAGTTGTCGCTACCCGTGCTGGGGAACGAGCCGCCTGAAAGAATCATCTCATCCTTGTCGGTGCCATACAACTTATCTACCTTGTTCTTGTTGAATGAGATGTTGAAGTTGGCATCCAGATAGAAGTCTTTCTTCTGAATCAGATTGGCATTGACGGTGAATTCGATACCACGGTTGGTGGTCTGACCCAGGTTCTGATACTGTGTATTGTAGCCCGAGTTGCTGGGCAGCTGTACCGACATAATGAGGTTCTTGGTCACGTCGTTATACCAGTCGATTGAGACATCCAGACGCTTCTTCAGCACTGTGAAGTCCAGTCCGATATTGGTGGAGTGTTTCGTCTCCCACGTCAGGTCCTCATTACGCAGTACGGTAGAGGGCTGCATGCTGCTCTGACCCGTCTCGCCCTGATAGTACAGGTTCTTTACATTGGTTACGGGACTGTAGGTCTGGCGCCAGTAGCTGCCTACGCGGGCATTACCTGCCACACCATGCGAGAAGCGCAACTTCAGGTTGTCGAGCCATCCCTTAGTGGATTCCATGAACTTCTCGTCGCTGATGCGCCAAGCTGCTGCAAAGGCAGGGAACACACCCCATTTGTTACCCTCAGAGAACACATTCGTTCCGTCGGCACGCAGCGTGAAGGTCAGATAGTACTTGCCTGCATAAACATAGTTAGCGCGTCCGAAGTACGACAGCGTACGGCCGGGTTCTGCGATAGTGGTATAGGTGGGCTCCTGTGTACCGTTGTTCCACATGGCCAGGATGTTGTCCACGCTATAGTCCAGTGGATAGTAGTCGGACTCAATCTTCATATTGTTCGTCTTCGAATGGTTGGCCTCGAAGCCTGCCATAGCGTCCACATGGTGCTGGGCGAAGTCTTTCTTGAAGTTCAGCAACGTGCGGAACGTCCAGTTGTTGCCATCTGTATACTGACGCTTGGCTACGGGGAATCCCGAACGTCCGTTGGCCTCACCGGTGTTAGCTAAGAACACGTTGTCCTGACGGTTGTAGGTGAAACCGTATGTCCCTTCAGTGCGCCACGACAACCAAGGCATGATGTCCCACGTCAGTGCCAGATTGTAAGAGTTGTTAAAGAAGGTCTGTTTCTTATACTCGTTGGCAATATTATAGAACGGGTCGTTCAGGTTGCTGATATTCTCATAGCTCAGATCACTGGCATCACCCAGGTCGTCGATGCCCAGATCTGTCAGCGTACCAATCGAGGGATATTTCACACAGTCGCGCAGTTTGTTGCCTGCTGAGACGCTGGGACCGTTCACCACGCGATAAGTCATCTTGCTGTTGAAGTCGAGGCGTAGCGTCTTCGAGAACCTCTTGCTGATCTTGGCATTCAGGTTGTCGCGCTTGTAGTCGGACGACTGCATGATGTACGTCTCGTCATCGTGCGTATAGCTCAGACTATAAATAAGGTCATTGGAACCTCCATTGATGTTCACATTGTAGCTTTGTTTGAAGCCTGTACGGTCGAAAAGCTTCTTCTGCCAGTCGGTACCCTCACGGCTTTTATAGATGTCTATATCCTCCCAACGGCCATAACGGTCGAAGAAACTGGCATTATTGCCACTATCCAACTCGCGCTGCAGGTAGACATACTCGTATGGCGACAGCACCTCGGTCTCGTTATAAAAACGGTTCCAACCCAGCGTCACGTTGAAGTTTACTTCCGTCTTACCAGTCTTACCGCTCTTCGTGGTAACCAAGATAACACCATTGGCACCCTTGGCACCATAGATGGCCGTCGACGAGGCATCTTTCAACACGTCGACACTTTCGATATCTGTCGGAGGAATGTCGGCAATGCTTGATACCTGAAAGCCGTCGACGATGAATAGTGGTTCATTATTCTGTGTGATAGAGCCGCCGCCACGTACGCGTATCGTCACGTCTGCATCAGGCGAACCCTGAGTTGTCACCACATTGACACCTGCCAGACGACCTGTGATAGCCGAAGCGGCATTGGTGGTGGTGATGTGTTTCAATGTCTTCTCGCCAACCGACGAGATACTTCCCGTCAGGTCGCGCCGACGTGCCACACCATAACCCACAGCCACGACTTCCAATTCGCCGAGTGTCGTTTCGTCTTCTTCCAACGATACACTGAGCTGAGCACCCGGGACAGCTTTAACCGTCTTTGGTTTCATGCCCACGTATGACACGACAACCTGACGGCCCTTCCCTGATAGTTTCAGTACAAAATGACCGTCATAGTCGGTCACCGTCGCATTCTTCGGGTTGCCTGCCTCCGCCACCGTAGCACCGATGACAGATTCCCCCATCGCATCTTTCACTTGACCATTCACCTGACCACCTTGTGCATGGGCAACGATGGCGGCAAACAGTAACAGCATTGATAGAATAGTTTGTTTTACCATATTTTTTGATTTGTTATTAAATAAAATATTAACATTCTCTGAACTTTGGTTAGAGTGTGGCGTTGCATTGGCAGTAGTTTTTCCGATGCAAAAGTAGACAACAAACTGTTGCAGAAGGTTCAATAAAGTACGTTTGACGGTGAAAATAATACGGATTTTGCGATTTTCGGACGAAAATACTCT
>JAFVHO010000199.1 GCA_017474485.1 Prevotella sp.
GCCGTATTGCTTGTCCCTCTGGCAGCCGTTATCATCATGAATGTTGACCTCGGCTATTGGATTTATTACCTGAAGTTGCGTGGGCATTTCTTCGTTGCCGCTATGGGTACCACGGTTGCTGTTGCTGCTGTGTGGCTTTTCAGATTACTGCCAGCCAAATATTATCTGCGCCCAGTCTTTATGTTTGTCAGTACCGCAGTCCTTTATCCCCTGATAGGCTTTTACGGCTTGCTGGCTACACTACTGATGGGTGTGTTGCTGTGGCGCTTGGAGAAACAGATGATGACTCATCGTGTCATCGGCTCAGCAGTAGCCATCCTGTCCATTGCCTTCTGGCCCCTGTTCTATTATAATTATGTGTTCTGTCAGACCAATGTTCAAAACATCTGGTGGACAGGACTGCCGTTGTTCATTGTGGACAAGGAATTGCCTAATTACTATATTCCTTATTATATATTAGTAGCCTCATTGATCTTTATGGCATTCATGTATGGACGATGGGAGCGAGTCCAGAAAACTGAAGTAAGAGGAAAGAAGTCAGGCACTAGCCATCAAAAATCAAACATCGTCAGTTGGCTTTGCATCCAGTTGGCTTTAGCCGTCGTGGCAGGTTTTAGCATCCACCATTTCTGGTATAAAGACCACAATTTCCACAAAGAATTCCGTATGCAGAAGTGCATAGAGGACCTTGACTGGGAGGGCGTCTTGGCAGAAGAAGTCGGTGACGAAGAAGAACCAACACGTGCCATCGTCATGATGCGCAATCTGGCCTTGTTCCGATTAGGACGTCAGGGCGACGAGATGTATCGTTATTTGGACGGTTCGAAACTTTGTGACTCACCAGTGCCCATCCGCATGATGCAGGTGGCAGGTTATAGCATGTATTATAACTATGGTTTGGCTAACTATTGCCATCGCTGGTGTTTGGAACAGGGTGTCGAGTTTGGTTTCCGTGCTGAATATCTTAAATATCTGATGCGCTGTGCTTTGGTGACTGGCGATGCCCAAGAGGCTCGCAAATATGCGTCGATACTGAAACATACCCGCTATCACAAGGCATGGGCTCAGAAATATGAACGCTTTATTGGGCAAACCAATCAGATGAAGGCTGAGGCAGAGTTCTCGCCTATCTTCCACCTGATGACTGGTGGCGATGTATTGAGTACCGATAACATGATGGCAGAGAAGTTTATAATGGAACGGTTCCTGAGAAGTAATAGCGACGACAAACTCTATAAGGAAATGTCGTTGATAGCGGCCTTATGGTATAAGGATATTCAGCTGTTCTGGCCCCGCTTCTTTGATTATGGACGTAGCCATGCAGGGCAGAAAATGCCGATTCATTATCAGGAAGCAGCCTATTTGTTTGGCAATCTGGAGCATGGGGTTGATATCAGCAAGATGCCCTTCGATGAACAAGTGAAGCGCGATTATGATGGTGTTATGGATTTGGCCAATAATGCGACGAGTGAGAGTGAAGACGAGATGCGCCCCATTTTCTACACGCGCTTTGGTCATACCTATTATTATGACTATTTCTTTGTTCATGACCTCTATTCATATTAATCGTATTAGCAATGAAAAAAGTATTCCTATATATGCTGGCCATGACGGCTTTGTTGACAGCCTGTCATAATGCCAAAGTGCCTGAACAGTTTACTGATATCAAAAAGGCGCCAAATATCTATCCGGATTATACGGACGTGACGATACCCGTCAACATCGCTCCTCTGACCTTTGAACTAGAAGAAGCCTGCGACGAGATGGTGGCTCGCTTTACGGTGGGTGACTATCAGTTGGTATGCGGAGGTGAGGCTGTACAGCCAGATATGGACGATTGGCGCGAGTTGGTCAATAAGGCTGTGGGCAAGGATATCAATGTAGAAGTGTTTGCCCGTATGGGCGAGTCTTGGGGACGATATAAGCCATTTCGTATCACCGTTTCTGCTGACAGCATCGACCCTTATATCAGTTACCGACTTATCTCGCCTAGCTATGTGGCTTACGAGGAGTTGACACTGAACCAGCGCTGTGTGGAGAACTATGACGAGCAGGTGGTGGTGAACAACATGCTTTGTGGTGAGGAGATATCAGGACAGTGCGTCAATTGTCATAACTATCAGCAGTACAATCCTCTGCGTATGCAGTTCCATGCCCGTCAGTTCCATGGTGGTACCGTGATAGCCTACGATGGTAAGTTGCGTAAGATTAATATGCGCAACGATTCTATCCTATCGGCAGGTGTTTATCCTGCTTGGCATCCGTGGTTACCGCTTATCGTCTATTCCACAAACAAGACCAGCCAAAGCTTCCATACGCGTCACATGAATAAAATCGAGGTGTTCGACGCAGAGAGTGACCTGATAGCCTATGACGTGGTCAAGAACGAGGTGACTAATATCGAAAATGATGGCAGTGAGTTTGAGGTGTTCCCCGTATGGGCACCTGACGGCAAGACGCTCTATTATTGTAGTGCACATTTCGAATTCCGTGATACGGTTAGTCATGGTGTTGAGGTGGTTCGCAGATACCGGGAAGTGAAATACAACATCTATAAGAAATCTTTCAATCCAGATACTTATCAATTTGGACCGCGTGAACTGGTGTTCCAAGCTGATAGTTTGGACAAGAGTGCTACCTTGCCACGCGTATCGCCTGATGGACGTTTCCTGATGTTCACATTGGGCAACTATGGTGTTTTCCATATCTGGCATCGTGAGGCTGACCTCTATCTGTTGGATTTGACCAGTGGACAGGTTCGTGCGATGGATGAAATCAACTCACCTGAAACAGAAAGCTACCATGCCTGGTCGAGCAATGGCCGATGGGTGGTGTTCAGTAGCCGACGTGATGATGGCAGCTATACCCGTCCGTTCTTTGCGCATATTGATGCTAATGGCAAAGGCAGTAAACCTTTCGAACTGCCACAGGCCGATCCCGACTACCATCGGCAGTTTCTAAAATGTTACAATATTCCCGAGTTCATGCGTGGTCCTGTTGAGGTGACGCCTCAAGAGTTTGCGAGTGTACTGAAAGCCAGTGACGGAGAACCTGTCAAATACGTCCAGAAATTAAGTAAGTGACCGGACTAAAATATTTCTGAAAATGTTTCAGCATCTTGTGATTTTTGTTACAAGATGCTGTTTTCTTTCTTGATGAGATGTTTTCCATTCTTCATGCAACGTTTTCCTATTGTATATTCACCTTATTATATTATCTTTGCACTCAAATAGTTATTAATCATAAAAGAGAGTATTTATTAATAGTTGGTTAAGTTTAATCAGGATATGGTACATAGGGATTATGTGCCATATCCTTTACCCCAAAGAGTAATCATTAACAACAACAATATGAAACAGGCCATTTTATCGATTCTTCTGCTTTTAGCAGCAATCATGCCAATGAAGGCAGCCAACATCACCGTTGACGGTACTAACCGTTCATACAATGTCTATGCACCGAATAACCTCGGTGAGAACCGTCCGTTGCTCATCTTCTGTCACGGCTATAACCAAGATGCTAACTGGATGCAGAACAGCGAGTTCAAGAACGAGACCGTGAGCATGGAAGCCGTATGCGACACGGCCAAGTTCGTTGTGGTCTTCCCCAACGGTATCGATAAGTCGTGGGATATTTCCGGCAATCGCGACATCAACTTCGTTAAGGCTATTATCGAGAAAATGGTGACACAATACAAGATTGACCGCAACCGCGTCTATCTCGGCGGTTTCTCTATGGGTGGCATGTTTACCTACCACACCATGAACAAGATTCCTGACCTCATTGCCGCCTTTGCGCCTGTCAGCGGCTACCCCATGGGTGGAGCCACGGCTGGTGCCAACGTGCGTCCTATCCCCATCCTGCATATCCACGGCACAGGCGACGAAACATGCAGCTTCAGCGGCGCACAACCTGCCCTGAATGTGTGGATCAACCATAACGGCTGTCCCACAACGGCGAAGGTGAAAAGCAACTACAACGGTTTCAGTGGTGCCAAGCTACATGTTTGGGGACCTGGCAACGACGGTGTCGAGGTCAGGTTGCTGGAACTGGCAAATAAAGGCCACTGGATTTGCAAGGAACCCCAGGTGTACACGGGTAAGGAAATCTGGAATTTCTGCAAGAATTATTCGCTGAACCGCACGAATCCCAGCGTCAGCATTACCTCACCGAAGGCAGGCTCAAGAATAATCAGCTTTGCCCCCCAGGGTGCCACACAGTTCCCTGACATCACCATCACCGCTACCGCTGACGACTCGAACGGTACTGTAGAGAAAGTGGATTTCTACGACGGTACTACACTGTTGGCTACCTGTACAGCCAAGCCTTATACGGCCACTCTGACGGGTGCTGCAACTGGTAAACATACCCTGAAAGTCGTTGCTACCGACAACGATGGCGAGACTGGTACAGCTACCATCGAAGTGACTCTACAGGCACCGTCGGCATTTTCCCCCTCAGCATCTTTCACCGAAGGTGGTGCTGTACCCGCAGGCTGGACCACCTTCGACAGCAGTGAGCGACGTTCAGGCTATAGCAACGGTTATTCGTCAGGCTGTCGCGTCCTGCAGTTCACAGGGTCATCACGAGGCTTCAATTATGGCCTCTACTTCCGTAATATCAGCGGCAATGCCCATGAGGGCTGGGCCAAGTTCGGACTTGCCGACGCTGGTACAACGCTCAGTCTGGCTCCAGGCCATTACACGCTAACTTACAAGATATGCAACTGGAACATGTCTAACTATGGAGCTGTGGAGCTGAATGTTGAGACACGTACAGGCTCAAGCATTGCCAGTCAGACCTATACGCCAAACATCAACATTGGCAATGTGGCCTCCAACAACTTCAGCTCGCCGACACAGCAGACTTTTGAGTTCGACGTTAGCGAACAGGATGACTATGTCATTGCCGTCTATTCTGCAGCCTCACAGTGGAGCGACTGCATCGTGGGCCAGCTCATCCTGAAAGCCAACAGCTATACGAGTACAGGTATCAGCGACGCTACACGTCTAAATCATAAAGAACAAATTCTAAACAATAAGGTGTTCGACCTGCAGGGCCGTCAAATTGAGAATAGTAAATTGTCAAATACTCAATTACGCCAGGGCCTCTATATTAAGAATGGCCGGAAGGTGTTGGTGAAATAAGGTACTATGATGATGAAAAGGAATCTATTAGCCTTAATGGCAGTGTTGGCAACGATAGCTAGTACGGCTCAGCCAAAGTTCAGTATGCCTCATGGCCTATACGACGAGCAGAGCATTAACGTGACGATTACGCCTACGGATGCCAGTGCTGAGGTGTATTATACCACTGACGGCAGTACGCCAACGGCAGCAAGTACCCGCTATGCAAGTCCACTCACTTTGAGTAAGACAACACTGCTCAGGGCTATTGAAGTGATAGGTGGGAATGCTTCTGCCATTACCACAGCCAGTTATGTCTTTGTAACGTCTGTGCTGAGCCAGCCTAACAATCCGGAGGGCTATCCTGCTGAATGGGGACAGTACACACAGTCTAGCGGTACTGCCGTTGCTGACTACGAGATGGATCCAGAAATGACCAGCGACCCCGTTCTGCGCCCAAAGATTATCGAAGGCCTGAAACAGATTCCTATTCTCAGTGTGGTGACGGACAAGGGTAACCTGTTTAATAAAGAACCAGACGAGAATACCGGTGGTATCTATATCTTTACTGGTCCTCCTGTAGGCGACAATACTGGTAATGGATGGACACGACAGTGTAGTGCCGAGCTCTTCGGTGGTCCGCAGAACCATGACTTCACAATTGATTGTGGTCTGAAACTGCATGGTGGACATGGCCGACTGGCAGAAAAGAATCCCAAGCACTCGTTCCGCCTGCAGTTTAAGAAGGCTTATGGTCCTGCTTCACTGGAGTATCCGCTATTCGGCAGTGATGAACCCAAAAAGTTTGATCAATTGGTGCTTCGCTGCCATTTCGGCAATGCTTGGCAGCATTGGGCAGAAGGCAATCGCCAGAAAGCTCAGTATACTCGTGACGTGTGGGCCCGCCGCATGCAACGCAAGTTAGGCCATACTGGTGTGAATGCACTCTATGTACACCTATTCTTAAATGGTATGTACTGGGGACTTTATAATATCGCAGAACGTGTAGACGATAATTTTGGCAAGGAGCACTTTGGCGGTAAGAAGAAAGACTATGATGTTATCAAGATTGAGGAGGAAGGTGGTAATCATATCGAAGCTAGTGAGGGCACACTCGACTCTTGGTACGAGATGATTGAGACTGTCAATGCCGTTGCCGGGCAGTCAAAAGATTTGACGCCTGAGGCTGCTTATGAGAAACTGGATACGTTGCTCGACAAAGACAACTTCATCGACTACATGATTATCAACCAGTATGCTGGTAATACCGACTGGGATCACCACAACTGGTATGCTATCCGTCGTAACAACACTAACAAGGAGGGCTTTAAATTCCTGTGCTGGGACTCAGAGATTATCTTTGAGAATGCGAACGAGAACGTTGTCACCAAGCGCAATAGCGGTGGTCCAACGGATATCTTCAACAAGTTGCTGACTAATGACGATTTTTCTCGTCGCTATCTGAAGCGTGCCAAGGAACTGCTGGCAGATGAAGGCTTGTTAGGCGAAACGTCTGTCGTAGCAGTATGGGACAGTCTTTATAACAATATTTCAATGGCTATCTACGACGAAGCAGCCCGATGGGGTGACTATCGCCGCGACGTTCCTAATGGCTATGGCTTTGGTAACACGCTATATACCGTCGACGAGACCTATATGGCTGAGCGCAACCGTCTGAAAAACCAGTATTTCCCAACAAGAACGGCCACCGTACTGTCACAGATTACTAAATATGTGGATATCGATGATTTTGTAGTTCCTGAGAATTGGGAGAAGCTAACTGCCAATATGTATTATTGGTGGGATAGCACGGGTGCTGATGCCAGTCCTATTTCAAATGCAAACGTCAATTGGAATTTAAACCAAGATGTATCTAACGGTGGAGTCGTTGCAGGTTTAGTGTCTGTTGAACATGATTTGTTTGCAGATATTAGCCAGTATGACAAATTAGTACTTCGTGGAAATGGTGGCACTGTCCGCATCTTAGCCAACCGTTTGGTAGCTCACGGTGAGTGGAAGGAGATTGCACCATCGTTCAACGAGAACGATCCTTACTGGAATACTGAATATGATGCATTGGTGATACCCCTTGAGGACTTTAAAACAAAGAATACCACAAAAAATAATCCGCGAGTTGACACCTTTGTACATTTGGATGCTATCAAGGCCAACAATGGCAGTACAGTTAATGTGAAAGCCATCTACCTAGTGCCGAAAGATGGCTCTTCTAATATTGATATAGCAAAGGTTGAAGGGTTTAAGAATAACAAATATTACAACCTACAGGGTCAACCTGTTGCTAAACCGACTAAAGGACTCTATATCCTCAATGGTAAAAAGGTGTTAGTAAAATAAAAATCCACAACACGTTTTTGTGATTTTTTTCCCTAGGCTGGGAATGTTTTGTTCCCAGTCTGGGAATAAATAGTTCCCAGTATGGGAACAATTGGCGCCATTAAGGCTGCATTTTCGAGTAATAAGCGTGCCTTATCGACTCTCCCGTCACCCAAGCACAAGGAGCATTCCCATGTGGCTTACTACGAGGTCGTGCCCTTGAAGGCTGCATGAGGGAGACGGGAGAGATAAGAGAGAGATATGGGAGGGATGAAAATGATCTCTCCCATGTCGAAACCACTTTGTACAAAGGCGATTCCGAAGATGACGGGAGAGATGAGAGATTTTTTGAGTTAAGAGTTAAAAATTAAGAGTTCTGCCTGCTTGAGTTATTACTCCAAAAGAAATTTTGAATACTCTCGGAGTATTTCTAATTACTCCGAAAGTATTGATCCCTTATCTCTCATAGATGTAACAGGACGAAGACAGTACTTAAAAATATGCCCTATAGTTTAGCAAGTTTAGATGTTTATATACCAATCAATAATCCTATCTTTGCGTAAAATTCTACAGGTTATGGAAGAAAACATTTTATCAAAGAACGTAAAAAAGATAATAAGTGAGAAGGGCTTGCAACATCGTGACGTAGCAAGACTGATGGGGTGTGACGCTGCAAGTTTTAGCAGAATGTTATCGGGAAATCCTCGGTTTGACAGTATTCTTAAAATTGCAGAAGCACTATCCGTTTCGCCCAAAACATTGTTTGAAGAAGATTTTGGTATAGAAGGGTTAGTAAGGTATAAAGGAAAGACATTCTTTTTCAATAGTCGTGATGAATTTGAGAGTATCACATGTATTCAAAGATACGAAATTTCCGCGAAAGTCGTATGCCTTCCGCGGAAAAAAGTGAAGAACAGTCGTGATTCTCTTACAGGTACGACAGATATAGGTAGTTGGTCTGGGCGGGATACTCGGCGGCGAGGGTGTCAATCTGGTTGA
>JAFVHO010000200.1 GCA_017474485.1 Prevotella sp.
AGAATATAAAATGTTAATAATCAATAAGTTACAAACAAAGCAACAATAAACATGAACAATAATTTTGAAGAGATAAATAAAAGCTTGGCAACTGCTCGTATAGAGCGGAAATCGTACCAAGTTATTTTTTAACGGTTACTTAAAATATCATGAGGCTATTGAGCGCGACTGTAACGAGGACGAGTTTATGGCACTGTTCGAGCAGTTCCCTGAGTTCGATGACTTTGATGATGAGTTTGTCGAGCAGGAAGAAGTGTGGACGGAACAGATTGCCCGTTACATTGACGAGCACATAGAACGCTTCGCAACTGTGAAATAATGATGCATTGATATGAATAAGGAAGAAGAACTGATCAGGAAAAAGAGTCCTGTCAATATACGTAACAAAAAGGCCTCGTTCGAATATTTCTTCATCGAGACCTTTACAGCTGGTATTGTCCTCACGGGTACTGAAATTAAGAGCATCCGTCTGGGTAAGGCCAGTTTAGTTGATACTTATTGTACCATCATGAATGGCGAGATGTGGGTGAAGGGCATGAATATTTCGCCTTATTTTTACGGTTCGTACAACAATCACGACTTGAAGCGTGACCGTAAGCTGTTGCTGACGAAGCGTGAAATCCAGAAGTTGGAGTCGGCTACTAAGCAAAGTGGTTATACGATAGTGCCCCTGCTGGTGTTTATAGACCCTAAAGGTCGCGCAAAGATGGACATTGCGCTGTGTAAGGGTAAGAAAGTGTTCGACAAGCGTCAGACACTGAAAGAGAAAGAGGACCGCCGCGAAATGGATCGTGTGATGAAGAATGCAAGAGGACTGTAAGATGAGAAGAATTGTAACAATATGTATGTTGTTGTTTGCGCTGATTTTGTCAGCGCAACAGAAGCGAGAGTTCCGTGGCGCATGGATTCAGTGTGTCAACGGCCAGTTTAAAGGTATTGCTACTGAGACCATGCAGCGTACGCTGACCTATCAACTCAACGAGTTGCAAAAGGACGGCTGCAATGCCATCATTTTTCAGGTTCGTCCTGAGTGCGACGCCCTCTATGAGAGTCAGTTGGAGCCGTGGAGCTACTATCTGACGGGTGTTCAGGGCCAGAAGCCCAATCCATATTGGGATCCTCTGCAGTGGATGATTGAGGAATGCCACCGACGCGGCATGGAGTTGCACGCCTGGATTAATCCCTATCGTGCCAAGACCAAATCGCCTCATCAGAATGCTGCCAATCATGTCGTTGTGCGTCATCCTGAATGGACATTTGATTATGATGGTCTGACGTTGCTCAATCCCGCCTATAAGGAATGCCGTGACTATATCTGTGAGGTTGTCAGGGATATTGTAGAACGTTACGATGTTGACGGTCTGCATATCGATGATTATTTCTATCCTTATCCTGTAGCTGGTGTCGAGATTCCTGACGAAGCCCAATACCGTGCAGCTCCGAATGGTATGAAGAATCGTGATGATTGGCGTCGCTATAATGTCAACCTGTTTATTCAGCAGGTCTACGAAACTATTCATCAGACCAAGCCTTGGGTGAAGTTCGGCGTGTCGCCATTTGGCATTTATCGTAACCAGAAGAGCGATCCCAACGGTAGTAAGACTAATGGTCTGCAGAATTATGACCAGTTGTATGCCGACGTGCTTCTCTGGGATGCCAATGGCTGGATGGACTATTGTGTGCCACAGCTGTATTGGGAGATTGGCAATAAGGCCGCTGACTATGACGAACTGATACACTGGTGGAACCGTCATCTGACACGCACGCCACTTTATATCGGCGAGGATGTGGAACGTACGGTGAAGTATGCTGATCTGACAAACAAAAACCAACACCAGTTGGCAGCTAAGATGGCTTTGCATGCTGAGTTGCCTCGTATTCAGGGTACAGTGCTATGGTATGCCAAGGCTGCTGTCGACAATGTCGGCAATTATGGAAGCCTGCTTCGCAACAACTATTGGCGTACGCCAGCTTTGCAGCCTCTGATGCCGAATATCGATAAGAAGGCACCAAAAGCACCTCGTAAGTTAAAGGTGGTACGTATGGACGATGGTGAACAGGTATTGTTCTGGACGGCTCCAAAGGGTAGGGGTTGGCAGGACGAAGCAGCCAGCTATGTGGTCTATTGCTTTGCGAATGGTGAGTTGATTAATATCGATGACCCTTCTAAGATTGTGAAAGTAACTACCAATTGCCTTTACACGATTCCTGCAGGTCAGCATGGACGTTTCACGTATGTAGTGACAGCCCTCGACCGTATGCAGAACGAGAGTAAGTTAGCGAAGGTAAAGGTTAAATTGTAATTCATCAGCTATCGTACTTTGTGGGCCGTGTCCTGAGAGTACGATAGTTTCTTTTGGCAGTTGCTTGACAACGGTTTTTAGGCTGTTTTCCATCTCTGTCCAACTGCTTTCAGGAAAATCGGTGCGTCCGATGCTCATACGGAATAGGGTGTCGCCAGTAAATACAGTCTGTTCTTCTTCACAATAGAACAGAGCCGATCCGTGGCTGTGGCCTGGTGTCTGCAGAACTTTTAGTGTATGCTTACCAAACGTGATAATGTCGCCGTGTTTCAGCAGGCGTCCAGTAGGTGGCTGTTCCTCCTTGATAATCATGCCGAATAGGGCTGATGCATGCTCCCTGAGATGTTCGACCAGATTTTGGTCTTCGGCACAGATTTCTACTTGCAAACCATATTTGTTAAAAATGAAGGCATTGCCGAAGTTATGGTCCAAGTGTCCATGAGTAGCAATCAGATGCACAGGTTTCAAATCATTCTGGTCGATATACGAAGCCAGTGCCTCCTTCTCTTCATCGTAGTAGGCACCACAGTCAATGATGACACACTCTTTCGTTTCGTCACTGACCACATAGCAGTTCTCCTGCAGTGGATTACACATCATTCGTTTGATATTCATAGCGGCAGATAGATAACAGATTTCTCCTTAAACCATTCTTCGCTGAACCACTGGCTTAACTCGGCAGTTTCCACGATTTTACGATAAGGTTGCAGTTCGCCCTCAAGATTGCCGCCTTTCAGGCAGATGATACCATTGGGCAGTGCATTCCGTTGTTCTTTGGCAATGTTCTTCTTAACAATTTTGACGAGATCGGGTAGGGGCATGACGGCACGACTCACAATGAAGTCGTATTTGCCTTTCTCCTCTTCACCACGCAAATGAACGGGTTCGCAGTTCTTCAGACCGATGGCCTGTGCTACCTCCTGTGCTACTCGAATCTTCTTACCTGTACCGTCAATCAATTTAAACAGACATTCAGGATAGAGAATGGCCAAAGGAATACCAGGGAAACCACCTCCCGTACCAAAGTCAAGGATACGGGTGCCTGGGCGGAAGTTCACCATCTTGGCAATGGCCATCGAGTGGAGCACGTGGTGTTCGTATAGGTTGTCGATATCCTTGCGTGAAATGACGTTGATTTTTGAGTTCCAGTCGCGATACAACTCGTCAAGCAGAGCAACCTGTTGGAGTTGCTCTGCTGACAATTGTGGAAAGTATTTCTGTATGATATTCATTTAATAGAAAATAGACGAGAGAATGTAGGCTACGATGGTCGATGTAAAGACGCAGATCAAGCCAGGCATCATAAACGAGTGGTTTAGCAGGTATTTACCGATGACTGTCGTTCCTGAGCGGTCGAAGTTAACCGTCGCAATATCCGAGGGATAGTTGGGGATGAAGAAGTAACCGTAGACAGCAGGTAACACACCCAGCAAAACTGGTCCATCAATGCCGAGAGAGTAAGCCAGCGGTAACATGGCCACCACAACGGCACCCTGAGAATTGATTAATACCGACACGAGGAAGAAAACGAAGGCTATACTCCAAGGATATTGAGCAACAACACCAGCCAACATCACCTTCATCTCGTTCAAGTAATTAGAAAAATAGGTATCAGCCAGCCAGGCAATACCGTAGATAGCAACAACGGCTACCATACCAGACTGCCACACAGGACCGGCAACAGCCTTCTTCGGGGCAGCCTTGCAGAAAATAATCATCAAGGCCGCAGCAGTAATCATGACAACCTGAATGACGATGTTCATGGGTAGTGTCTTGTCATACCATTCGGTGGTACCTTTCAAGTAAACGTTCGCCTTCACCAGTTGGTCACCCGAAACAGACAAGTCTGGGGTGATATAGAGGACATTGGAGTCTTGAACGGCACGTAAGGTTCTGTAGGATGGCAGTGCCTCTTGGCAGACGGCGAAGAACACGATGACAGCTAGTGCACCCAGGAAAATGTAAACGGCGTTCTTAGCCGACTGTGGAATCTCCTTGTCGAGTGTGGTGGCGCTTGAACCATAGATGTATTCACGCTGTACGGGGTCGGCAATCTTCTTTTGGAATTCAGGGTCTTTGTCCAAGTCCAGTCCTCGACGGTATGAAGCAGAGGCAGCTGCCATCAGTCCACACAGACAGGCGGGAATAGACACCATCAGTACTTGGGGAATGGTAATGTTGAAACCATTGGTGTTTGAGATGCTGACAAAAGCTACGACGGCAGCAGCAATAGGCGAACAGGTAATACCGACCTGCGACGCTATTGAGGCTACACCACAGGGTCGCTCGGGGCGAATGCCTTTCTTTAATGCAATGTCGCAAATAATTGGCATTAAGGTGTATACAACATGACCAGTACCAACCAAAACTGTTAGGAAAAACGTGGTCAACGGAGCCAGGAAGGTAATACGGTCAGGATGTCTTCGAAGCATCTTCTCGGCAATCTGAATCAGCCAGTCCATACCTCCAGAGGCTTGCATAATACCAGCACAGGTGACGGCTGCAATGATGATGTATATAACATCAGTGGGAGGATTTCCTGGCTTTAAGCCGAAACCAAATACCAGCAGGGCTAGACCGATACCAGAGATGGCGCCTAGCGCCAAGCTACCATAGCGTGAGCCTACCCAAAGGGCGCCCAGCACAATCATCAGTTGCAAAATCATTAATAGTGACATAAGCAATAGGTTTTAATTATTAATAGAGTTACTTGTAAATTAATATTCAAATGTACCAAACTCACTCTTAATAGTGAGACTCTTCTTGCCTTCCTCGATGTGGCCAACAATCTGTGCGTCGATGTTGAACGACTTCGAGAGGGCGATAACTTGGTCTGCGACTTCAGGACGGACATAGATTTCCATGCGGTGACCCATATTGAATACTTGGTACATCTCCTTCCAATCAGTGCCTGAGCACTCGTGGATGGCACGGAACAATGGAGGTACAGGGAACATGTTGTCCTTGATGACGCGGCAGTTGTCGTTGACAAAGTGTAGCACCTTGGTCTGGGCACCGCCTGTGCAGTGTACCATTCCGTGAATCTCGGGACGGAGCTCGTCGAGCAACTTCTTGATGACAGGTGCGTAGGTGCGGGTGGGAGAGAGAACGAGCTGACCGGCATTAACAGGCGAACCTTCGATGGCATCAGTTAGCTTATACTTGCCACTGTACACGAGTTCGTCGGGTACGGCGTGATCGTAGCTCTCAGGATAGTTCTCGGCCAGATACTTAGCGAAGACATCGTGGCGGGCTGAAGTGAGTCCGTTAGAACCCATACCGCCATTGTAACGCTTCTCGTAAGTGGCCTGACCTGTAGACGAAAGACCAACGATGACATCGCCTGGGCGGATGTTGGCATTGTCGATGACATCAGAGCGCTTCATGCGGCAGGTAACGGTGCTGTCGACGATGATGGTGCGAACCAAGTCGCCTACATCGGCTGTCTCGCCACCTGTGGGGTAGATGCCGATACCCATATCGCGAAGTTCTGCCAGCAACTCGTCAGTACCATTGATGATAGCTGAAATGACTTCACCTGGAATCAGCATCTTGTTACGTCCTATGGTAGAGCTAACTAGGATATTATCTACGGCGCCCACACAAAGCAGGTCGTCGGTATTCATTACGATGGCATCCTGAGCAATACCTTTCCATACAGAGAGGTCACCAGTTTCCTTCCAATACATATAGGCCAGGGCAGACTTAGTACCGGCACCGTCGGCATGCATGATGTTACAGTACTCAGGGTCGCCCCCTAAGATGTCGGGAATAATCTTGCAAAAGGCCTGTGGAAAAATGCCTTTATCAATGTTTTTAATGGCGTTGTGTACGTCCTCCTTGGCAGCACTAACGCCTCGCATCATATATCTGTTGTCCATATCAATTATCAATTGTCAATTATCAATTATTATCGTTCGTGCCAAAATTCCCATGAGGCAAAGGCCTGCAAGAGCAACATCTCCAACCCGTTCTTGGTTTGTGCACCATACTGCTTACCAAGTTTCATAAACAGAGTCTCGTCAGGATTGTATATAAGGTCGTAGAGGATGGTGTGCTGATCCATAGCCTCATAGGGCAGGAGAGGGCACTCCTCTGTCTTAGGATACATGCCGAGTGGCGTGCAGTTAATGATGACGTTATACTCCTGAATCACCTCGGGTGTAATAGACGGATATTGGATAGTACCGGGACGCTCGTAACGACTGACGAACACCGTTTCCAAGCCCAAATTGCGAAGTCCATAGTCGATGGCTTTTGAAGCACCACCTGTACCCAGGATGAGGGCTTTCTTGTGCCACTTCTTGTCGAGCATGGGTTCTATGCTCTGTGTGAAACCTATCACATCCGAGTTGTAGCCCTTCAGTTTGACGTCATTACCTACGTGCGTGACACGAATGACGTTGACAGCCCCGATGGCACGGGCTTCGGGTGATACACTGTCAAGAAATGGCAGTACCTTCTCCTTGTAGGGTATCGTTACGTTCAGACCACACAGGTTGGGATTAGAATCGATAACCTCTGGTAGTGCGTCGATGGTGGGAATCTCGAAATTCTCATACACTGCATCAATACCTTCGTCCTGGAACTTCTGGTTGAAGTAACTGATCGAGAACGAGTGCCCAAGGGGATATCCGATAAGTCCGTACTTTTCCATAACTGTAAACTATAATCTGTTAACTATTTCGTTGCAAAATACATGGTGCAGATGCCAAATGTCAGGCGCTTGAACCTGGCTTCCGCAAATCCGGCCTTCTTCAGTATTTCTACCATCTCTTCGCCTTGTGGAAAGGCTTCGATGGTTTTCGTGAGGTAGGAGTAAGCAGAACTATCCTTAGAAATAATACGCCCATAGACTGGCAACACGGTGTGCGAGTAGATGTGGAACAGCTGCTTCATGGGAAAACTGACAGGCGTTGTCAACTCGACAATGCTGAGATGACCACCCTTCTTTAGCACACGGCACATCTCTGCAAGCCCTTTGTCAAGATTGGCAAAATTGCGAATGCCAAAGGCCGCTGTTACAGCATCGAATGTGTTGTCGACATACGATAGTGCCGTACAGTCCTCGCGTTCAAAGCTGATAACGCCGTCGAGCCCCTGCTGCTTCACCTTCTGTCGGCCAATGTCCATCATACCCTCGCTGATGTCGGCTCCAATCAGTTTCTGCGGCGCAAGTATCTGAGCAGCCATGATGGCAAAGTCGCCTGTACCAGTGGCAATATCGAGCAGTGACTGGGGGTTGAACGGTGCCAACTGCTTGATGGCCTTACGACGCCATCCCTTGTCAATATCCCACGAGAGACGATGATTCAACGTGTCATAGGTAGGAGCAATGTTGTCGAACATCTGCTCTACCTGTGTCGTCTTCTCGCCCTCATTATAGGGTTTTATCGTCTCTTGCTGGTACATTAATGATTAAACATTAAAGCTTAAACATTAAATTTTAGCGGCTCTTAAAAACTGATAGCCATGCGCTTACGTTCTTCTCGATACGATCGGCGATGTCGCCTTCGCTTTGCTCGCGCTCGAACTTCTCGCCTACGATATGCTCGTAAAGCTCAATGTAGCGGTCGCTGACACTCTCAGCATATTCGTCGGTAATCTCAGGCATCACTTGTCCAGGCTCGTTCATGAAGTCGTGCTCGATGAGCCACTGGCGCACGAACTCCTTTGATAGTTGGCGCTGGGGCTCGCCCTTAGCCAACTTCTCCTCATAGCCGTCGGCATAGAAGTAGCGGCTGGAGTCGGGAGTGTGGATTTCGTCGATGAGATAGACCTTACCATCGCGCTTACCAAACTCGTACTTGGTATCAACGAGGATAAGTCCGCGCTTGGCGGCAATCTCCTGTCCACGAGCAAAAATCTTACGGGTGTAATCCTCCATGATAGCGTAATCTTCGGCTGAAACAATGCCTTGGGCGATAATATCTTCCTTTGAGATGTTCATGTCGTGACCCTCGTCGGCCTTAGTGGTCGGTGTAATGATGGGCTCGGGGAAACGCTCGTTCTCCTTCATGCCGTCGGGCAGCTTGACACCGCACAACTCGCGGCAACCGTTCTTGTACTCGCGCCAGGCCGAACCGGTCAGAATTGAGCGGATAATCATCTCTACGCGGAAACCCTCACACTTCAAACCAACCGTCACCATGGGGTCAGGTGTAGCCAGTTTCCAGTTCGGACATATGTCGGTGGTGGCATCCAGGAACTTGGCAGCAATTTGGTTCAGCACCTGTCCCTTGAAGGGGATACCCTTAGGCAGCACCACGTCGAATGCCGAGATGCGGTCGGTGGCCACCATCACCATCAAGTCGTCATTGATGTTATACACGTCGCGTACTTTTCCGTGGTACACACTCTTTTGTCCTTCGAATTTGAAGTCAGTCTTTGTTAATGCTTTCATTTTTATTGTTGTTTTTGTCGAATTTCTCGTATGCGTTGACAATTCGTGTTACCAGCTTGTGGCGTACAATGTCCTTTCGATTCAGTTCTACGACGCCGATACCCTCAACGTCGTGCAATATTTCCAAGGCCTCAACCAGTCCAGACTTCTGTGAGCGGGGCAAGTCTATCTGCGTCATGTCGCCCGTGATAATCATCTTGGTATTCCAACCCATGCGGGTCAGGAACATACGGATTTGCTGGGGTGTGGTGTTCTGTGCCTCATCCAGGATGACAACGGCGTCGCTCAGCGTACGACCGCGCATAAAGGCCAGTGGGGCTATCTGTATGACGTGTTTTTCCATCATATCCTGTAGCTTTACCTGTGGCAACATGTCTTCCAATGCGTCATATAGGGGTTGCAGGTAGGGATCAATCTTGTCCTTCATGTCGCCAGGCAGGAATCCCAGCTTCTCGCCAGCCTCAACGGCAGGGCGAGAGAGGATAATCTTCTTGGCAGTCTTTTCTTTCAGGGCTTTGACGGCTAATGCAATGGAAAGATACGTCTTACCAGTACCAGCTGGACCAACGGCAAACACCATGTCGTTATCATGATAGGCATCTATCAGGTGCTGCTGGTTCTCGCTGCGGGCCTTGATGGCTCTGCCCGACATCGAATAGCAGACTACACCGTCGGGCACTTCGTCCTTGGCGCGCTTGCCCTTCACAATATCCAGTATGTCCTCCTCAGTCAAGGCATTGAACTTTAGCACATGCTGGCGTAGCTTCTCGGCGTTTTCCTCGAAGGCACTCATCTGCTCCTCGTCGCCCAAAATACGTATCACGTTGTCACGAGCCACAATGCGCAACTTGGGATACAAGGCGCGTAGCATTTGCAGGTGCTGGTTTCCTATGCCGTAGAACACTACAGGATCGATGTCCTCTAATACAATATGCTTCTCTATCAAAATAACGTTATTTTTTTAATATGGGTGCAAAATTAATGAAAAAAATCGAGCCAACCAAATGGTCAGCCCGATTTCTTATCGACTTTTTTAATTTCTTGCCTTATTTTCAGAGAATGGTTTTCACAGCCTCCAGCATGCCCTTGTCCTGAATCAGGTCAAGGAACAACTTCAACATAGCGTTCAGACCAGCTATCTTATTGAGGTCTTCCTGCCAAATGAACTCGGCACCGAGCACACCGTCTACTATCTTCTGTGTATCGCCAGTAGCCCACAGTTCCTTCAGCAGACCCATGATTTTCTCGTCGTCGTTGGGGATAATCTCAACACCGTCGGCACGCTTGCCACCCTTGTAGTAGGTAATGATAGCTGCCAAGCCGAATACCAAGCCCTTAGGCAGTTCGCCCTTACGCTCCAGATAGGTCTTCACGCCGGGCAGGTCGCGAGCCTGGAACTTGGGGAATGAGTTCAGCATAATGCTGGTCACCTGGTGGTCTACGAATGGGTTGTCGAAGCGCTCCAATACGTCGCCAGCAAACTTCTCCAGTTCCTCCATTGGCAGGTCGAGGGTCTGCATCAGTTCCTCAAACTGTACCTTGTGGATGTACTTCGAGATAACCTCGTGGTTGCAGGCATCGCGAACAATGTTCACACCACTCAGGAAGGCAACGGGGCTCAATACAGTGTGCGGGCCGTTCAGCAAGGTAACCTTACGTTTGTGATAGGGCTCCTCTGAAGGAACGAACAGCACATGCAGACCAGCCTTGTCGGCGGGGAACTCCTGAGCAACCTCCTTTGGAGCCTCGATGACCCACAGGTGGAAGTTCTCGGCCTGTACAACCAGGTTGTCGCGGTAGCCGACTTTCTCCTGAATCTCGGCAATCTCCTTGCGGGGGAAGCCTGGCACGATACGGTCTACCAGCGTAGCGTAAACGCCGCACGACTCGTCGAACCACTTCTTGAAGTCAGCAGGCAACTGCCATAGCTCAATGTACTTATTGATGCAATCCTTCAGCACGTGGCCGTTCAAGAAGATAAGCTCGCAGGGGAAAATAATGAGTCCCTTCGTGGGGTCGCCATTGAAGGTCTGCCAGCGGCGATAAAGTAGCTGAACCAGCTTGCCAGGATAGCTGCTGGCGGGTTTGTCGTCCAGCTTACAAGCGGGATCAAAGGCGATACCGGCCTCAGTGGTGTTCGAGATGACGAAACGAATCTCGGGCTGGTCGGCCAATGCCATGAAGGCGTCGTTCTGCGAGTAAGGGTTCAGCGCACGGCTGATAACGTCGATACGCTCCAACGTATTGACGGGCTTACCGTTCTCACGACCCTGCAGGTTCACGTGATACAGACAGTCCTGACCGTTGAGCCAGTCAACCATACCGCGTTCGATGGGCTGAACAACCACAACACTACCGTTGAAATTGGTCTTCTGGTCCATGTTCCAGATAATCCAATCAACGAATGCACGGAGGAAATTACCCTCACCAAACTGAATTACCTTCTCAGGCATCACGCTCTTTGGAGCGAACTTTTTGTTTAACGGTTTCAACATATTCCTTTATATATAATAAATAGTTTGTTTATTGTGAGTGCAAAGTTAGTGAATAATTTGCGAATAACGTATCGTTTTTATTGAATTTCCGACGTTAACGTTTGCGCTTCTCTAAACTCTCATCAGGTATGCCTTGAAGTCTTCGAAATTCTTCGTCATTTCTACGCTCTGCTTCTGGCCCTCCATAAAGGCACGCAGACGGGCAGGTATCTCGATGTCGATGCCCAGAATCTCGTCTACCTTCTCCTTGAACTTTGCAGGATGGGCAGTCTCGCAGAATACGCCGACCTCGCCAGACTTTAGGCTCTCTTGTAGTGCACGGAAACCGCAAGCACCATGAGGATCAAGTATATAGCCTGTTTCGCTATAGCATTTCCTCATGGTCTCTCTAATCTGCTCGTCGCTGTAGGTGGCTCCACTAATCAGACTGGTAATACGCTGATGGGTCTCCTCTTCGCTCAGCAGACGGTTGTCGCTATACAGGTTGATGATGCGGGCAAAGTTTGATGGGTCTCCTACGTCCATAGCATTTGCCAGGGTCTGTACTGAAGCTTTTGGCTCATACTTGCCAGTCTGCAGGTATTTATAGAAAATGTCGTTGGCATTGTTGGCTGCAATGAAGCGCTTGATGGGTAATCCCATCTGGTGACCGAACAGGGCCGAGCAGATGTTGCCGAAGTTCCCGCTAGGCACACACATTACCAGCTCGTCAGCCTTGCCGAGAGCCTTCATCCTCGCGTACGCATTAAAATAATAGAACGCCTGTGGGAGAAAACGGGCTACGTTAATAGAATTAGCCGACGTCAGCTTCATGTGCTGGTTCAGTTCTTCGTCCATAAAGGCCGACTTTACCAAGGCTTGACAGTCGTCGAATACGCCGTCCACTTCAATGGCTGTAATGTTCTTGCCCAGCGTTGTGAATTGGCACTCCTGAATGGGGCTTACCTTGCCCTTGGGGTAGAGCACGTAGACATGGATGCCCTCGACACCTAAGAAACCATTAGCCACTGCCGATCCCGTGTCGCCGCTAGTAGCCACCAACACGTTGACAGTCTTGTTTATTGCAGTGTTACAGCAACCTACTGAACTGCCTTGGCGTAGGAAGTAGCCCAGCAATCGCGCCATAAACCTTGCACCAACGTCCTTGAACGCCAGTGTTGGGCCGTGGAACAGTTCTAACGCATAGATGTTATCTGTTACCTTTACCACTGGGCAGTCGAACTGCAGTGTGTCGTAGACAATATCTTGTAGGGCGTCGCCATCCACGTCGTCGCCAAAGAAGTTCTGGGCCACATTGTAGGCAATGTCCTGGAATGCCATTTTCGGCATGTCGTCAATAAATGCCTTGGGTAACTTGTAAATTTCTTCTGGCATGTAAAGACCACGGTCCTCTGCCAGTCCCTTTACCACTGCTTTCTGCAGGTTAGCAATGGGCGCTTTTCCGTTAGTGCTATAATAATTCATATTCAATCAAAAAAACCAGGTTGCTTGTAGTCGATACCCAATTCGCGATCAACAGTAGCGAGGATACCTTGTACTTGGCCAAGGGCAAACATACGGCCCAAGAGGGTATAGCCGGCATTGTGGCCGTGACTCGACTCGTCGAGTATGCCACCAGGCTCATCAGTGAACGTCATACCGTGATCTACACGCATTGGCAGGTTAGGATTCTCCTTCTCGAAAATACGAGCTAACTCGATGAGGTCGGCACGTCCGCCCAAGTGGCTGGCCTCAGTGAAGTCGCCGTTGGGGAAAATATGGCAAGAGCGCAGGTGAACGAAATGTGTGCGCGAAGCAAATTTCTTGGCCAGCTCTACAACGTTGTTATAGGCACCAGCACTCAAACTACCAGCGCAGAAGGTGAGTCCGTTATGCTTGTTGGGTACAGCATTGAGGAACCACTGGATATCCTCCTCAGTACGTACGATGCGTGGCAGGCCGAGAATCTCGATGGGGGGATCGTCGGGGTGAACGCACATGTTCATGTTGCACTCCTCGCAGACAGGCATAATAGCCTCGAGGAAGTACTTCATATTGGCACGAAGCTGAGCCTTGTCGATGCCCTTATATAGTTCGAGGAATTCACGGAACTTCTGAACGGGAGCCTCATCGTTCTCGCTGAAGTTTCCAGAGACGAAGCCCTGAGTCTTAATAACGATGTTCTCAACAAGCTTGTGGTCCTTCTCAGGCGTCATAGTTTTAGCCAGTTCGTCGCATTCGGCCAGCACGTTACGGCCTTCGCCGACGCCAGCGGGGAACTTGAATTCAGCCCATTCCTCACGAGCACCTGGACGCTTCAAAATATAGATGTCGAAGTAGGCAAACTCGGCATAGTTGAAGTAGAGGTTTGTGGCACCGTTGGGGTTGTTGTGGAACAAGTCTGTACGGGCCCAGTCCAGTACTGGCATAAAGTTGTAGCAGATGCAGTGGATGCCTTCAGCTGAGAGGTTGCGCAGCGACTCCTTATAGACCTCAATCTGGTGGTCACGGTCAGGACCACCATACTTGATGGTCTCAACAACAGGCAACGACTCAACGACGCTCCAGCGCATGCCATAACTCTCGATATACTCGCGCAGATCGCGAATTTTCTCACGTGTCCATACCTCACCAAGGGGTACGTCATGCAGGGCGGTAACGATGCCCTCAACTCCGATTTGTCTTAGCATGGCAAGCGTAATCTTGTCCTTCTTGCCAAACCATCTCCAAGTTCTTTCCATAATAATATTAGCAATTGTTAAACATATATTTATTCATAACGCATTGAACGCGCTGGGTGAATGTGCGATATCAAGTAGCTGGGTGCGATGAGCACGAAGACTGAAATGATGAGTGTGGCGATGTTGAGTCCCACGATAACAGGAATGTTGAGTTCCATAGGAGCTGTGTCGACATAATAGCTGGCAGGGTCAAGACGGATAAAGCCCGTCTGCTGTTGCAGAATGACCAGCCCGACGCCAATGGCATCGCCCCAGAAGAGACCGCGCCCGATGATGAAGACGGCAAACCAGAGAAATGTATGGCGAATGGTATCGTTGCGCATGCCAAGTGCCTTTAGGATGCCAATCATCTGTGTACGTTCGAGGATGATGATGAGAAGACCACTAATCATGGTGAAGCCTGCTACGCATACCATCAGCACGAGGATAATCCATACGTTGATGTCGAGCAGTGAGAGCCACGAGAATATGTTAGGATAGGCCTCGTAGATGGTCTGCGAGGTGAGTACCTCGCCATAGCGATCGGTCTTGCTATTGACGAGTTTGACAATCTTCGTAGCGACAGGGTTGAGCTCGTCGAAATTGTCGACCAACAGTTCGGCACCGCTGCATTGGTCTTGTTTCCATCCGTTTAGTTTAACAGGTACGGAATAGTCGGTAAAGCAGAGGTTCTGGTCGAACTGTGACATATCGGTCTGATAGATGCCTTCGATGGTGAACTTACGAACGCGAACGTCATCAGAATCAATGAAATATGCAAATACTTTCGAGCCAACCTTTATGCGTAACTTGTCGGCAATAGTACGCGAAATGAGTAGAGGATATTTGGATGGTTGTGCTCCAAATTTAGGCATGCTTCCCTCCACCAGATTGTTGCGTAGAAAGTTGACGTCGTAGTCGTTGCCAATACCCTTGAATGCAACACCCAAAAAATCGTCATCAGTCTTTATGATGCCCTGAGTCATAGAATAGCAAGCCACATGACGGATGCCTTTGGTTTGCCGAATCTCGCGCAACAAAGTATCGCTGATACAGATGGGGGCGGGTATGGCCGTCTGCTGGGTCATGAAGTTTGTAATCTGGATATGACTGCCGAATCCCACCACCTTGTCACTGATGGAATGTTTGAAGCCAAATATGACAGACACGGTGATAATCATGACGGCTAGTCCGATGGCAACACCAATAGTGGCAATAGTGATGGCAGGACGGCTCACCTCTTGGCGGTCACCGCCCTGACGATATATCTTCCGTGCTATGAAAAGTGGTAGATTCATTCTTCCACGCGTCCTGGATAGGCTTCGAGGGCTTTCTTCAATACAAAGAGTGCACGCTCAAGATCGGCCTTCTTCAGCACGTAGGCAATACGCACCTGATTGATGCCAGCACCTGGCGTAGTGTAGAATCCGGCAGCAGGTGCCATCATTACTGTCTCGCCCTCGTAATTGAACTCGGCCAGACACCAACGACAGAACTTCTCGGCATCGTCGACAGGTAGTTTGGCAACAGTATAGAAAGCTCCCATAGGAATGGGTGAATAAACGCCAGGAATGCGGTTGAGCCCGTCTATCAGGCACTTACGGCGCTCGACATATTCGTCATAGACGTCGCGCAGATATTCATCAGGCGTCTCAAGCGAAGCCTCAGCTACAATCTGACCAATGAGAGGCGGAGAGAGACGGGCCTGACAGAACTTCATGACTGCCTTACGAACCTCAGCATTCTTTGTGATAAGTGCTCCGATACGGATACCGCACTCAGAGTAACGCTTTGACACGGAGTCAATAAGAATAACGTTCTGCTCGATGCCCTCCAAGTGGCAGGCAGAGATATAAGGCGAACCCGTGTAGATGTATTCGCGATAGACCTCGTCGGAGAAAAGGTACAGGTCGTATTTCTTCACCAGGTCGCGAATCTGGTTCATTTCACGGCGTGTATAGAGATAGCCAGTCGGATTATTGGGGTTGCAAATCATGATAGCACGCGTACGATCATTGATAAGCTCCTCAAACTTCTCAACCTTGGGCAGCGAGAATCCTTCGTCAATGGTCGTAGCAATGGTGCGAATCTTGGCACCAGCACTGATAGCAAAGGCCATGTAGTTGGCGTAGGCAGGCTCTGGAACAATGATCTCGTCGCCAGGATTCAGGCATGAGAGAAAGGCGAAGAGTACTGCCTCTGAACCACCCGAGGTAATGATAATGTCGTCGGCTGAGACATTAATATTATATTTCGCGTAATAGCCCACTAACTTCTCGCGATAGCTGAGATAGCCCTGCGAGGGTGAATACTCCAGGATGTTGCGGTCTATCTGCTTAAGTGCATCGAGCGCAACCTGAGGCGTGGGTAAATCGGGCTGACCGATGTTTAGGTGATATACCTTAGTTCCTCGTTGTTTTGCGGCTGCTGCAAGAGGAGCGAGCTTTCTGATAGGCGACTCGGGCATCTCCAGTCCGCGTACTGATATTTCTGGCATTGTATGTATAATTTACGTAAATCGACTGCAAAGATACAAATAAGTGCGAAAAATACAAAATATTTTTTGCGATTTTCGGATTTTATGTGTACTTTTGCGCATCAAAACAATAGAACGGTATGAATTACGAAGAACTTTTAATAGCCAAAGCAGGTGGTAAACTGAATCAGTCGAAGATGCCCATTGGCGAGTTTTTCCGTGCAAAGATAGGTAGTAAATACCAGTCGACGGTCGACATTTACGAATCGTTGATGTCTAACATCACATTCTGCGAAGGCTTGAAGCGCGAATGTGATGAGAACGTCACGATTGGCGATAAGCACCAGTTGCATTTCACACCTGTTATGGAGAATGACGAGATTGTCAGACTGGCTGTTTCGGAGCCGGGCCAATATATGTCGTTTGCCGAAATGTTGAGCGAGACGCCTGCTGTTGTGGCTCAGCGCGACTTCTTTATAAACGTACTGGAAGGATTGGTGAGCATTACCACACTTTTACATAAGAAAGGTATTCGCCATGTGTGTTATTCACCACGAACAGTGTTTGCCCGCAAGGGTGACATTTCGCCGATGCTACTTTCGCACGGTTCATACTATCTTTCGATGGGCGATTTGGAAAAGTTTTATGGTGAAGATATCCAATTTGTAGCGCCTGAGGTGTTACAGCATGGTACGATTGACGATCGTTGTGATGTTTATTCTATAGGCAAATTCATGCAGACTCTTGGTGCTGTGTCAGACATGCCAATGGAGTTTCGTAGAGCAATGAAGAAGGCCACCAGCGAATCGCCCGAGGACCGCTATAATTCACCCGAAGAACTGTTGGATGCTGTTCGCAACCAGCGTCATATTATTAGGTCTGCTATTGTTGTAGGTATTTCGTGTGTGATAGCAATGGTATGCGTGGGCCTTTATTTCGACATGTTTCCTGAGACGAATCCTGTAGAGTTCGTGAAACCAGTTCCCCGCCAACCTACTGACGACCTACTAGATGATGGTTTCGATCCTGCTGAACTGGGCGTTACGAATAGTGGTGATTCACTGATATTTGACGAGGCGTCTGAGCGTGACTATTTGGCAAAGGCCGAAGAAATATTCCGTAAGAAATATACGGAGGAGGCAGAACGCATACTCTCGAAAATCTATAATAAGGAATATATGAGTAATGCGGAAAAGAAATTTACGGCTGAGAGCCAGTCGACCATCGATGAACTGATGAAGAAACAAGCTGAGCTTGGAAGTGATGCCGGTTTGACGCCTGAACGCTCACAGCTGATAGCCACAGAGATAATAGACCGTATTACGGAACAAAAGAAAAAAGAGATGGGTGGAACGAATAGTCGGGCCATACATAAATGAAACGTAAAAAGTAATAATTATAAAGAACAATGAGATCAAGAACAGCAATTTGGTTTGAATGCAAGATTGCCTATGAGAAAGTCATGGAGGACGGCTTGCAGAAGAAAGTAAAGGAGAACTATGTGGTAGATGCACTTTCATTCACGGAGGCTGAGAGTCGTATCATGGAAGAAATGTCGAGCTATATCAGTGGCGAGTTTACCATAGAGGATATCAAGATAGCCAGCTATAAGGAAATTTTCTTCTCTGAGGAGGATATGGCCGACCGTTGGTATAAGGCTAAGCTACAGTTTATCACCATCGACGAGAAGACAGAGAAGGAGAAGCGTTCGAATGTTAACTACCTGGTACAAGCTGGTACGCTGAAGGGTGCCGTCAACAATATCGAGAGTGTGATGGGAACCACAATGATTGACTACGTAATAGCTTCTGTTGCCGAAACCACGCTGATGGACGTGTTTGAATACGGTAAACAGCCAACTCAGAACGATAAGCCTGAATTTGAGGGATAACATCGTTCAATGTTTAACGTTCAACGTAATATGTACGACATCAAAGGAAATTTGAAAGAGGTGCTTGCTAATTTGCCACAAGATGTACGCTTGGTGGCTATTAGCAAGTATCACCCCAACGAGTATATTGAGGCGGCCTACGAAGAAGGTCAGCGCATCTTTGGAGAGAGCCATGAGCAGGAGTTACGTCAGAAACACGAGATGTTGCCGAAGGATATACACTGGCACTTTATAGGACATCTACAGACCAATAAAGTGAAGTATATCGCGCCGTATGTCACGATGATTGAGGCGGTGGACTCGCTGAAACTGTTGCAGGAGATAGAGAAGCAGGCTACCAAGAACAATCGTGTTATCGACGTTTTGCTGGAACTGCATATCGCGGAAGAAGAGACAAAATACGGACTTAGCGACCAAGCTCTATACGAGTTGTTGGATGGTAGCGAATGGTGTGAGATGACTCATGTGCGCATCTGCGGACTGATGATGATGGCTTCGTATGTAGACGATGAGCAACAGATTCGTTCAGAATTCCGTCACGCCAAGAAACTCTTCGATGATGTGAAAGTGCGCTATTTTGCTGATGCCGATTATTTTTGTGAACGTTCGTGGGGGATGAGCCATGACTATCTGATAGCTGTAGAGGAAGGTAGTACGATGGTTCGTATTGGTACGACTATTTTTGGTCCAAGAGTTTATTAAGCAAATATTGTCCGCGTTTCATGTTACCCCAATGAATGGCATGGGCAGGACAGTGATGATAACAGGCCAGACAATTTGTGCACCGTTCGTTGTGAAGCCACACGGGCGGTGTTCCTTTGATGTCGTCGACAGGACATAGTTTTTGGCACAGTCCGCATTGTATACAGGCCAGTTCGTCAACCCAGAATTTCTTGTCGGTAATTAGATGCTTGTTATAATAACCGCCAATAATGTAGGTGTATGTAAACGGAATGGCACCTTTGACTAGTTCTTCTACATCATGTTGACGTTCTATAATAAGTTTGCAGATATGTGTCATACGCTGACGGGCTGCTTCGATTTTCTGACGGGCCTTTTCGTCAGTATCAAGATGGAGGAACGAGAAACACACATTCGATTCAGGCATTACGATGGCAAAACGTGCATCGGTATGCAGACCTTTCTGCCGCAGTTCCTTCTCGAAGATACGCATCGCATAGCCCATGTTGTCGCCACAGGTGGTAAAGGCATAAATGTATGTTGAATATTGGACGTCGAATGTTGAACGTCGGATGAACTCACGAACGATATGTGGCGGTTGCCAACCATGCGTAGGAAAACAGAATCCTAGCCTTTCGCCATCTTTCAATTTGAATGGTTCTGTTTTGCCGAGTTCATCAGGAATATAGCGTAATTCCTCTCCAGTTGCATCGGCCAGTATTTGGGCTGCCCAGCGTGTATTACCTGTGCCGGAGAAATAGAATATCATAGACGTTCAACTTGTTTGACACCTTTTACGGTACGTAGTTTTTTAATGAGCGACTCCATACGGTTGGTATCGTCGAGCATGATTGTTAGGTTACCGCTAAATAGACCATCGTGAGAGTCAATATTAATGCTCCGAAGTATTAATTTTTCTTCACGAGATATGATACTTGTCAGGTTGTTGACGATGCCGATGTCGTCGTTACCAATGACACGTAGCGTAATTTCATATTGTGAGGTGCCTTTGCCGCTCCATTTGGCCTTTACGATACGATAACCAAAACGTTTCTTCAGTTCGGGAGCATTAGGACAGTCATCACGATGAATCTTGATGCCGCCACTCACCGTTACAAAGCCAAAAACCTTATCGCCATAGATAGGTTGGCAGCAGCGTGCCAGTTGATAGTCAACACCTTTCAGATTGCGGTCAATGACTAGTACGTCTTCATCGATATGTTCCTTTGGCAGGCGCGACTCGTCCAACACGAAGTGGGCAGCTGTTTCAGCTAGGTTGTTACCTGTTGTTGGTCCATCACCCTGTTGTATCTCTATATAACGGTCTATAACGATGTTCACATCCAGTTCGCCAGAAGCTATCTGTCGATAGAAGTCGCTGACCTCCTTAAAGCCCATCTTCTTGATGAGGTGTTGCATGGTTGGCTCATCCAACTCCAATTTCTTATTCTTGAACTTGCGCTCCAACATCTCTTTGGCAAAGAGACTTTCTTTTACCTGGGTCTCTTTCAATGCCAGACGTATCTTAGACTTAGCACGTGATGTCTTTACAATGGTCATCCACTCCTGTCGTGGCTTCTGACTTGACGATGTCATGATTTCCACTTGATCGCCACTTTGCAGCTGATGACGGATGGTTACTACCTTATTATTAATACGCGCACCCACGCACGCATTACCTATTTTAGAATGAATGTGGTAGGCAAAATCAAGAACAGTGGCACCTTTGGGGAATTTAAACAAGTCGCCCTTAGGTGTAAACACGAACACCTCGTCCTCGTAAAGATCCATTTTAAACTGGTCCATAGCGTCCAGACCGTCGCTGGTTTCCAGCATTGAACGAATATTAGTGAGCCACTCGTCCAATCCAGATTCACTTTTTACACCTTTATAGCGCCAGTGAGCGGCAACACCTCGTTCAGCAATTTCGTCCATGCGTTCTGTACGGATTTGTACTTCAACCCATTTCTTTTCAGGTCCTAGAACTGTGATGTGCAGACTCTCATAACCATTCGACTTAGGGACACTTAGCCAGTCGCGCAGACGCTTGGGATTAGGTTGGTACATTGAAGTGACAATGGCGAATGCCTGCCAACAATGCATCTTCTCTTTTTCTATTGGAGTGTCGATAATAATGCGAATGGCAAACAGGTCGTAAACACCTTCGAAGGGACACTTTTGCTTCTTCATCTTCTGCCAGATGGAGTGAATGCTCTTCGTTCGTCCCTTGACATGGAAATGTAGCCCAGCCTCGATTAATCGTTCAGAAATAGGTTTGATGAACTGCTCTATATAGGCATCACGACTCTTTTTCGTTTCACTCAACTTCTCCTTGATATGATAGTAGGCTTCATGCTCCAAATATTTAAGTGACAAATCCTCCAATTCGCTCTTAAGCTTATATAGTCCGAGTTTATGCGCCAACGGTGCATAGAGATAGGCGGCTTCTTCCGAAACTTCGCGTTTGGCATCAAGCTGTTTCGTGTCGCGGATTTGTCGCATCAGGTTCACTCGATCGGCTATCATAATCAGAATCACACGCATGTCTTCTGCAAACGATAACAACAGGTTGCGGAAATTCTCGGTCTCTACAACAGGATTCTTCTGATATAATTCCTGAATGCGTTGCAGACCATGTAATATGCGAGCTACCGACTCGCCATACTGTTGGTGAACTTCCTCAATACTTAGAAAACCCTGTTCAATACTAGGACGAAGCAATACTGCTAAAACACCATCACGACGCAGACCAATCTCATCAACTATCAGTTGGGCAGTCTGAAAAGCCAATAGGATAGGGTTTAGTCCGAAAATGTTCCGGCTAACTTGACATTGTTCAATAGTATGTAATAGGTACTTGCGCATGCGTGACTCGTCATAGGGCAATAGCGTCGATGCTATTTGTTCACGAATGTGCTGATAGAGTGTTAATGCTTGTTCTTTCTCTTTTATGGTAAATTCTAATCTTTCCGTCATCAATATTGTAGTTTTTGTGTCGCAAAGATACAAATAAGTAAAGAAATGAGCAAGAAAAAAGACAAGAAAGTGCAAATATTCACTTTTTTCGAAAAAAATCAAGAAAAAGTTTGGTGGGTTTCGAAAAAAGCATTACCTTTGCACCCGCAATCAAGAGAGATGCACCTCCCAAAGAGGTTTTAATGCGGAAATAGCTCAGTTGGTAGAGCACAACCTTGCCAAGGTTGGGGTCGCGGGTCCGAG
>JAFVHO010000201.1 GCA_017474485.1 Prevotella sp.
GTGACTGCCACAGCATCTCCATCAGTTGCTGCTGCATCGGGGTAAGTTTTACTTCGCAGCCTTTGGCATTGATGAACCGCCCATCTTGCAGAGCCAAGCCGCCATAAAGTCCTAATGCTGACAGCCGCCTATGCTGATACAGGCAGAACAGGCTCCACAGCAGCACCATAGACCATAGAATCATCGAAGGACGCTGGTCAGAGAGTGAGAGAATCGTGGCTGTCGATACTTGCGGACGTGGACGGAATCCTTTCTTGGTGTCAACCGCCAAAACAGCATTTCCTCTCAACCCCTCTATTTGCAGATGACTGTTGAACACCTGAATCGTATCAGCACTGATGACGTCCGACTGCTGTTCATCCAGCGCTTTGGCCAAGGCCTGATTTACATCCTCGGTTACCAACTTCTCCGTGGTCTTATAGCTGGTCAGGCTCACCATGCTCGAGGCGATTATCAGTGCAAAGAGCACCACTACTGCATATCGTTGTTTCATAGTTGTGGATAATTGCTTGATATTGGACGCAAAGATACGCATTTTCCTGTAAACCCGTCGCGATTACATGGAAAAAGTGACAACATTTAACGGTTTTGTGCCATTTGTCTTGTTTTAGTTCCTCACGTCAACATCACTCGGTTTTTGGTATCGTCAGCCACAACAGATAATACGTTGCGAAGATGACGCCATAAATGGAAACAGTGAGCATGACGGAAGGGTGCAAGCCCTCGATGGTTGCGCCAGGGATGGTGGCTATATATAATAAGGTGGTATTCAGCAATCCCACGATGCTCGCAAGGAGAACGCCAATTGAAGGGATGAGCAGCGTGGCTAACGAAAGGTATAGGATGAGGGTGGCTGCTGGTATGACGATGAAGTTTGTCAGGAGGAAGTAGCACGAGAAGCGTCCGAAGTAGTAGGCTATTAATGGCGCTACACCAATCTGGGCTGCTACGGATACGGCCACCATACCCCAAAGCCACCTGATGGCACGATGCGTCATCAGGTATTCTGCAGAAAAAGGCCTATAGAAGAGAGGGACGAATAGTAGGATGGAGAATACAGCCATAAACGACATCTGGAATCCAACATCAAACAAAGCCTTTGGTGTAACTAACAGCATGATGATGGCTGTAAAGGCCAGCGTATTGACGGACATCTTCTGTCGATGTCCCAATGCCAGTAGGGCATATACCGTCAGCATGACTGCCGAACGAACCACACTGGCAGACATGCCTACCAAGAAGACAAAAGCCCAGATGCTGAGGATAATTGCCACTTGTGTTACCATCTGCCAGCGTCGTCCCACAATAAGCATTGACAGCAGGGCGTAGATGATACCTAAATGCAGGCCGCTGAGTGCCAGAATGTGCGAAGCACCCGTCTTCGAATAGGTTTCGCGGAGTTCCTTAGTCAGTGCCGACTTGTCGCCTAAAGCCATAGCTGATACGACGGCATACTGATCGTCAGATAAGCTTGACGACTGTAAGCGTTCCAACAACAGCGTTCTCTGGTGCAGGAAATACTGTTGTGTACGCTCTACGCGTGAAAGTTTACCATCATCCACCTTGCTCAAGTCCATCTCTGTGACCAATATACCTAATACCACAGAACATAGCGCGATGCCTAAGGTTTGCAATCGGGCCCATCGCCCTAACAAGGCTGTAGCGACAACCATTGCCAGCAACAGCACGATGCACAAAGGTATAGACAGCAACAGATGGCTGCCCAAAACAATACCCGCCATCATACAGACGGCGGGTATCAGTAATGGTGCTGTATGAAAGATGTTAACCGTATGATTTTTCATCTTTCATTGATTATCTTTAATCTGTAATCAAGTTTTCACCCGTCATGTCTGCAGGCTGCTCCAGACCCATGATGTGCAGGATTGAAGGAGCTACGTCAGCCAGACGACCATCCTTAACTGTAGCGCTATTGTTATTCGTTACATAGATGAATGGAACGGGATTCAGCGAGTGAGCGGTATTGGGTGTACCATCAGGGTTGATAGCGTTATCAGCATTACCGTGATCGGCAATGATGATAGCCTCGTAGTCGTTAGCCTTAGCAGCTTCGATGACCTCGCGAACGCAGTTGTCAACAGCCCAGACAGCCTTGGCGATAGCGTTGTAGATACCAGTGTGCCCCACCATATCACCATTGGCGAAGTTCACTACGATGAAATCATATTCCTGAGTATTGATAGCACCAACCAGCTTGTCCTTGACCTCGTAAGCACTCATCTCAGGCTTCAGGTCGTAGGTGGCAACCTTTGGTGATGGAACCAGGATACGATCCTCACCCTCGTAAGGAGCCTCACGACCACCATTGAAGAAGAAGGTGACGTGAGCATATTTCTCAGTCTCAGCGGTGTGTAGCTGCTTCTTGCCCTGCTTGCTCAGATATTCGCCCAGCGTGTCCTCTACGTTCTCTTTGGGGAAGAGGATGTGAACACCCTTGAAGTTGGCATCGTACGGAGTCATGCAATAGTACTGCAGACCAGGAATGGTCTTCATGCCCTGCTCTGGCATATCCTCCTGAGTCAGTGCAATCGTCATCTCCTTGGCACGGTCGTTACGGAAGTTGATGAAGATGACTACATCGCCCTCTTCGATGCAACCATTGACAGAAGCATTGTGGATAGGCTTGATGAACTCGTCGGTTACGCCCTCGTTGTACGACTCTTGCATAGCAGCAACCATATCGGTAGCCTGCTTACCAGTGCCATTCACAATCAGATCGTAACCCTCCTTGACGCGCTCCCAACGCTTATCGCGGTCCATAGCGTAGAAGCGACCAACGATAGAGGCGGTAGCAGCGTCATTATCAGCACATACCTTTGAAACCTGCTCGATAAAGCCCTTACCGCTCTTGGGGTCAGTGTCACGACCGTCCATGAAGCAGTGAACGAAGGTCTGGTTCTTCAGGCCGTAGGCCTTACCAATCTCGATGAGCTTGAAGAGGTGATCGAGTGAAGAGTGTACACCACCGTCAGAGGTCAGACCCATCAGGTGCAGTTTCTTGTTGTTCTCCTTAGCGTAGGTGTAGGCAGCCTTCACCTGTGGATTCTCCATGATAGAGCCGTCCTTGCAGGCGCGGTTGATCTTCACCAAGTCCTGATATACGATGCGTCCAGCACCGATGTTCAGGTGACCCACCTCAGAGTTACCCATCTGTCCGTCGGGTAGACCAACATCTTCACCAGATGCCTGGAGCTGAGAGTGAGCTGAAGTAGCTGTTAACAGATCGAGGTAAGGAGTTGGTGTGTTGAAGATAACGTCACCCTTACCATGCTTACCGATTCCCCATCCATCGAGAATCATCAA
>JAFVHO010000032.1 GCA_017474485.1 Prevotella sp.
CGCCACAGCCGATGATTCACCATCTTGTTCCGTTCATCCGTCAGGAATATGACACTGCCATTCTCAAAGGCTCTCACCCATAGAATATCGTCATACCTCACCTTCTCCCACTTCTCGTCGGTCTTCACGAAGAAGCCGTCTTCTACTACATACGGACTTTGCCTACTGTCTTCAACAAATTCCAGAAGTTCATCATTGTTCATTTGCTTTTCATTTCTTTTGTTAACAATTTTATGACACACAGACAGATTTAAATTCTGTCCGTCGCCACATACAAAATTAAAAGCAAACAAACACTTCGCCTAACGACTTACATGAATAGCCTTTCTGCTTACATAAAGGCAAAATTTTCTTCATCCCTCACCCTTCATGTAAGCCATTCCACCCTTCATGTAAATCGTTTGTTCCCCCAGAAAAACCGCCGTATCTTTGCATCGCAATCTTACAAAACGAGAACATTAACAAGGCGGTTCCTGAAAAGCCTAAGATAGAGTAAGGAATAAAGAAATAATAAAATGAACTATCAAACTCTTATTAGTATCGGAAATTCATGGTATTGTGCTGTTTTTAGTGAAAAGAAGGATTCTTTGGAAGACCGTAGGATTTGTAGAAATAATATAAACGCCTTTCTAGAGTCAAATTCTAAAGTTCGATTTAGAGCAGCCCTTAGTCCTTTTAATAATGATGTGCTTATAAAGGACGGGAACAAGGCCAAAACATATAGTTACTATATGAAACGTTTTCAAGGAGATAATAACGTGACTCAATGGATTTATCGTTTCTTGAATAATGAAATAGATATCGATTTCAAAAATGGTCTTGACTCTGAATTGCATGCAGATGCCCAGTCTTTTGTCGCAATCGTTTCAATATCGGAACGAGCAAGAATGTATGGGGATTTCTGTGTTCAAGAATTAAAAGATTTCCTTTTAGGTATTCTTAATGGTAAGTGCGAATGGAAAGACTTAAAAAAATATTTCGTACCCGCGCTAACTTATAAAGAAGATACCGATTATATTAATGTCTTAGAATAACATTAATATGCTCATAAGGACAGGTTTGAATGAAATCAGTGAATTCACATCACCCCTTATGATTAATTAAAACAAAGCCGTCTGAGATTTCTTATAAAGACTCCCGGACGGCTTCTTTTCTGTTTCCATGATTTCCGTTATTTAAACAACCACTTCCAAACAAAAATTACGAATTTAATATTTTTGCAAAGGTAGCCATTTTTATTGAAACGACGAGACTTTACTAAAGAAAATTGACTAAATCACTAACTTTTTTGGCGATTTAGTCAATTTACCCTATACGATTATAAAGTTATCGAATATGTTCTGCCTTTCCTGCTGTCCTTTAGGATGTATTTCAAGGACGCATCCCCTTCCTTTGGGAATCTTGTCGATAGGTTACATCAGTTGCAACATCGCTATTGGCTACTTGCTCTTGCAGTTCTCCTTCCTTTGGCTGATTCTCTTTCGCCAACTCCAGTTGAATCTTTCGGTCAAGTGCAGCCAATTCGGACTTCAAGCCTTTCAGTTCATCTTCTTTCTTCCACTGCTTACTAGCAATCTCTTTCAAAAGCGGAATGTCCTTGGCAAGTACGACGTTCTTTTCCTTGTACTGCTCGATGGTCTGAGGTATTCGTTCCAGTGAGTTGATGAAGTTCAAGGCAGCGTGCATGGGTATAAAACTCACTGCTCCGTCATTCAAACAACAACTTCCAGGCAGGAATTACTTCAATCTGCTTACCATTATTTAACTTTGATTTTTATGTTTAATTGTAACAATTATTGTAATATTTGCTAATATATTGATTTTCACCGTCTTGAAGATTCATCACCTTTCGGTAGACAATTTATATGTGTCTTCTGTCGTTGAATGAGCGCCCCGTTCGCTAATGAAGCAAGGTGAGAATCAAGCGCCAAGAGCATTATTAAATCAAATCTGTTTGCCTATCATTTTGCAAACTAACACAATTCACTTCAGTATAAATGGGGCGATAGCTCGTTAAATAATGTTATCACGCCAAAAACACGCCAAAAATTTCGTGAACGCCAAAAAGAAAAGGTGGCCGATTACTCGACCACCATGCTTTACAACGTGCTGACTGTCAGGAACTTATTGCCAGCTTGTTTTAAGCGGTTGCAGGGCCAACTCCTGCGATTGACAACCTTGCGTTGTCGGGATGAGGCGACTCGAACGCCCGACCCCTACGTCCCGAACGTAGTGCGCTACCAACTGCGCTACATCCCGATTTAAAAATCGTCTGCAAAGGTACGTCAAAAAAATGAATTACGTGCAGTTTTGAAGAAAAAATTTGGTGTTCTGACAAAAAAGGACTAACTTTGTACCCAGAAACTAATCAAAATGAAACAATTAATTCTGTTCGTTGCATGCATCATGATGTCGCTGAGCACCTTGTCCCAGCGGGTTATCGTTGTGGAAAAAGGCAACGCCCAAAGTTTGCTAGATGCTATCAGCAAAGCCAACGAACAGAATGCCGATACGACGGCTGAACGGCTGTTTATCCTGATTCCTAATGGTTTCTATGACTTGGGGGAGACGGTGTTGACTCGCATATCGGGTCATAATATCGCCCTCATTGGAGAAAGCATGACGGGTGTCGTCATCCAAAACAAGCCTGACGTGAAGATTGAAAGCATCAGCAAGACGGCTGTATTCCAAAACCGTGGCAAAAACAACTACTATCAGGACCTGACCTTGAAAAATGCACTGGATTATTATTCGTCAGAGCCTGACGGACGGGCGGTAACCTTACAGGACAAGGGTACGCGTACTATTTGTAATCGCGTTAGGATGCTGTCGTATCAAGACACTTATTATAGCGACAACGAGAAATGCCAGAACTACATGCAAGATACAGAGATTCACGGCACCATAGATTTTGTATGCGGTGCTGGCGACGTATGGTTTGAGGGCTGCAAAATTGTGACGGAGAAGCGGACACGGGACGGCAGTGGCATCAATATCATCACTGCAACACGTACATCGGACACGCCATGGGGATATATCTTCAACCATTGCACTATTGAGAACGACGTGTCGATGTTTAACTTCGGACGCTCATGGCACACAAACCCACGCTGCGTTTGGCTTAGCACCACCTTGCTTACACCCGAGAAACTGGAAACCACACGCTTTGACGATGAAGGTATGAAGACGTCAGGGAACTATTTTAAGGAATACCACACGATGAATGCCCAAGGAAAGGATATCACCCCCGAGACGAATGTGGTGACCTTTACGCTTCGTGACCACACACAGCCCTTCACTGCTGAGACCATCATGACAAAGAAGGAAGCCAAGCAGTATACGCTGAAGCACATCTTCGGCAATTGGAAGCCTGACAAGATACTGAAGAAACTGGAACGACAAAGCACGAAATTGAAGAAACAATACAATCTAAACTAAGAAATGAGAAGATTAATTCTATTGATCATTGGCTGTTGGCTATTAGCCGTTAGCTATGCCCAACAAGTGATAAGAGTTGAAAAGGGCAATGCCAAAAGTTTGCTGGACGCAGTGGCACAGGCCAACAAGATAAATGCCGACAAGACCGCCAAACAACTCTTCATTCTTATTCCCGACGGTTTCTACGACCTTGGCGAAACCGTACTGACACGTATCACAGGGCATAACATTGCCTTGATAGGCCAGAGTATGACGGGTACCATCATACAGAACAAGCCAGATATCAAGAAGGAAGGCATCAGCAAGACTGCCATCTTCCAGAACCGAGGCACCAACATATATCTGCAGGATTTGACCCTGAAGAATGCCCTCGACTACTATGCTGCAGGGGCTGCCGGTCGCGCCGTAACCTTGCAGGACAAGGGCTATCGAACCATCTGCAACCGCGTTCGCCTGCTGTCGTACCAGGACACCTATTATAGCGACAACGATATGAGCCAGTTCTACTTCCAGGACTCCGAGATTCACGGCACCGTAGACTTCATATGCGGCGACGGTGACGTATGGTTCGAACGCTGCAAGATAGTGACCGAGAAGCGTACTTTGGACGGCAGTGGCCGCAATGTGATAGCAGCTCCTAAGACGTCGAAGACGCTATGGGGCTACATCTTCAACCGCTGTACGGTAGAAAACATTGTATCGAACTTCGAATATGCCCGAGGATGGAATGGTACGCCCCACTGTGCTTGGCTATACACCACCCTACTTACCCCTGAGAAACTGAACAAAAACCGCTTCGACTATCGCGGCATGAATACCGTGCAGAATGATTTCAAGGAATTCGGAACCATGGATGCCCAGGGACATGACATCACGCCCAAGACGAATGTAGTGACGTTCATGATGTCGAAAAAGAAAGTGGACGGCGACAAGGAAATCACAACCGAACAAACATGTACGGATGAAACCATCCTAACGGCAGAGAGAGCTGCCGACTACACGATAGATATTGTTTTTGGCAGTTGGAGGCCAGACAAGATTATCAAAAAGATGGAAAAGACCACCCAGAAACTAATGAAGCGCCTATAACAGGCGCTTCAATTCGTTTATCTCATCAGGCGTCGTAGCCCACGAGGTAACAAAGCGACAGATGGTGCGATGACCTTCGGTCTGTCCCCAATGGGTAAAATCCATACGCTTGGCCAGTTCGTCAACCTTAGCATCGGGTAGGATGACGAACTGCTGGTTGGTAGGTGAATCAAGCCAGAACTCGTAACCCTTTTCCTTGAAAATCTGTTTCATCTGCATAGCCATCTCAATGGCGTGGCGTGACAACTTGAAATAGAGGTCATCGGTAAAAAGCGCTTCGAACTGCAAACCTATCAAAGCCCCCTTGGCAATGACGGCGCCATGCTGCTTCTGGATGCTAAAGAAATGCTTGTGAGCCTGACGATTGGTAAATACTACGGCCTCGCCACACAGCGCACCAATCTTGGTACCACCAATGTAAAAGACATCGCAATGGCGTGCCAAATAGGGCAACGTGATGTCACAGCCATCGGCCATCAAGCCATAACCTAAACGGGCTCCGTCGATATATAGTGGTATGTCATACCGTTGACACACCTGATAGACTTCATCCAACTCTTGCGCCGTATAGAGCGTACCGAGTTCAGTCGGGAAAGTAATGTAGACCAGTCCGGGATGTACGGCATGGTCGCGATTGCCATCGTGGTAGAAGTTGTCAAGATACTTGTCCAGGGCCTTCGCCTCCATCTTACCCAAGTTATCTGGGATAGTAATAATCTTGTGCTCCGTAAATTCGACAGCACCCGCCTCATGGACATTAATATGACCAGAACCGACACAGATAACACCTTCGTACTGATAGAGCATCGAGTCGATGGTGGTGGCATTGGTCTGTGTACCACCCGTCAAGAAGAATATCTGGGCATCGGGCATACCGATAGCCTCGCGGATGCGCTGCTTGGCACGCTCTGAGAACTCGTCGAAGCCATAAGGCGTTGGACGAGTATCATTGTAACGCACCAAGTTCTCCAACACTTTCGGATGGGCGCCGTTATTATAGTCGCATTCAAAGGAAATCATAGGGCTTCGAGCATACGCTTGATAACTACCGAGCAGGATATTTCACGGTTGGCAGCTTCAGGGATGACAATCGAATTGGGTGACTCAATGACATCGTCAGTGACTATCAAGCCACGACGAACGGGCAGACAGTGCATGAACTTACCGTTGTTGGTCCACGACATGTGCTCGGTATCTACAGTCCATGACATATCCTTCGAGGTAATCTTTCCGTAGTCGCCCAGATTGGCAACACCTGGGTTCGACCAGTTCTTAGCATAGATGAAGTCAGCACCTTCGAAGGCTTTCTTTTGGTCATACTCCACACGGGCATTGCCCACAAATTTCGGATCAAGCTCGTAACCCTCAGGATGGGTTATCACGAAATCTACATCGGCCGCATTCATCCACTGAGCGAACGAGTTAGGTACAGCTTGAGGCAAGGCACGGCAGTGAGGAGCCCATGTCAGCACGACTTTTGGTCGTTTTACCGTTTTATACTCCTCTATTGTTATCAAGTCGGCAAAAGCCTGCAAGGGGTGAACGGTTGCCGTCTCCATAGCAAATACGGGCTTTCCACTATACTTGATAAACTGGTTGAGCACTGTCTCCGCATAGTCATATTCACGGTCAGTCAGTCCAGCAAACGAGCGTACACCAATCATGTCGCAATAGCAACCCATGACGGGAATAGCCTCCAACAGATGTTCGCTCTTGTCACCATCCATGATAACACCACGTTCGGTCTCTAACTTCCATGCACCAGCATTGACGTCAAGTACGATGACGTTCATGCCCAGATTCATGGCAGCTTTCTGCGTTGAAAGACGGGTACGCAACGAGTTATTAAAGAAGATCATCATCAGGGTCTTGTTCTTGCCCAGATGCTGATACTTGTAACGGTCGTTCTTAATCTCAAATGCCTCGGCCATCGCCTTCTCCAACGGGCCGATATCCTGTACGTTTATAAAACTCTTCATATTTTTTTCTTTTTTTTGCAAGGACTACAGGACTTAAGGACTAATTATGCAGGAAAAAGTCGTGTTAGTCCTGTAGTCCTTGCTAAATTGATATTATGGACGGATTTGTCCTTCTCCTTCGATAATCCATTTGTAAGTAGTGATTTCCTCAAGCGCCATCGGGCCGCGGGGACCGAGCTTCTGGGTAGAGATACCAATCTCGGCACCAAGGCCGAACTGAGCACCATCGGTGAACGATGTGGGAGCGTTCCAATATACACAAGCAGCATCAACATGGGTCTGGAAACGGCGGGCCGCCTCTTTATTCTCGGTAATAATAGCCTCACTATGTCCACTACCAAACTGGTCGATATGTGCCAAGGCCTCTTCAAGTGAGGCAACAGTACGAATGGACATCTTGTAATCCATAAATTCAGTACCAAAACTCTCTTCAGTTGCTGGCTGCAGCAAGATGTCGGGATAATGTCCTGTCAGCAACTGATAAGCTGGGCCATCGGCATAAAGCATTACCTTATGGTCAAGCAAGGGTTTCACCAGTTCAAGCAGTTCGCCCAAACGCTTCTCGTGGATAATCAGGCAGTCAAGGGCATTGCATACCGAGACACGACGGGTCTTGGCATTGCAGATGATAGCCTTGCCTATCTCCAAGTCGCCATCTAAATCGAAATATGTGTTCACTACACCAGCACCCGTCTCGATAACGGGGATACGGGCCGTATCACGAACAAAATCTATCAGGCGGCGTCCACCACGGGGGATACACAAGTCTATATAGCCAACTGCATTCAGCATCTCGCCAGTAGCCTCATGGGTGGCTGGCAACAAGGTAACTACATCGGGGTTGACACCATACTGTTGCAGCACCTCATGAATCAACTCGACAGAGGCTTGGTTTGACAAATCGGCATCAGAACCACCCTTCAACACACAGGCATTACCGCTCTTAAAGCATAGCGAGAACACGTCAAACGTGACGTTGGGGCGTGCCTCGTAAATCATGCCAATGACACCGAAGGGCACGGAGACACGATGCAGACGAAGACCGTTAGGTAACGTCTTCTCCTTCGTGATATGCCCTAACGGAGAAGGTAACTCGGCCACATGACGCATATCAGATGCGATATCTTCAAGGCGCTTAGTAGTTAGCTGCAAACGGTCGTACAGCGGATTTTTGGGGTCCATCTTTGCCAAGTCCTTCTCGTTAGCCGAGAGAATACGTTCTTGGAGATCTACAATGGCATCGGCCACAGCCTGCAAGATCTGGTTACGCAAGTCTTCTGAAATCAGTGCAAGTGAACGACTGGCAGCTTTGGCCCTTTTAAATGTTTCAATCAATTCCATAAGGTATGAATTCTGTATGTGGTACGTTTTGTTTATTCTCCATGAGGTCTACGAGGATGTTATCACGCTCGCCATTGGCAATGATGACACGAATACCAGCCTTCTGGACCTTCGTAGCTGTGGTATATTTCGAGTGCATGCCACCACGGCCGAAGGCACTCTTCTCTGGCTGGATATATTCAGAGAGGTCGCGACCTGGCTGTACCTCCGGTATCAGCTCTGCCGTCGGGTCGTTGGGGTTCTTGGTGAACACACCGTCGATGTTGGATAACAGAACCAGCGTTTCAGCCTGCATCATCTGTGCAATGAGTCCTGACAATTCATCATTATCAGTGAACATCAGTCCCGTGATACTGACAGTATCATTCTCATTGACGATGGGTAGCACGCCATTACCCAACATCACATTCATGCACTGTCGCTGGTTAGCATACTCGTCACCAGGCTCAAAATTCTTTTTCATGGTGAGTACCTGTCCAATATGGATGTCGTACTCACGGAAGAGATCGTAGTAGAGTCCCATGAGTTTTACCTGTCCCAAGGCAGAGAACAGCTGGCGCTGCTCTACGCTGTCCAGTTCACGTCCTATACGCAGTTCGTCGCGCCCTGCTGATACAGCACCGCTGGATACAAGAATGACATCATAGTCCTGACGACGGAGCCAAGCTATCTGGTCAACCAATGCCGACATACGCGTCACATCAAGTTTCCCTTCAGCACGGGTCAATACATTCGAACCTACTTTTACTACTATTCTTTTTTTCATTGTTCTGTTAAGTCTAAAATAGTGGGATATCCCTCAAATGATCAATCTCAGGAGTAGCATCATCTGGTGTACCCACCACCGTGAGAATATCGAAACGGATATCATGATTGACATGATAATACTTCACATAATGATTAATGGCACCCTGAAGGTTTCGACGCTTATGATAGTCGACAGCCATCTCAGGCTCGACAAAGGCACGGTTACGGCGCGTCTTTACCTCAACAAACACCACCGTCTCCTCATCCATGGCAATGATATCTATATCACGATGACCCGATTTCCAGTCACGTGCCACAATGGTATAGCCCATACGCTGAAGGTAGTCAGCCGCACAGTCTTCACCCCATTTGCCTAATTCATTATGAGCCGCCATAAATCAAAAACATACTAATTGGATTGCAAAGGTACGAATAAGTGAGCGAAAAACCAAATATATTTGAATTAAAAAAAACGAAGCCCTCTCATCGTTGCTGATGAAAGGGCTTCCCTCTTGAAAAGTGGCGGCCTCCTACTCTCCCGCATTGCATTGCAGTACCATCGGCGCAGGCGGGCTTAACTTCTCTGTTCGGAATGGGAAGAGGTGGGACCCCGCCGCAATAACCACCTGATGTAGCTTCGC
>JAFVHO010000202.1 GCA_017474485.1 Prevotella sp.
AATCCTACGTTGCCCGTTGACGAAGCGCAATTCTTTGCGCTCGTCAGGGCCACGCAGTGGGCAGAGAACATCGACAAGTTCCGCGAGACAGGCGACGCTCAGTTGAAGCGTAAGTTGCCAGCCTTCATCTTTCAGGCCACCTTTGACGTGACCACCTCGAAGAGCGGCAAGACTGGTGCCTGGCGCAAGCAGGCGGCAACACACCTGACGGGACTTGTAGTGATGGACGTTGACCACATTGAGAACCCTTTGACGCTCTACCAAGGTTGGGTTGAGAAGGGTCTGGACTGGAAGCAGTTGGGCATTTTGCTCATCTACATCACACCCAGCGGCAAGGGTCTGAAGATCGTCTTCAAGGCCGATGCCCAGAAGGGTAATCTCATCGACAACCAGCACGCTATGGCCGAGGTGCTTGGCGTGGAGGTTGACGAAAGTTGCAAGGATGCAAGCCGCATGAGCTTCATCTGCAAGGAATCGGATATTTTGTATATGGATAAGGAGTTGTTTACGTATGAGAACAAGGAGTTTGCTGAGAAATACGATGTTGAGTATCGTGCTGGTAATAGTCGTGCTGCTGCGACTGGTAATGTGGCCGCTAAGACTGCTGAACAAGGGTCTAAGGATGGCGGGCATGTGGACGCTGAGCCAGTATCGCTAACGTGGAAGGGCTATGATGTACAGTCTATTATTGACCTGCGCTATGGCGACAAACTGCCATGCGCTGCCGACAGTAACCGCCACAACGAGAGTCTTAAACTGGCCAGTGATTTGCTCATCATGTTCGATGGCGACAAGCAGAAGACGCTGGCCATGCTCAAGGCGCAGAAGTGGGTGCAGGAGATCATCGACGAGCGCGACGAGAACGTGGAGCAGACCGTGGCCAGTGCCGCTCAGCGCATGGCTGAGAGGGAGAAGAAATACCTCAGCCAGCAGCCGAGTAAGGCCATGCAGGATGCTATCGCCAAGGCATCGGGCAAGACGTATGCAGAGATTACCAAAGGGGCGCAAACGATGTCGGCGGCGGCAGAGGCTCAGATGACGATGGACCAGTGGCTGTGGGAATGGGGTGACCAAATAGAGGCTTTGTTTGATGACTACCCACTTTTGCGTGATATCTGTCGTGGCTTGAAGAAGAACCAATATCCGGCGGCTGTGTTTGTGGCTGGTGGCCTGATGATGACCTTGATGACTCGTTGCACCTACAGGTTCTATCATCGTCCTGAGGAACTGCGCAGGCTCAACAATTCGACGCTGATAATTGGCGACCCTGCCAGTGGTAAGTCATTTGCTACTCGACTGTTCAAACTCTTGGCGGCTCCTATGGTGGCAGCGGATAAGGCTGGCATTGCAGCCATCAACCGCTACAAGGAGGAGATGAAGACCAAGGGCGCGAACAAGGAGAAGCCGCAGAAGCCAAAGGCACTCTTTCGTGTGCATCCTGCTCGTACCAGTAACGCGCAGTTCATTCAGGACATGGTGAACGCTGTGGAGGTAGTGGATGGTACTGAGATGCAACTGCACATGCTGACCTTCGACACTGAGCTTGACAATACGCTGACCGTTCAGAAGGGCGGCTCATGGATTGATAAGCAGTCGATGGAGTTGAAGGCCTTCCACAATGAAGAGGATGGTCAGGCATACTCTAACTTGGATAGCGTAGTTCAGAACTTTATCGTCACATGGAACTATATCTATACGGGCACGCCCTTGGCACTTCGTAACAAGGTGAATGAGCGCAATTTCGGCTCAGGCCTGGCTACACGTCTGACGGTGATTCCACTGCCCTCAACGAACTTTGAGATGATGAGTCGCGAACAGAACGTTGACTTCGAGAGCGACGGCAGACTGAAAGAGTGGGCTTTCAAGTTGGATCGTGTGAAGGGTGAACTGACTGTTCAGCATATCGTTGATGAACTGTACGAATGGACGGCACGCCGTATGGCTGACGCCAAGGAGAATGAGTCGAAGGCCGAGGAAATGCTTTGCAAGCGTTGTGCCTATCATGGGCTGAACTTCGCGGCTCCGTTCATTGTGATGCGCCATTGGGCCAACATCCATCAGGACGGCCAGTATTGGTGCGGTGAGTTTGAGACTGACGATATGGACTGGCGACTGGCAGAATTGTTGGTGACCATTCAGTACGCTTGCCAGCGCCATTACTTTCTGGCAATGGCTGAGAAGTATTTCGATGACCAGTTACGCGATGTGTCAGTAAACGCCCATCGTCAGCAGAAGACCATCGATGCCTTCGAGCGTCTGCCTGAAGAGTTTACCGTTGACGATGCCAAGCGATGCTTCTCGCTGACGAACGATACTGTGGCACGTGTGAAAATCAGCCGCCTGATGAAGGATCACTTCGTAGAGAAGGCTGGTGACTTCGTGGAGAACGGCACCACCAAGGCCGTTTTCAAGAAAACTGGCAAGGTCATGCGCTGACGCCGTATCGCCGTATCACCGTATCACCGTAACATTTATGGATTTTAGATTTGAGATTATGACAGAAGTAAGTATCAACAAGCAGGCACGACTCAGCGAGCACTTTACGCTCGCTGAGATGTGCAAGACGAGTGCGAAAACGCAGGATGGGAACATCCCTTCGCACGTACATATCGAGAACTTGAAGCGTCTCTGCGGCTGGTTGGAGATGCTTCGCAGTGAGTGGAACAAGCGCTATGGCGAGGGTGATGACCCCATAGTCATCAACTCTGGCTATCGCTCTGAGGCCGTGAACAAGGCCGTTGGCGGTGTGAAGGGCTCGAACCATCTGACTGGCTGCGCTGCCGACATCCGCGTGGCAGGCATCGAGCAACTGGTGCGCTACGCCACCATCCTGCTCGACATCAGCGATGAGTCGCAGGAGGACTTCGACGAGTTGCTGCTTGAACGTTCGCCCAAGGGCGGCTACTGGCTCCACTTCGCCGTAAGGCCATCAGGCAACAGGCGTAAGGTAAGGCTAATACAGACGTAAACGGCTAAATTTTCTCTTCAATTATTTGGTGGATTCAAGAAAAAGCTATATTTTTGCAGACACTATGGAGACTGTCGTACTAAAAAACCTAAGCATAGGCTATGCTACTAAAGGAAATTCCAAGATAGTAGCTCAAGGACTCAATGCCGCTATCAATAGCGGTGAATTGACGTGCCTGTTGGGATGTAATGGTGTTGGTAAGTCAACGCTGCTGCGTACGTTGTCTGCGTTTCAGCCAGCATTGGGTGGCGACGTGATGCTATGTACACCTCAGACGTCAGACACCAGACCTCTGACTTCGTTTACCGACAAGGAATTGAGTCGTCTGATTGGTATTGTGCTCACGGAAAAGCCTGATGTGAGAAATATGACGATTGAGGATTTGGTTGGTATGGGTCGTTCGCCTTATACCGGTTTCTGGGGCACTTTGACAGCCAACGACCGCCAGATTGTTTCGGAAGCCATCAGTATGGTGGGGATTGAGTCGTTGCGAGGTCGTATGATTCATACGTTGAGCGATGGTGAACGCCAGAAGGTGATGATAGCCAAGGCACTGGCTCAACAAACGCCGATTATTTATCTGGATGAACCAACAGCCTTCCTCGATTATCCCAGTAAGGTAGAGATGATGCAGTTGTTGCGGCGTCTGGCTCACCAAGAGCAAAAGACCATTTTCCTCTCTACCCACGATGTCGAATTGGCATTACAGTTGGCCGACTGTCTATGGCTCATGGAACCCAATCAGCTGAGTGTGGGTACACCACGCCAGTTAGCTGACAATGGTGCGCTGAGCCGTTTTGTAGAGCGCGACGGCATTGTCTTCGAGCGTGACAGCTTGACACTGCGGGCTTTGCCCCAGTGAACAGTGAATAGTAATCATAATTCTCAATTTTCAATTCTCAACTCTCAATTTTATGATTGAAGGACATGGTGACGACCTCTATCGCTATGATGAACTGGTGAAGATGAACTTCAGCAGCAATATCTTTCAGCATGCCGACCATTCGGCGCTGAAGGCGCATCTGGCTGAACATTTGGACCTCATCAACAACTATCCAGCTCCCCGGCCTCGTCGTTTGGAGAAGTTGATAGCCCAGAAAGAATGTATATCGCCTGAGGCTGTTATGGTCACCAATGGTTCAACTGAAGCCATCTATCTGATAGCGCAGCTATTCCATCATAGTGCTTCCATCATACCGCAGCCAACCTACAGCGAATATGCCGATGCCTGTCGGATATTCGACCATATTATCTCTTACGAAAATACCGATGACTTGACGTCGTTGCCAGCCGATCGTGTCTATTGGATATGTAATCCCAACAACCCTTCGGGCAATGTATTGATGAAAGGCTTTGTCGACTATGTTGTCCGCCGTTCACCACGCTATACCTTTGTCGTCGATCAGTCGTACGAGCATTATACGCGCGAACATCTGTTATTAGCTCGCGAGACGATGGGACTGTCCAACCTCTTTATTCTTCATTCATTGAGCAAGACCTATGCCGTTCCAGGCTTGCGTCTGGGTTACGTGACTGCCGACCCCAGCCTGATTGATATGCTGCGCTCGTTGCGACAGCCTTGGACAGTCAATGCGTTGGCTATTGAGGCGGGTGTGTTCCTGTTAGAGCATGGTCAGCCAGCCATTCCCGACCTCACAGCCTATTTGGAAGAGACGGAGCGGTTGCGTCAGGCATTACGTGACATTGAGGGTATTCGTGTCTTTGAAACCAAGACCAACTATATGCTCTGTGAGATATCGCCGACCACAGCACCCAAGCTGAAAGACTATCTGATTCATGAGCACGGCATACTGATTCGTGACTGCTCAAATTTCTACGGACTGTCTAATCACTTTTTCCGTGTGTCGGCACAAAAACCAGAAGAAAACGATGCACTCGTTGAGGCTATCCGAACTTTTCTGGACTTACAAAATGCCTCACCAAACGATAATAAACGTTAAAAAGACATCATTTCTCATTTCTCATTTCTCATTTCTCATTTAAAAGTAGTACCTTTGTAGCCGTTCAGAGGAATGGGAGACTCGCAAGAGCCTCTCATTCTTTGATTTTAAGTGTAGCAATCTTGTTTTAATTAACAAATATATGATAGATAAGAACATCATTAAGACTGCCGTAAATGAGTGGCTCGCAAAAGGCGACTACTATCTGGTGGATTTGGAGATGACGGCCGATGACCGTATTGTGATTGAGATTGACCATGCCGATGGTGTGTGGATAGAGGATTGTGCCGACCTGAGCCGTTTCCTGCAGGAAAAGTTAGGCGAAGAGTTGGGGGATTACGAGTTGGAAGTAGGCTCTGCCGGTATTGGCCAGCCATTTAAAGTGATTCAGCAGTATCGTAACCACATTGGTAAAGACGTGGAGGTGCTGACTGCTGACGGTAAAAAGCATCAGGGTGTGCTGAAGAGTGTGTCAGATGACGACACGCAGTTTGTTGTGACCGTTAAGGAAAAGCAGCAGGTAGAGGGCAAGAAGCGCCCTGTTCTGGTTGAGGTCGACAAGACTTTTGTCATCAGTGAGATTAAGTCTTGCAAGTATCTGCTGAACTTCAAATAAAGGTAAAAAGGTAAAAAAGTAAAATTATAAAGAAATTATGGCAACAAAGAATGAGAAAGGCCCATCAATGATTGAGACCTTTCAGGAATTTAAAGAGACAAAGAACATCGATCGTACCACACTGGTAAGCGTGCTGGAAGAGAGTTTCCGCAACGTCATTGCCAAGATGTTTGGTTCCGACGAGAACTTCGACGTCATTGTCAACCCCGACAAGGGTGACTTTGAGATTCACCGCAACCGTATTGTGGTGCCCGATGGCGAAGTGAAGGATGAGAACAAGGAGATCGCCCTCTCTCAGGCTCAGAAGATTGAGCCCGACTACGAGGTGGGCGAGGAAGTGTCAGAGGAAGTAGAGTTCCAGAAGTTTGGTCGTCGTGCCATTCTGAACCTGCGTCAGACACTGGCTTCTAAGATTCTGGAGCTGGAGCACGACTCACTTTATCAAAAGTACAAGGACAAGGTTGGTCAGATTGTCAGTGCTGAGGTTTACCAAATGTGGAAACGCGAAGTGCTGCTCATCGACGACGAGGGTAACGAGCTCCATTTGCCGAAGGGCGAGCAGATTCCTGCCGACAACTACCGTAAGGGCGAGACCATCCGTGCCATCGTGAAGGAGGTGCAAAACGAGAACAACAATCCGCGTATCATCCTCTCGCGTACCTCTAACCAGTTCCTGGAGCGTATGCTTGAAGCCGAGGTTCCTGAGATTCAGGACGGTCTGATTACCATTCGTCGCATTGCCCGTATGCCGGGTGAGCGTGCCAAGATTGCCGTTGAGAGCTACGACGACCGTATCGATCCTGTAGGCGCTTGCGTAGGTGTCAAGGGTAGCCGTGTGCACGGTATCGTTCGTGAGATGTGCAACGAGAACATCGACGTTATCAACTACTCAAGCAACACATCACTCTTTATCCAGCGTGCCCTGTCACCTGCTAAGGTCACAAGCATCACCCTCAATCCTGAGGAGCACAAGGCCGAGGTTTATCTGCAGCCAGAAGAGGTAAGTCTGGCTATCGGTAAGGGTGGTTTGAACATCAAGTTGGCTTCTATGCTGACTGAGTATACTATTGATGTATTCCGTGTGGTTAGCGAGGCTGATGCCGACGAGGATATCTACCTCGATGAGTTCTCTGACGAGATTGACCAGTGGATTATCGACTCTATCAAGGCCATCGGTCTTGACACCGCCAAGCAGGTTCTCAACGCTCCGCGTGAGATGCTCATTGAGAAGGCCGACCTCGAGGAAGAGACCGTCGACCACGTATTGGAAGTGCTCAAGGCAGAGTTTGAGTAAAGTTAAGAATTAAGAATTAAGAATTAAGAGTTAATGGGAGTCAGATTAAATAAAGTATTATCAGAGCTGAATATAGGACTTCAAACGGCAGTTGATTTCCTGAAAAAGAAGAGCGAGTTGGGCGAAATCAAGGACGACGCCACGTCGAACACCAAGATTTCCGACGAGCAATATGAAGCACTGGTCAACGAGTTTAGCACCGATAAGGCTGTGAAGACTCAGGCTGAGCAGTTGTTTATTAAGAAGCCCAAGGAAAAGAAGGTCGAGAAGCCCGCTGTGCCAGAGAGGGCTGTTACCAAGAGCGATGAGCTGTTGGAACAGCGTCCGCAGCTCAAGCCTATAGGTAAGATTGATTTGGACAACATTGGAAAACCCAAGGCTGCTCCAGAACCTGAGCCCGTGGTTGCTGCCGAACCACAGGAAGAGGAAACGCCTAAGGAGGAAGAGGTGGTTGTAGTGGAAGCACCCCAGCAAGCCTCAGAAGAAGTTGTTGACGAGCCCGAGCAGGAAGAAGAGGTTGCCGAGGTTGCAGATGATGACAATGACAACGACGATGATGAAGTCGAGGAGGAGGATGACAAGGCCGAAGCTGAGCCTCAGGCTCCTGAGTTGGCTAAGACACCTGGCGACTTTATCAAGCCTGCCACACAGTTGAACGTGTTGGGTAAGATTGACCTCTCGACCCTCAACCAGAGTACACGTCCCAAGAAGAAGACCAAGGAAGAGCGTCGTAAGGAGCGTGAGGAGAAGGCTGCCGGCGAGCGCAAGAAGCGTGAGCGTATCCGTCAGGGTAAGGTGGATATTGAGGCTGCTGCCAAGCAGGCCAGTCAGCAGGGTAAGAACAACAATAAGAATAACAACGGTAAGAACAATAACAACCTGCAGCAGAATCAGCAGGGTGGCAAGAAGAACAAGAAGAACCGCCCCGTGAAGCCGTTGGAGGTTGACGACGAGGCAGTAGCACGCCAGGTCAAGGAGACGCTGGCCCGTCTGACGTCGAAGACCAACCAGAACAAGAAGGGTGCCAAGTATCGTAAGGAGAAGCGTGATGCCGTTGCTGAGCGCATGAACGAGGAGATGGCAGCCGAGGCAGCTGAGAGCAAGGTACTGAAGCTGACCGAGTTCGTAACCGTTTCTGAGTTGGCCACCATGATGAACGTGGGTGTCAACCAGGTCATCGGTACCTGCATGAGCATTGGTATCATGGTGTCTATCAACCAGCGTCTGGATGCCGAGACCATCAACATCGTTGCCGACGAGTTTGGTTTCACCACAGAGTATGTTTCTGCTGAGGTTCAGAATGCCATTACTGAGGAGGAGGACGACGAGAACGATCTGATTTCTCGCGCTCCAATCGTAACGGTCATGGGTCACGTCGATCACGGTAAGACATCGTTGCTCGACCATATCCGTAACACCAACGTGATTGCTGGTGAGGCTGGTGGTATTACACAGCACATCGGTGCCTACAACGTGAAGTTGAAGGACGGTCATAGCATTACCTTCCTGGATACGCCTGGTCATGAGGCCTTCACGGCTATGCGTGCCCGTGGTGCCCAGGTAACGGATATTGCTATCATTATCGTTGCTGCCGATGACTCCGTGATGCCTACCACGAAGGAGGCTATCGCTCATGCTCAGGCAGCTAACGTACCAATGGTGTTTGCTATCAACAAGATTGATAAACCAGGTGCTAATCCAGATAAGATTCGCGAGGACTTGGCTAACATGAACCTCTTGGTGGAGGACTGGGGTGGTAAGTACCAGTGCCAGGAAATCAGCGCCAAGAAGGGTATTGGCGTCTATGAACTGCTCGAAAAGGTACTGCTCGAAGCCGAGATGCTTGACTTGAAGGCCAACCCCAACCGCAAGGCTACGGGTTCTATCATCGAGTCATCACTCGACAAGGGTCGTGGCTATGTCTCTACCGTCCTCGTTTCGAACGGTACACTAAAGATAGGTGATGTAGTTATTGCCGGTACGGCTTGGGGTCGTGTCAAGGCCATGTTCAACGAGCGTAACCAGCGCATCGAAAAGGCTGGTCCTGCTGAGCCCGCTATCATCCTGGGTCTGAACGGTGCACCTACGGCTGGTGACTCGTTCCACGTGATGGAAACGGAGCAGGAAGCCCGTGAAATTGCCAACAAACGTATCCAGTTGCAGCGTGAACAGAGTCTGCGTACCACGACAAAGCTTGGTCTTGACGAACTGTCACATCGTATTGCTCTGGGTGAGTTCCATGAGTTGAACATCATCGTCAAGGGTGACACCGACGGATCTATCGAGGCTCTGTCTGACTCGTTCATCAAGCTGTCTACCGAGAAAGTACAGGTCAACGTCATCTCGAAGGCCGTGGGTCAGATTTCGGAGAACGATGTCATGCTGGCCAGTGCATCAGAGGCCATTATCATCGGTTTCCAGGTACGTCCTTCTGCCGATGCCCGTCGTGCCGCCGATCGTGAGGGTGTGGAAATCAACACCTATTCGATTATCTACGATGCCATCGACGATGTGAAGTCAACGATGCAGGGTATGCTCGACAAGGTGAAGAAAGAGGTTGTCTCTGGCGAAATCGAGGTTAAGCAGGTCTTCAAGATATCGAAGGTTGGTACTGTTGCCGGTGGTCTTGTGACTGACGGTAAGGTACATGCAAAGGACAAGGCCCGTGTCATCCGCGATGGTATCGTGATTCACACCGCCGCCATTGGTGCCCTGAAGCGTTATAAGGACGACGCCAAGGAAGTGGCTACAGGTTTGGAGTGCGGTATCTCACTGGTTAACTTCAACGACATTCAGGTGGGCGACATCATTGAGACCTTCACCGAGATCGAGGTAGAACAGAAACTTTAAGAATGTCAGAACAGAAAAATGAATTTGTACGTCAGGTGGCTGAGCAAAAATATGAGTTCGGATTTACCACCGACGTACATACTGAAATCATAGAGAAAGGGCTGAACGAGGATATCGTTCGGCTCATCTCTGCTAAGAAAGGGGAGCCCGAGTGGATGCTCGAGTTCCGCTTAAAGGCGTTCCGTTACTGGAAGGAACAGACAGAGCCTAAATGGGGTCATGTGCATGTGCCTGAGATAGACTATCAAGGTATTTCGTACTACGCCGACCCGATGGCCAGCAAACCTAAGGGTGACGGCAAGATTGACCCTCAGCTGGAGAAGACATTTGATAAGTTGGGTATTCCCCTCGAAGAGCGTCTGGCTCTTTCAGGCAATACAGCTGTTGATGCCATTATGGACTCTGTCAGCGTGAAGACGACCTTCAAGGAGAAGCTACGCGAAAAGGGGGTAATTTTCTGTTCTATCGGTGAGGCCATCAAGGAGCATGGCGACTTGGTGCGTCAGTATTTAGGTACAGTTGTACCTTACAAGGACAACTTCTTTGCAGCCTTGAATTCGGCAGTCTTCAGCGACGGTTCGTTTGTGTATATCCCCAAGGGAGTACGCTGTCCCATGGAGCTCAGTTCGTATTTCCGCATCAATGCAAGGAATACCGGTCAGTTTGAGCGTACGCTGATTGTGGCCGATGACGATTCATACGTCAGCTATCTCGAAGGTTGTACGGCGCCTATGCGCGACGAGAACCAGCTTCATGCCGCTATTGTAGAGATTATCGTGATGGATCGTGCTGAAGTCAAGTACTCAACGGTCCAGAACTGGTATCCTGGCGATGAGAACGGAAAGGGCGGCGTGCTGAATCTGGTGACCAAACGTGGCGATCTACGCGGAGCCGACTCAAAGCTCTCGTGGACACAGGTAGAGACGGGTTCGGCTATCACTTGGAAGTATCCCTCGTGCATCTTGCGTGGCGATAACAGTGTGGCGGAATTCTATTCTGTCGCCGTCACCAACAACTATCAGGAGGCCGATACAGGCACGAAGATGATTCATATCGGCAAGAACACCAAGAGTACGATTATCTCAAAGGGTATCTCCGCTGGCCATTCGCAGAACTCGTATCGTGGATTGGTGCGTGCGGCATCGACAGCCGATAATGCTCGTAACTACTCCAGTTGCGACTCGCTTCTGCTTGGTAGCGACTGTGGTGCACACACCTTCCCTTACATGGATGTTCACAACGACACAGCCGTCTTCGAACACGAGGCCACAACGTCGAAGATATCAGAAGACCAGCTCTTCTATTGCAACCAGCGCGGCATTCCAACCGAACAAGCCGTTGGCCTTATCGTCAATGGTTATGCCAAGGAGGTGCTGCAAAAGCTGCCGATGGAGTTTGCCGTTGAGGCTCAGAAGTTACTCAGCGTCTCGTTGGAAGGCACTGTAGGTTAAGAAATAAGCGATGTGACGTTTGCCACATCGCTTGTTTTTTATGATAGACCTTCTATTTCTCCGTTTTCTATGGTGATACGTTCGGCCTGCGGACTCTTGGGCAGTCCTGGCATGCGGACCATATCGCCGGCAATAGCGACTATCATCTCACTACCGCAGTTCAGAATGACGTCGCGGATGCGAATGGTAAAGCCCTCAGGCGAACCATAGCGTGTGGAGTCTGCTGAGAAGGAGAACTGTGTCTTGGCAATGCAGACGGGGTAGTGGGCAATGGCTCCATCGTCGTCGGTAAAGGTGGCACGCAGACTTTCCAGCTTCTTTTTCACCTTCTGGCCATACTCCACAGCCGATGCACCATAGATACGCTTGCATACCTTCTCAATCTTGTCCTCCAGACAGTCGGCTTCCTTGTAGGTAAAGCGGATGGGTAGGGGGTGCTGTTTGTCGATGGTGTCGACGACCGTCTGTGCCAGTTCTACGGCACCCTCACCACCTTTTAGGAAGGCTTCGTTTACGGCAAAGCCTACCTCCAAGTCCTCACAGTTTTTGCGTACGATGTCAATCTCTTCGTCCGTATCAAAGTCGAAGCGGTTCAGCGTGACGATGACGGGCTGTCCAAAGCCCTGCATATTGCGGATATGACGATTCAGGTTCTTCAGACCCTCTGTCAGTCCTTTGGCGTTTGGCTCCTTGATGTTATCGAGACTGACGCCACCATGCATCTTCAGACCCTGTGTCGTGGCTACGATAACCACCAAACGAGGCTGCAACCCTGCTTTACGGCACTTGATGTCGAAAAACTTCTCGGCACCCAGGTCTGCACCAAAACCGGCCTCCGTCACTACATAGTCGCAGTACGTCATCGCCATCTTCGTGGCCAGCACACTGCTGCAGCCGTGGGCGATATTGGCAAACGGGCCACCGTGTATAAAAGCTGGCGTATTTTCCGTTGTCTGTACAAGATTCGGGTTGAGCGCATCCCTCAGTAGGACGGTGATGGCACCAGCCACGCCCAGGTCTTTCACACGGAAGTGTTTGCCCTCAGCGGTGACACCCAACACGATGTTCTCGATACGACGCTGCAGGTCTTCCTCGCTGGTTGCCAGACAAAGTATTGCCATCAGTTCAGAGGCTGGTGTGATGTCAAACCCCGTCTCAGATACGACCCCGTCGCCTCGCAGTCCTGTTACCACATTACGCAGGGCACGGTCGTTCACGTCGAGCACGCGCTTCCAGTAAATCTCACGCAACGAAAAACCATCCTTGCGGTGCTGATAGATATAGTTGTCGAGTAGGGCACTGATGGTGTTATGTGCCGACGTTACCGCGTGGAAGTCGCCTGTGAAGTGCAGGTTAATCTTCTCCATGGGCAACACCTGGGCATAGCCGCCACCGGCTGCACCGCCCTTGATGCCGAAGCAGGGACCCAGCGAAGGTTCACGCAAGGCAACAGCCGCCTTCTTGCCAATCTTGTTCAGACCCAGCGTCAAGCCAATGCTGACGGTGGTCTTACCAATACCAGCCTTTGTCGGACTAATAGCCGTTACCAGAATCAGCCGGCTCTGCTTCACCTTCTTCTCGTCAATGAGGTTTACAGGCACCTTAGCCATATAGCGTCCGTATGGCTCAATATCCTCAGGGGAAATTCCCAACTGTGCAGCTATCTCGCCAATCGGCTTCAGCTCGCATTCCCGTGCAATCTGTATGTCAGTCTTCATAGTTCTTATTTATGTTTTAGGTTGCAAAGATAGTAAAAACCGAACGAAATACAAAATAAATAACGAAGGTTTTTGTGTTTAATTCGAGGAAATTGAGTATCTTTGCAGCGTATATCGACAACAAAAACAAGTAATATGGTATTTAGTATCTATGCTTGGATTACCATTATCACGATATTAGTCACATTTGGTATCCTACTGTTCACCAAATTGCGTTCAGATTTGGTGTTCCTGAGTGTCATAGGTGTCCTGTTCGTCACGGGTGTGCTCGATGTCAATGAAGCGTTGTCCGGCTTCAGCTCTACAACAGTCGCTGTAGTCGGAGTGATGTTCGTCGTGGTGGCCGGTCTGACATATACAGGAGTACTGCATTGGATGGTCAAGAACATGTTAGGTCGTCCAAAAGATTACAAGCGAGCCTTGCTGCGGCTGATGATACCAGTGGCAGTGCTGTCTCCGTTCCTGAACACCACAACGGTAGTAGCCATGTTTGTCGGTGTCGTCAAAATGTGGGCAAGAAAAGTGAAGATGAAGCCTTCCCAGCTTCTGATTCCTCTCTGTTTAGCCGGTAACATGGGTGCTGTCTGTATCATCCTTGTGCTACCGTCAAACTTGGTTGTCAGCGGATTCTACGAGAGCAATTCCGGCCATGTAATGGGCGTGTTGGCTCCAGCCATTCCCGGTTTGTTCGGCCTTCTGGCAGGCATGCTGACGGTAATTGCCCTGCGCCATCTGCTGCCGGAGAGAAAAGCACCTGAGGCAGTCTTCGAGTCTACTGGCGATTATACGGTAGAGCTGCTGGTGCCTTCTGACAATCCGTATGTTGCTAAAAGAGTAGGACCATTGGGGCTGAACAATGTGGTTGGAGGAAGTCTCATTGAGTTGCGCCATTTCGATGACGATAGGATCATGTCGCCCGTGCCCGACAAGGAACCCTTAATGGGTGGTGACCGTCTGGTATATGCCGGACAAATCGACGACCTGCTGGAATTAAAGAAAAAATTTGGTTTCGTGAGTGCAGACCATTTTGTGTTCCATTACAGCGAGGTGGACACCTCCCGACGGCTGCGCACGGCATACATCAACTTCGGAAGCAGTCTGATCAACTCCAAGATAGGCAATGGCACCTTTGAGCGTGACAATAACGTGACCCTCGTCGCTGTAGCCCGAAAAGGTAAACGTATCGAGCAGGCGCCAAGGGAGGTGGTACTTCAAGCCGGCGACACGCTGCTCTTGGAGTGCCCGCCAAACATGAACATCGATACCACCGTACTTGGGCAGCAGTTACATTTCTTCGACTCTACCGATGTGCCTAACATCGGGCGACAGACCCTCGTCTCTACCGCCATCATGATGGTCATGGTGGCACTCACCGTTTCCGGTGTCATGTCCCTGTTGCAAAGTGCCTTCATTGCCGCAGGAGCCATGCTCATCTTCCGTTGCTGCTCACCCTCGCAGGCCATGAATGCCATTAAATGGAACCTGTTGGCAACCCTCGCGGGCAGTATCGTGCTCGGACTGGCCATTCAGAAGACAGGTATTGCAGCCTGGATTTCCCAAGGCATCCTAAGCATCAGCGGCAGCAATCCCCTGATTGTGATGATTGCCGTTTGTTTGGTGGCCGCCATCATTACGGAGTTCTTGTCCAATACAGCGGTGGCCGCCATCATTGTGCCCATCATGTATTCAGCAGCCATACAGTTAGGTTATGATCCGTTACCGTTCCTCATTGCCCTGATTATGGCTGCCAACAGTTCTTTAGCCACGCCTGTCGGCTCGTCCGTGAATATGCTGGTCTATGGTCCTGGCGGCTATCGTTTCAGCGATTTCATTCGCATCGGCGTGCCGGTGAAACTCGCTTTTCTTGCAGCCAGTATCATCCTGGTCATCATTTTATACCCATTAACACCGCTGAATACGTAATGAAGGGCATACAGTATATCTGTCAGCAGAATAAAAAATCATGAGATTATGAATATAAGAATTGAAGAAATCGACGGCAACGTGGTTGCCATTCTGGAGGGTAGTCTCGACACGCTTGCTGCCCTTGAGGCCGAAACGATAATGGATCCTCTGAACTACGTGGTGGGGAAAGACATCATCATGGACTGTACTGACCTGGAGTATATCTCATCAGCCGGTCTGCGTATCTTCCTGAGTATTCTACAGAATGCAGAGGATAGGGGTGGACATGTCTATATCAAGGGTCTCAACGACAATGTGTGTGACATCTTTATCCTCACAGGCTTCAACAACATTTTCGAATTCATACAATGACGAAAGAATACTACTTTTACGGACTGGCGGCACTGATGTACCTCACCACGTGCTGGATGTTTGCGGCAGTGCGCTGGTGGCACACGTGCAAACAGCCCAAGAGTACCCATCGCTACATCTGGCCCGACCGCAAGCTACAGTGCCTGCTGTATATGTGCGCCTCGGTGCTGCTGCCCTACGTCATCGACCCCACCAGCCCGTCGGCGTAGCTGCTCCTGAAGAGCTACTTTCCCGCCACCTACTATTTCTATTGCGGCGTGCTGCTGCTCTGCTTTGCCGGTACTGTCAAGCAATGGAGCCAATGGAAGGGACTTAGTTGGGTGGCCGCTATCATGGTTATCGGCACTATGTTCGTGCCCGTACTCCACGCCTGGTTTCCTAACGGCATTCTTAATACTGACGGCCTGCGCATCTGGCAGTATGTGGTGCTGGCCGAGAGCATTGTGATGGTAGGATATGTCGGACTGGCCATGTGGCAGGTGAAACACTGGATGGATGAGGCCCGTGATGCCAACTACTCCAACCCCGACGACTTCCCCGCCGACTACGCCAGCCGCGTATGGCTCTACCCCGTATTCCTCACGCCGCTGATATGGCCCGCCTACATACTCGATTCTCCCCTAGCCATGGCCATCCAGAATGTGCTGCTGGCTGTGTCAAACGTGAGTCTGCTCATCACCGTCATGCCCGTGTGGCGCCGCAATGCCCTCCTCGCCACGTCAGATGCCGACCATACGCAGGATACCGATGAGCAGACTGATGCCTACCGTGAGGATCTCATCGCACAGACCGCCCTGGAGATAGAGACATACATCCGCCACCAGCAGGCCTACCTGAATCCTCACTTGAAGATTGATGATGTCGTCGAACAATGCCAGCTGGGCCGCTCTTACGTCTCGCTGACCTTTAGCCGTCGCTTCACATCGTTCGCCTACTATGTCAACAGTCTGCGCCTGGCTCACTTCGATCAGTACGTCGCCGACCATCCGGAAGAGACCAAGGAGTCAGCTGCCATGGCTTCCGGCTACGCATCATACAACTCCTATTACCGCGCCAAGCAGAAAATGGAGCGTTAGGCAAAAGTCAGTGTTGCACGTCGATATTTGTACGAAAGCCAATAACTTCGTTTCAAGCCTTCGGACAGGAAAGACCTGTCAATCAGTTCCTTTGCCAAAGGATGATCTGTGGCAAAGAAATCCAGTTCCCGCTTGATCAATCGTTCCGATAATCCTATGCGGCGCCCAAACTCCTCAAAGTCGCTGCGCCCTACCGTTCTTGTGTCCGACAACTTCATGCTTTCCTTGAATAATCCTTTGTCAAGTGCAAAGATGCGAGGCATGCTCAGATGCAGGCTGGTATTGATAAGGTCATAGGCAGGAGCAAGATGATATTCCCCATCACCACGATTGATGAGTGAGAAGTTCTTCAGGTGGGCATCATCATTCAGGGTGAGATAATTGAACACGATGATACGGAAAAACTTCAGGATTTCTACAGGTGCAGCTTTGACGTATTTGCGGATAATGTCAGCGCATTCCTCGTAACTCAGGTTGCCATATTTGAAATCGCTGCCACCATTGGCATTGGTCAGTCCGGCAAGAGAAGCGAAATCCTCCTGACTGTATTTTTGTCCGTTTGGCCCAACGTCAAAGCGTCGGCAAATATAGGCAGCCTCTCCGTCCCGAAAAAAACAGAGGGCATTAGCCGCCGTTTCTATGTGATATACCTGTGAAGCCAGCTGCATAGTCAGATGCTCGTTGGCAGGACAATACTTGCGGTCTAGCAAGGCATACGACGATGGCGCAGGCTTTAAGATGTATGTGCCTCGTTCTTCCTCGGCAGGTTTCACCAGGTGCCCTTCTTCATTCACAACCAAACTCGCCTTAGGCTGCACGCCAGAAAGCGAGATGCGCCCCACATTCTTCAAATAGGCTTCATTGTCGGCACTGTCATTATTGGGACTGTCAAAGTCCAACACATGAGATACCTCCTTCCCGTCAAACAGTAGTTTGCGGGCTGTAGGGGAATAAGTGGCAAAGCCCTCTTGTAAGGTAGATGGGCACACGTTTATCTCTATCATATTCAAAGGGGTTTAACGGTTACCGCTCCTATGGTGTCGCACTGGGCTGTTGCCAGCATGATACCAAAATCATCGTTTTCATCGATGTGTAGCAACAAAGATTGTGTCTTACGGTTGGAGCCTTCAGACAGCATGTTAAAGAAATACGGGAAAAGATGCGCAGAGCAATAAGGCTCTTTCCGTACAGGCATTGACAGGCATACCGGTTCACCGTGATAATTCTCATCATAGGTAAATACATATTCCCTGGCATCGGTTTCTTGCAGTATGCCAGCCTCCACGTCGTGAACGTAAACTTTACACAGTCTCATAGTCCAGTTGCTTGATGTTAATGTCTATTTGCAGTCCCAATGTGTCTAGTATCGTGAGCATGGTGGCGAGTTGAGGGTTGCCCTCGCCACGCTCGATGGCTACAACAGTGTTAACGGCCACGCCCGACAGATCTGCCAATGTCTGCTGATTGATTCCCAGTTTCTTGCGCCTTTCCTTAATGGAATTACCAATTTCTTGCTGCGTCATAATCTCATTATATTGCGATTTGGGTGCAAATATAGCAATTAATTCTCAAACTAAAAGCAAAAATCACAATAAAATGCGATTCTAAGATTTTATTTGCTCAAAAGCGTATGTAACAGCGTCAAAATCCCAATATATTGCGAATTCTTGCATGCTATGTACAATTTTCAATGTGTCTTGCACTAAATTGCAATAAACTTGCATTGAATTGCAATGTCCATGGACAATTTTCAATGCCCTATGGCAATACCGTCTATGTCAGTGTGGCGTTCAGCGAGATTGTGACTATTAGTGGTAGCACCAAGAGAATCAACACCAGTTGGGGCGACCTGAGCTATGTCGCTGGCGACGGCACCAATGTTCTTACCTTCAGTGGTGAAATAAGCACAAGCGCAAGTGGTACGCTCAGTATTACAGGTCTTTCGGGCACTGTGCAGGATCTGGCGGGCAAGAGTTTTACTTGGTCTGGAACTGAGACCCTGAGTACCACCCTCGACGGCGACCTGACCTACGACCTCAGCGACTTCTATACCGACGGCAGCGGCAACTACCTCATCGCCTGCCATGACGACCTCTGGGGTCTGGCGGGATTAGTCAACGGAGGCAACAGCTGTGACGGCAAGACCTTCCTTCAGGTAGCCGACATCGAGTTCTCCCACACCACCAACTGAAGCTTGCGGAATACACAGAGAAGACTACCAACGCCCTTGCTCCCAAGCAGAAACTGAACCTCTTAAAACAATAATAGGGTACCTCAACATAAGCGAAGCGGTGGCATTCCTTTAGCGGAAATGCCACCGCTTTTCATTGATTACCAATCGTAATCCTCTACATAGCTGTCGAATTTCATTTTTACCCTCACATACTCACATGACACCGCTCTAAGGCCGATGTACAAAGGGCTGAAGGCATGTGAGGGACATTCGTTCTCCCTCACGTCTCCCTCACATTTTCAGTCCCTTGCCCTCACGCAGCCTTCAACGGAACGGCTTTGTAATAGGCCACATGACTATGATCCTTCCGTTCATATTCGAGACTGACGAGTGCACGTCCCGCTCTGCAAAGGTACAAAAATTATTTTGCTGTTTGCAAATAATTTGGCTAAAATCCGACGATTTAACATTTCATTTTCGCTCATTGTCTTTTATCTCCTTCTATCTTCATCTATCTTCCTTTATCTACAAGTTGAGTAAGGTGAGTGGCGAGCTCCAAAAATGTGAGGGAGACGTGAGGGAGAACGAATGTCCCTCCCGTGCCTCCAGCCCTTTATACATCGGCCTTAGAGCGGTGTCATGTGAATATGTGAGGGACATTTTCGAATTCCTTGATTTTTTCGCTTGTGTCTATCGATTCGGTATGACAATAACAAAAGCGTCTACAGAATCAGGAAAGTTAATCACCTAAGACTTGCGTTCAGTCCGATTAATGCAAACTCCCAGTCCGAAGGCTTCGGACTCGCAGTCCGTAAGGAGCGAACTGGCAGTCCGTCGGGACGGACTAATCTCTTTTGCTAAACATCGTTTCTCTTGGAGAGAAAGGCCATTTCTCTGGTAGTAAAACAATGTTTCTCTGGTAGTAAAACGCCGTTTTACTCATGCGATACCCACACAGCCGACGAGCGATAAGCAGCACTCCTTAGTTTCGAGTTGCAACTTCACAAGGATTGTGAAATCTATATTTTTTGAAATTTCTTTCTCTAAAATTTGGAATCTTCAGAATAAGTTTGTATCTTTGCACCGTCAGAATGTCGTCAGAGGGCGCGAAACAATTGTTTTCATAGCAATATTCAAGCTGGACCTTTCTGACCGCTATACGAGGACATAGCCCACAAGGTTATGTCCTCAGCTTTTCTATCACGTCGTTGATGATCTGTTTGATGGATTCCTTGTCTGGAGCTTCAAACGCTTCCGACTTCACTACAACGGCTTTACTATTATGCACTATATAACATTCGTCGAGGCTTCCCTGAGTGAAATCCGCATGGCGACCGAAGAGTCCGATGACCAGGGGACGGTTCTGTGATCATTTTTTCCTTGTTCATAATTTCTGTATAACTCCGTAAGAGACACCTGTCAATCGAGAGAGTTGGCGTATTCCCGCACCATAGTCTTTCATTGACTTGAGAATATAGTTCCGTCTGCTTTTCTCCAGACTCTGAACCATCAGGGGATTCGAAACACCATGAGTATTGCTTAGGAATTCCTTCAGCTCGCTATCAGTATGATAAACAGCCTCTGTAGTTTCAACATCAATAATGTTCATACAATCATTCAAGGGATCATCAATCAGTGATAGTAAATCTGCTGTGTCTATCCGGGAAATGACAGCTGACGTTCTACATATACATGGCTGACTCGCAGGAGTTCCAGCATACTCATGCCAGCTGCTCCATGAATAATCACCGGGGGAAGACACGAGTCCTGCCTTTAGCGGATTCTGGTGGATATAGCGCAGCAGAGTTACAAAGTACTCCATCGTATATTGACTGGCTCACTGCGGAAGCGGTCTTGGAAAAGATGACCGTTACGCTGATACTTCTTATTGAAATAATACGCATAAGCAACACCCAATCTTTTTATGACAGAGCTGATGTCCTCTTTTTGTTCACGGACCAAAAGGTGTATATGATTGCTCATCAGGCAATAGGAATAAACGGTACAGAGGGGATCTACAGCAACGCCATTCTCATCATATCGCTCTGTAAGCCCCTGAAGGCAGACTGTCATCTGAAGATAATCCTCATCATCCTCAAAAATGTCCTGCTTGTTGATTCCACGAAGCATGACATGATAAATGCCGGTTCTGCTCTTTGTCCTTTCCTGTCGAGGCATGTGCTGATGCTTTCCTGTTTGACAGCGCAAATATAGTAACATTTTCTTAAACTTCAAAATAATCTACTCAAAAAATGATCACAGAACCGTCCCCTGATCCCTCAATAAAGGTACGCCGCAGGGCTGTCTCATGGAGGAACGGTGAGCACCTGCCAGAAAACGGTGAGCGTTTAGGGTAAAACGCTCACCATTTTCGTGTCGCTACAGCTATCTTGCGAACAGCAACGGCTGTCTCTGCTAACGGTTCAAGGCGTGGAGACGATGTGGAAGCAAAGTGGAACGTCCACGCGCACCGTCCACACCCGCGAACCGCCTATCTATCGGAATCTCCAACATGTTCGTGGAACGTGGAGGCAATTATTTGATAACAAATCAGGTGTCAGTCCGTTGATGCAATTAACATAATTCACCCTCTATCACCTTATGCCACCAATCCCATTGATAACCAGTAGATGGATGGTACACGGCTATACAACGAGTTTGTTTATTATTATCCAATTGATAATAACCATTTTTAATTTCCCATCCATCTATATCTAATGGTTTACCCCATGTCCATCTATCTTCTGGCAAATTGTTAAATAGCTTACCAACGCCCCATACGATGATTAAGTCTGGCTGCAATTCATTAATTACTTCAAAAAAAGCATTCTCTGCATTCGTATAGTCCAATTTGGAGCCAGATTCTCTAGCTCCAGACATTGGGACTTGAAGATAATTATAGAAAGCTATGGAATTCCATATCCTACGACTGTCTTCAGGGGTAGTTTCTTTTCCTTCAAGGGAACGTTCGAATTTCAAATAGGTGTTAGTCCATTCACCTTTATTTTCGCGAAACTCACCATTCCTGATTGCAAGATAGTCAGTTATTACTTTTTTAGTCAAAGTGGGGACTGCTTCTTCCTCTGAGCAGTAAAAACTATCTCCAATAACCAGAACCTTTTTCCCATTAAAACCACTCGTCAGGTAATTTTCACCTTTCCATGGTTCAAAACGTACATGTTTCATAACTAAATTATTTTTAATTGATTTGTTTACTCCTTTTCTTCCTTCTTGAAACTCTCTTCAAATATCGTAATGTCACTCACCTCTAAGTACGTACTATTTAACTATCACCTTCTTGCCATTTACGATATTAATACCTTTTCTGGTCTCTGGCAGGTGAACACCATTCATGTCGTAAATAGTGGTGTTACTGTTTTGGGCATTCTCAACATCATTGATTCCAGTGGGATTACCTTCCTCAATATGAACAAAGTTCATCCAACCCTCTGTTGCCTTATATTTATCAATAGTACCATTGGGTACATACAGCGTAGCATAATCGAATGTGTCAAATGTAAAGACTCTTTTACTTGATCCTTTACCATATATTCCAAATGGATTCTCTATCAGCGAAATAATGATTGGGATATCTACTCCATCGAAAGAATTATATCCAAGACTTGTTACGCCGCTGCTAATTATAACGGACTTAAGGAAAGTACAACCATCGAAAGCATGATAGCCAATACTCTTCACGCTGTTGGGGATGGTAATGGAGGTCAGGTTAGAACAATTACTAAAAGCATAACTGCCAATAGTCGTCACACTATTGCCGATAGTGACAGACTTAAGGCCAGTACAACCATCGAAAGCAAAACTACCAATACTCGTCACACTATTCCCGATAGTGACGGCGTTAAGTTTAGAGCATTTAGCGAATATATTAAGCATTGATAATCAATAACTTATACATTAAACGGTAGAGAGGTGGATTGAGGGTTGGACAATGTCAGAAATAAGGAGGCAAAATTAACGTATTTAACCTTTGTTTTATTCAAATGCATAATATTATTTCCCAAAAGCCTCCCCAATTTTCTTCAGCC